>JBEIKR010000110.1:0-9347 GCA_040379705.1 Crocinitomicaceae bacterium
GAATTGACACCAGGAGTTTACTACCTGCAGTTGGAGGGCGAAAGCTTCAAAACTCCGGTAATTAAACATAGTTTACGTTAGTAACTTTGTGGTCTGAAAAGAGAAAGGGAAGTCAAACGAGGCTTCCCTTTCTTGTTTTAATAGAGAATTAAAGGTGGAGAATTAAAAATTCAGAATTTGATCCCTTCGGGAATTTGATTCCTTATCTGGAAATTCAGAATTTATTGCTAAAGCAATTTGCTGTTAAGTCCGCTGCGGCGGGGTCCCTTCTGGAATTCAAGGGATTTGTCAAGAGTGTCGTTTAATCGTAATTTGCGCAGCAATCAAATTCTAAATTGCGCAGCATCAAATTTTTAATTCCGAAGGACCAAATCAAGAATTCCCGCAGGGATCAAATTCGCATCGCGACCAAATTCCGTAGGTCCAAATCGCCACAGGCATTCAAATTCCACGTTTATAGTCATAGAATTAATTGATTTTTATTTGGTTAAATGATAAATTTTTATTCTAAAACATTTGCATTTTTTTATTCAAATATTGTATCTTCGTTTTGATTATCGTAGAGTGGTTTCATGAATAATCAGGTTAGGTAATAACGGAAAGGGGCTTCGGTCCCTTTTCGTCATTTAGTATGTTTCGAAACTTTTGGCTTCGAGTGCCTCAGCCAACATGCTTCGAGTGCCTCAGCCAACATGCTTCGAGTGCCTCACGTGTCCGCCGAGGTGGAGCCAACATGCTTCGAGTGCTTCACGTTTCCGCCGAGGTGGAACCAACATTCTTCGAGACAGCTGGTGCACCTCAACCACCTATGTAAATATCAAGTCCTTTGTCCTTTGTCTTTTGTCCTTCATCCGTTACCCTTGTCCTTTTCTTGGAAAATTTTCTTCATTTGGGAAAATACATTCATATGTAAATTTGTAAACTATTGAAAGTTAATGAATTGTGATATTGGCACGAAATTTCGTTAGTGGAAAATGTGATTTTTTAGGTTTTCGTACCAATTACAACCTACCTACCAATCGAAAGATTGAAAAATGGTCCGCTACAACGGACCATTTTTTTATTTTGTGTTATCCCTCGGTTTCTAAAATCGGTTTACGAAAAACAATTTTCGTGTCAAAGATATCCATTACCACATTTTGACTACGGTCAATTGTGCCGCTCAACAAGGCCTTAGAGAGTTCATTCAATACCTCACGTTGTATTACGCGTTTCACTGGACGTGCACCAAAAAATGGATCGTAGCCTTCTTGTGTAATATGTTCAAACGCATCTTCTGTAACCACAAGTCGAATGTCCTTTTCTAGCAATTGTTTCTTTAACTTATCCAACTGTATTTGTACGATTTGCCGGACGTTTTGCTTGGTCAACGGCATGAAAAGGATTGTTTCATCAATCCGGTTCAAAAACTCTGGACGTATAGTTTGCTTTAATAATTCCATTACATCGAATTTCGCTTTCTTCGTTGCACGCTCATATTCGCCAGGCTTAATATCATCAAAAGCTTCGTGGATAAGATGTGATCCAAGATTGGAAGTCATGATGATTATAGTATTCTTGAAGTTGACCACGCGGCCTTTATTGTCTGTCAATCGTCCATCGTCCAATACTTGAAGCATCACGTTGAACACATCAGGATGCGCCTTTTCAATTTCATCCAATAAAATGATTGAGTAAGGACGGCGGCGAACAGCTTCTGTCAGTTGACCACCTTCGTCATAACCCACATATCCCGGAGGTGCTCCAACTAATCGCGAAACTGAATGCTTTTCTTGGTATTCCGACATGTCAATCCGCGTCATTGAATTTTCATCGTTGAATAAAAATTCCGCGAGTGCCTTGGCTAATTCTGTTTTTCCAACACCTGTGGTTCCTAAAAAGATGAAAGAACCAATCGGTCGTCGTGCATCTTGCAAGCCTGCTCTCGAACGTCTAACAGCATCCGAAATGGCTTCAATGGCCTCTTCCTGTCCAACGACACGTTTACCGAGTTCATCTTCTAGGCGGAGGAGTTTAGATACCTCACTTTCGATCATTTTACTCACTGGAATGCCTGTCCATTTGGAAACTACTTCGGCTATTTCCTCTGTATCCACTTCTTCCTTGATCATTTTTGAATTGACTTGCATCTTCATTAACTCGGACTTCAATTGCTCTAATGTTTCTTCAGCCTCCTTGATTCGCCCATATCGAATTTCAGCCACTCGTCCGTAATCTCCTGATTTTTCGGCTTGGTCTGCTTCGAATTTAAAGGATTCGATGGCTTCTTTATTTCGTTGAATGTGATCTACCACATCGCGTTCCGATTGCCATTTTGCCTTGAAAGCATCGCGTTGCTCAGATAAATTCGCTAATTCTCGCTCCAATACTTCAATTTTCTTGGTGTCATTTTCGCGCTTCAAGGCTTCGCGTTCGATTTCAAATTGCATAATCTTTCGTTCTAACTCATCGAGCTCTTCAGGTTTTGAATTGATTTCCATTCTAACTTTTGAAGCCGCCTCATCAATCAAGTCAATTGCTTTGTCGGGCAATTGTCGCTCAGTAATGTAGCGTTGGGAGAATTCAACGGCAGCAATGATCGCAGCATCTTTGATCAATACTTTGTGGTGATTCTCATATTTTTCTTTAATTCCTCGGAGTATCGAAATCGCATCTTCTGTGCTTGGCTCATCAACCATTACCGTTTGAAATCGGCGGACTAAGGCCTTGTCTTTCTCGAAGTATTTCTGGTATTCATTCAAGGTGGTAGCGCCAACTGCACGCAATTCACCACGAGCCAAGGCTGGTTTTAAAATGTTAGCCGCATCCATCGCACCTTCACCGCCGCCACCGGCACCGACAAGGGTGTGAATCTCATCGATGAAGAGGATAATTTCTCCTTCGGCATTGATGACTTCTTTGACAACAGATTTCAACCGCTCCTCAAATTCTCCTTTGTATTTCGCTCCGGCAATGAGTGCCCCCATATCTAAGGAGTATACAATTTTACTTTTCAAATTTTCAGGTACATCTCCATCAACGATTCTATGCGCTAAACCTTCCGCAATGGCCGTTTTTCCAACTCCTGGTTCTCCAATAAGAATTGGATTATTCTTGGTACGACGTGTTAAAATTTGCAGTACCCTACGGATTTCATCGTCACGGCCAATTACAGGGTCTAATTTCCCCGCTTGTGCCATTTCGTTTAAATTCCGCGCATATTTTTCTAAGGATTGATAGGTACCTTCTTGTCCTTGTGAATTTACTTTTTCACCTTTTCGGAGATCCATAATGGCTTGTTTTAAACTGTTTTTACTTATTCCGTTGTCTTTCAACAATTGACCAATAGCATCTGTAGCGTCGAGTAGGGAATAGACCAATAATTCAATAGAGACATATTCATCGCCGAATTTTTTCATTTCGTTCAATGAATAGTTTAATATTCGTCCTAGTTGCTGCGAAAAGTAAACATTCCCGCCGCTCACTTTTGGGTAGGTCTCAACAATGCGATCCAAGGCTGAACGCATCATGGTTTGGTTGACTTGTAATTTTCCAAATAAGTAAGGAGTAACTTCCTTGTCAACTTCTAAGATTCCAAGAAGTAGGTGACCTGTCTCAATGGATTGATGACCAAGTTCTTCTGCAATCTGTTGTGCGTTCTGAACCGCTTCTTGCGATTTTGTAGTGAATTTATTAAAATCCATTTTGCTTCGTTTATGTGATTTTCCTCGCGCAAATTGAACACCAATGCGTTTCATCTTTCCTTTTTCGGTAATGTTGTCAGCATCATTATTTTGAATCGGACGAATTGGCTTAGATATAAAGTTATGGAGGTTTTTAACATGAAAAAATGACTTATTAACACCTTTTTGTAACCATCTATGGATATGCTGCGTAATACAGCCACCATGAACGGAATAAAAACAGCAGTTGGATTAATTGGAATGAGCTTGAGCTTGCATGCATTGGCAAGTGAAGGGACTTCAAATGCTGTAATGTCGAAGAAGGAATATGTTGCCGAATGGAAAGCGACTGCTATTCAGCAAATGACCTTGTATAAGATTCCGGCCAGTATCACCTTGGCTCAAGGCATTTTAGAAAGTGGGAGTGGCAATTCTCAACTCGCTCGTTTAGGAAACAATCACTTCGGAATTAAATGCCATGGGTGGACTGGAAAGACCATGTTCATGGACGACGATGAAAAAGGGGAGTGTTTTCGCGTGTATGACTCCGCAGAGGATTCTTACAAGGATCACAGTACATTTTTAACAGTGAATAAACGCTACAACGGATTGTTTGAGTTGAAGTCCGATGATTATAAAGGATGGGCAAAAGGGTTGGAAGATGCTGGGTATGCAACGAGTAAAACATATGATGATGCCTTGATCAATATTATTGAGGAGCTAAACTTGGCTGAACTGGATAAAAATGCCGTTCGTGACAATGGACTCATTGTGGAGAATCTTGCAGAATCACAAGTTTCGCATTCATTTGTTTATTCTGCCAACAAGGTCAAATACATCATTGCTAAAAAAGGGGATACGTTCTACCGCATTTCACGCGAGTTTGATATGGCTTTGTGGCAATTATACCGATACAATGATTTCGGTCCAAAGAAAGATGTTTTAGAGGAGGGGGACATTGTATATCTGCAGCCTAAAAAACATAGAACCAAAGAAAAATTTATAAAAACAGAAAGTGAACTCACACCACGAGCGCTTTCTCAAAAATATGCGGTAAAGTTGGAGCCGCTAATGCGACGCAATCAGTTTTCCTCCCCAGACCAAATTGTTCCAGTCGGGGAAAAGGTTATCCTCCGTTAATGGATTCGTCCGCCCTGAGCTAACAGGGAATGTGAGGTTGTTTAGTTTGTTGTTGTTTGTTGAAAGGTCCCAGAAATGGGGCCTTTCGTTTTGTTACTACTATTAAAAGAAGAAACTAGCAGTGAAGGTAGCTATCCCAATCCTGTTATTTATTGATGCATTGGAGTAGTAGAAGGCTGAATAGTTGCGTTCACTCAAACGTTGTTTATACGAAATATCAGCGGAGAATTTCTTTGTGCGGATCCCTATTCCCCCAGAAAGGTAATAGTCAGACGACATAGGATAGGCAGTAAATCGTTTAAATGCTTGTCCAACCATCGCAAATCCGGCACGAACGAAAAATCCAGAGAAAGGAATAAACTCTCCTCCGATATGCAAGTTCATAGATGATTTAAAAACAGTATCCGCTACATTATTTTCATAGACGTAATTGTAGGGCGCATATCCGGCATCGTTTGTCGTTTTGAAATGAGCGTGCCGGTAGTCCATCCATTCCACGTCCACATCCATGCATCCGCGCGTGCCAAAGACATACGCTGCTGAAGCAACAATTTTCCCTGAATTCCGCATGCGGTAACGGTAATTTCCCTCTGGAACCAAGGATGGGTCTGTAAACGCGCTTGAATCGGCATAGTGAGCGGTCATGCTTGCGGACCATGTTTCCTCCATTTTATAAAAGGTTGGAGTGTGAATGGCCAAACCCAAACGAAAGGCTTCACTAACAAGATAAATAGCGCCAATTTTTAAGTTTGAGCCCTGTCCTTTTGTAGTCAGGTTGTAGCTGTACTCAAAGGATCGTAAGGGAGTGTTGACGATATCAGTCAACGATTCCTGATGCGTATATTCTTCAAGATATCTGATTTTGCGAAAGCCCCAATTTGCGCCAATGTAAAGTTTGTTCAAATAGTTGACGGAATAGGATAAAAAGAATTCATTGATCCCACCAATGTTACTTACCGTTCTGTTGTGGATCATGTCGCCAGAATTTAGAAGAGAAGTATATGAAACAGATCCTGGATTGTATTCAATCGTGCCTGTTTCATAGGCCAAGTTGGAACTGAATGGAAAGTATGTGCTGAGTTCTTCAGGATAATAAAGATAGGCTTGTGAGGTGAATTCATCCAAAAGTGATTCGAACTGTTGGCCAGTATACCGGAATGTGTTTCTAAAGTTTTCAACTCTGTTATAACCACCCCCAAATTGTGAATACAATATACCTGAACCTTTCTCAGAGTCATCACTCACCAATACAAAGGTCGCATTCGCAAGGCCGCCTAAACCATTGTTGGATTTCGTTTCAATACCTTGGAATAATGCCTTATTGGATGAGTTTCCACCATAAAAGGAAAGTCCTGCTGTGGAGTTGGAGTAGCGGCCAAATCCTGCCGGATTTACTTGCGAAGAACTTAGGTCTGCTCCTAATGCACCAAAAGCACCACCCATGGCTTCAAATCGCGCTGTACCTTGAAATCCTGTATGTGAATATCGGTATAGGTCTGTTTCATTTTGTGTAATTCCGACGAATGACAAAAGCAGTACAAGAACGAGAAAAATCTGTTTCATTAGTTTCTTCTAACTCCTGTTCCTCCACCTGTACTTCGCGCAGGTGTTGGTGTGTTTCCTCCTCCGCCACCACGCTGGATTTGAGGTTGCTGCTGATTTTGTTGCGGAACAACACGTTGATTGTTTACTGGTTGACTTGTTCCTTGATTAGACGGATTGATACCACCCGTATTTCGGATCGGTGAAGTACCACCTGAGGTTGTCTGTTGTTGAACACCTCTTGAAACGGTTGGTGTGTATGTTGGACGTTCTACAGACGGTTGAATAACTGTTCGCGCAATCTGTTGGGAAGGTCGATTAAATGTTGTTGCCCCTGAATAAGCAGAGCCATTGCTATTGGCAGATTTCAATACATTCGGATTATTACGCTGACTGTTTGGTATGTAGCCCGATATCGAACCCCTTGGTCCTGAGTAATGAACACCTCCAACCTGTGGACCAACGGGCTGATTGATTAATGATCCACCACTGTAGTAAGCTCCATATCCATAAGCGTAAGGATTCCCAAGTCCATAAGGAGATCCATAGCCGAAAGGATTTCCAAATCCATATGGGTTTCCGTATCCAAATGAATTTCCAAAACCAAATGGAGAATTATTGTCGTAATAGGGATTGTAATAGGGCGACATCATGCCAAAGTAAGGATTCCCGAATCCACCATTGAAGCCCATGCCTAATGGATGGTAGGGATTATAAATGTTCATTGCATAAAAACCACACCCACAAGGATTGTACATCGAAAAATACCCCCAGCAATTCGAATTGTATAAATAGTTCTGACTATTTTGATAATAAGCAGCTTTCGTTGCGCCTGATTGATTCTGGCGCTTAAATGCCTCGTAAGATGTTTGGTCGTTTAATGACTCACCGATCGGTAGTTTATTCGACTGAACGATATACACATCGTCATCTACCAACATTTTTTCCGAATAACATGACGCCAATCCTAAAAGAAGCGAAAAAATCATGGTAATATGCACAACCGTTCTCATGGCGACTGATTTTACTTGCCTAAAATTATGTGATTTTAACTACATTTGCAATAATAGTATCAAACACTTTTTTTCCTTTTATGGCACAAAAATTTGCGACCCGCGAAGAAGATTATTCAAAATGGTATAACGAATTGGTTTACAGAGCAGATCTCGCTGAACACTCGGATGTGCGCGGATGCATGGTAATCAAACCCTATGGCTATGCCATTTGGGAAAAAATGAAGGATATCCTCGATGCAAAATTTAAGGAGACAGGTCATTCCAATGCATACTTTCCATTGTTTATTCCGAAATCGTATCTCAGCAAAGAAGCGAGTCATGTGGAAGGATTTGCCAAAGAATGCGCTGTTGTAACACACTACCGCTTAAAAAATGCGGAAGATGGAAGTGGGATTATTGTCGATCCAGACGCAAAGTTGGAAGAGGAACTCATTGTTCGTCCAACATCTGAAACAATCATTTGGAACTCCTACAAGAATTGGATTCAATCGTACCGCGACTTGCCAATTCTCATTAACCAATGGGCAAATGTGGTGCGTTGGGAGATGCGTACGCGTTTGTTCCTTCGCACTGCTGAATTTTTATGGCAAGAAGGACACACCGCGCATGCGACAAGTGCGGAAGCAATCGCTGAGGCAGAGCTTATGCTCGATGTGTATGCTGATTTTGCGGAACAATACATGGCAATGCCTGTGCTGAAAGGACGGAAAACGGCTTCTGAACGATTTGCTGGTGCGGAGGATACGTATTGCATTGAAGCGATGATGCAGGATGGGAAAGCGTTGCAAGCAGGAACATCCCATTTCTTAGGTCAAAATTTCGCGAAAGCATTTGATGTGAAATATGCGGATAAAGAAGGGAAATTGGAATACGTATGGGCCACTTCTTGGGGAGTATCTACCCGTTTAATGGGTGCGCTGATTATGACGCATTCGGACGACGAAGGCCTTGTTTTGCCGCCGGCTTTGGCACCGATTCAAGTGGTAGCCGTTCCAATTCATCGCACAGATGAAGAATTGGCAGCAATTACAGAAAAATTTGAAGCATTGGGGAAGAAACTCAAGTCATTGGGTATTTCCTTCAAATACGATAAAGACGACAACAAACGACCAGGATGGAAATTCGCTGAATACGAGGCGAAAGGTGTTCCTGTTCGATTGGCGATGGGGCCGCGTGACCTTGAAAATGGAATGGTTGAAATGGCACGTCGAGATGAAAAAACGAAGCAAGTGGTCGCATTTGAAGGAGTAGAAGGGGTGATCGAACAGTTGTTGAGAGAAATTCAAGAAAATCTATTGAATAAAGCAAGGAAACTACGTTCTTCCAATACTCGCAAGGTTGATTCTTACGAGGAATTTAAGCGTGAAATCGATAAAGGTGGATTCTTCTTGGCACATTGGGATGGTACCGCTGAGACCGAAGCGAAGGTAAAAGAAGAAACACAGGCAACAATTCGCTGTCTTGTGCTGGATGAACCCGATGAAATAGGAGTGTGCATGGTGACAGGGAAACCATCACAGCGCCGAGTGGTATTCGCAAAAGCATATTAGTATGAAAAAGAAAATAGAACAAAACAGACAAACAATCCTTGATTTGTTGCTTCATAAATCTACGTTAAAACAGAATGTTGCCGATGATTTAGAAGTGGTTTTCAAGGAGTTAAAACTGGTTGTTAAAAACGAAATTGATGAGCTTAAACCGCATGTGACAGATCCGCGGATACGATTAAGCTACAAGGAGATTGGAAACTATGAGATGCACGTCTTTGTTGGTAGTGATGTACTCGTGTTTCACCTTCATAATAACATTTTTAAGTTGCCAGATGATAACCCACTTTGGGGCATGCGTTACTTGCAAAGCAATGCCGATAACGGCTACTTTGGAGTGATTTATATCTATAATTTCTTGGCTGAATCCTTTATTCAAAATCGGATTCAAGATTCTGGATACTTGATTGGGCGACTTTTCATCAATCACGAAAGGCACC
>JBEIKR010000111.1:0-9298 GCA_040379705.1 Crocinitomicaceae bacterium
CTTGCAAGATTTATCTCACGAAGAGTTTTATGCGATTTTATTGAATCGTGCTAATGAGGAAATTCGGACTGTTCAAATTTCATCAGGTGGGCTTTCGGGAACGGTAGCTGATGGAAAGATGATTTTCAAAGCGGCAATTGAAAACAGTGCTCATGGGTTAATTCTTGTTCATAATCATCCGAGTGGACAGCTTTTCCCTAGCGATAGTGACAAGAGCTTGACACGAAAAATGGTTCAATTTGGATCCTTTATTGATTTGCCGATATTGGATCACCTCATTTTCGCTGATAATGGTTATTTTAGCTTCGCTGATCAGGGAATACTCTGATAGATTCAATTTTAGCTCATGAAACGCATCATTACAATTGTCGGTGCCCGTCCACAGATCATTAAATCCTCAGCGATTAGTCGCGCTGTCAATGGTCCTTTTAAGGGTCAACTCGAGGAAATCATCGTCCATACGGGGCAGCATTACGACGAAAACATGTCGAATGTATTTTTCAATGAATTGAATATTCCCCTTCCGCAATACAATCTAGGGGTGGGGAGTGCTTCACATGGGGCACAAACCGCGGCTATGATTGAAGGCCTTGAAAAGATTTTCGAAAAGGAAAGACCAGACGGTGTGCTAGTTTATGGGGATACAAATTCAACAATCGCAGGGGCTTTAGCCGCCATAAAAATTCACATACCTGTCATTCATGTTGAGGCAGGCTTGCGCAGTTTCAATAAGTCAATGCCCGAAGAGGTGAATCGAATTGCTTGTGACCACATGTCAACCTTGCTTTTTACACCAACTGCCACTGGTCTTGAGAATTTAAAACGCGAAGGATTTATTCTTGAACATAAAGAAAAAGCAAGTGCTGATCACCCAAAGGTTTATCATTGTGGGGATGTGATGTATGACAATAGCCTTCACTTTTCAGATTTATCTTCGCGCTCATCCAAAATATTGAAATCATTGAGTATTGAAGGTAAGGCATTTATTCTAGTGACTGTACATCGTGATTCCAATACGGATATTGCATCGAACCTCCAGAGTATTTTCAAGGCGCTACTTCAATTGAGTGAAAACCACGATCAAACCATTGTGCTCCCACTGCACCCTAGAACACGGAACATGTTGGAGAGACAATTGACTCCTGAGTTGTTCCAGTCGGTTATTGGTAATGAACACATTAAAATTATTCCGCCTGCAGGATTCTTGGATATCATTGCCTTGGAAAAAAATGCATCCATGATGATCACAGACAGTGGAGGATTGCAAAAAGAGGCGTTTTTCTTCAGAAAACCGTGTATTATTCTTCGCGAGCAAACCGAGTGGATTGAAATCGTGGAAAATGGAAATGCCATATTGACCGGTGCATCGGAAGAAAAAATTCTAAAGGCCTATGTTCAGCTAACATCTCAATCCGAGCAGAGTTTTCCTGAACTATATGGAGACGGGAAAGCTGCAGAGTTTATCTGTCAAAAAATGATTGAAGAGCTTTAGGATGCTGATTTATGTGGATGAAATATCAGAACGGTTAATTTACACCTTGGACTTTGTGTTTAAGGAGCGTGGATTAACGTATTCATTAACGAATGATGGTCAATTTTTTCTTTTATCCCCTGAAGTAAAAATCAACTATTCTGATCGTCATTTTCCCGATGAAATACAACTCAAACCTTCCACAGTACTCTTTGATGAGGAGGTGTTGATTTATGAAATAGGAGCAGGAAGCTTCGAGGATGAAGAATGTCTTTCTTTCAATAAAGTGATTGATCCCCTGGCTTCGATATTTTATGTCATCACCCGAATGGAAGAATTCACGAGCACTTTTGAAGATCGCCATGGTCGATTTCCTTTAGAGCGCAGTGTATTGAACCGTTTTGGTTGGATTGAGAAGGTGATGTGTGATCGGTGGGCGGTCGATTTCCTTCGTTTTTTGGATCGAAAGGAGCTCATTTCATTTAGAAATCGTTCCACCGATATTGAGATTATTCCCACCTTCGATATTGACAATGTTTATGCGTACCAATGGAAAAATGGCTTGCGTAAATGGGTGTCAAAGGCCAAAGATGTGATTAAAGGAGATCGACATCGACTACATGAACGACGGGATGTATTAAAAGGAGAGAAAAAAGATCCTTACGATACCTTTGAGGACATTCTTGCTATTCGAAAGGCTGGTTTTGCCGTTCGCATGTTTTGGTTATTGGGCGATTATGCGAAGTTTGATCGAAATGTCTCCCATAAAGACTCTAGGCACCAAGCTTTGATAAAAACCATGTCGGAATCGTGCATTGTTGGTATTCACCCAAGTTATAAATCAAACAGTTATGAATATTACCTCCATGAGGAGAAAGAACGCTTGGAGGAAATTATTCATCAACCTGTCGAACATTCGCGGCAACATTTCCTGAAGCTGAAAATTTCCGTAACATATCCTATTTTAATTGAACAAGGAATCCGACATGATTACACTATGGGATTCGCAGAGCATGCTGGATTTAGAGCAGGTACAGCGCGCCCCTTTCATTGGTTTGATTTGACAAGAAATAAGCCTACCGAACTCATCATTCATCCGTTTGCCTATATGGATGGAACCCTGAATGAATACATGAAGTTGACTCCTCAAGAAGCCAAGCAGGTTATTTTAAAATTGTACAAGGAAATTGAAAAATATGGTGGCGATTTTCTTTGTGTGTGGCACAACGAGACAATTGGTGACTATGGTATTTGGGAAGGTTGGCGCGAAGTTTTGAATTACACATTATCATTAAACGAACAAAAATGAATCGAACCATTGCATTGACAGGAACCATTCTATTGCTCATTTCCATTGTACTTGGTGCCTTTGGTGCACATGCCTTGAAGGAACTTATCAAAGAGGAACAGCTTATTTCATTTGAAACAGGCATACGTTACCAGATGATTCACGGATTGGCTTTGTTGGTTCTCGGATTAAATGCAAGCCGTCATTCTTTTCCACTCAAAACAATCTTTCGGTTATTGCTCATCGGGGTGCTTCTGTTCTCTGTTTCGATCTACTTTCTTTCGCTCCAGGATGTGTTGGAGGTAAAACTCAAATTTCTTGGCCCCATAACTCCGCTTGGTGGTTTGTTGATGATTGTTGGATGGAGTGTTTACGGTGTTCAACTCATTCGCTCAAATTCAAGTCATGAGCAATAAATTCAAAGTGACAATTCTTGGTTCAGGTACGTCTCAAGGCGTGCCCGTGATTGCCTGCGAATGTCATGTGTGTTCAAGCCGTGAAACAAAAGACCAACGTCTACGTGCATCGATCTTAATCAATTGGCATGGGCATCATTTTGTGATTGACACGGGACCAGATTTCCGACAACAAATCTTGAATTCGAAGATTAAAAGTTTGCGTGCCTTGCTGTATACCCATGAACATAAGGATCACTTGGCCGGAATGGATGATGTTCGGGCGTTCAACCACAGGGAAGAGCGCGACATGGAAATATTCTGCACAAGCCGTGTGTCGGATGCCTTAAAAAGAGAATACAGTTATGTTTTCTCTGGTGAACGTTACCCAGGAATTCCAACGGTGAATATCAATTTGATTGAGAATAGGTCCTTTCGTTTACCCGATGGACCGATTGTTACACCGATTGAAGTGTACCATTACAAAATGCCTGTTTTTGGCTATCGCATTGGGGATTTTACTTACATCACAGATGCAAAGACAATCTCTTCCGAGGAACGAAATAAAGTTCGGGGCACCAAGGTGTTGATTGTAAACGCACTACATCGATCAGAACATATTTCACATTTCAATTTGGAAGAGGCTCTCGAGTTTATTCACGACATTCAGCCAGAAATTGCCTATTTGACGCATATCTCGCATTTGTTTGGCACCCATGAAGAAATCCTTGCGTCTTTGCCCCAAAATGTTTTTGTTGCCTATGATGGCTTAGAACTTGAGGTGGAGTGAGGAATTTAGAATCAAACACGAAATAATGAAGGATGAAAAATTTTCACCTTACTTCTTCAGTTTCATCCCGATGACATTAGGCAATGCCCAGAAGGACATATTGTTATCATTAGGATAGGTGTGTGAAACATAACTTCCTACCTTTTCAATCACACGGTTTCCTGTGCGAATATACAGGCTTGTTTCAGGACCACCTTCGATGTATATGGCATTCGTTAGTCCATAGGGCATCCCAGTCATAAAACGAATCATTTCATTGTGCGTATATGGCGATCGGGAATAAATATAGTAGATGTTTCCGAGTGCATCCGTGGCAGCGACCATCATACTACAGGATTGATATCGTTTGTTCCATCCCATAGCGGTACCGTTGCAATCAATCATTCGAAGTCCTTGAGCGTAGCAATGGTAATCATCTTTTACGGTATGCCATGGATCACATTTCAAGTCGATGATGCAGAAATTGTGGTCACTGCTATCCTTTGCATTTAACGCAATCATTGAGTTGTAGTTTTCTCGAAGTAGGGCATTGTTATGGTGCCCATAATTTTTCATGAATCCACGGTTAATCAAGCCATTGGAAAGCTCGTACATTCCTGCATTTAGTACGACATTAAAATCAAAAGTATCTGCCCATTCGCACACAGAACGCGCACGTCCATATTCAGTGGCTGTAACCAAAGAAAACTCCATTTTCGATGGGGTTATGCGCACAATGGTAATCTTGGAGTCTCCCAAAATGGATTTTTGTGGCGCATCTACAAGACAGTACAGTAGTCCATCCGCTAAGGTGTCCCATTCGTAAGGTTTTTTGCCAAAATAAGAGCTGTCCACTGCGGATTGCCCGTATGACGACAATGCGATGAACGTGACGCATATTGCGCCAAAAGCAGCTTTAATTAATTTCATTCCAATCAAATTTCTTCTTTTCAAACGGAAAAATATCCAATAATTCACCTGAATAATAGAATTGATACGCAATTGCACCAAAAGTATATGGTTTATCCTTTATTCGAATTGTCGAACCACCAACGCGAGGATTCCTTTTTGGTACAGACTGAATATACCCAACATTAAACAAAGTTGCAAGGATTTCAGGACGATTTTCGATAGGGAAGCCCGCGCGTTCCCATTGTACTTTTACTTGTTTCAAAAATAAAGCTGCATACATGTAGGAGTAGAAGTGATTTCTAAAAGAAGTCAATCGACTGATGCGCTCACTTGCTGGGTCTCCAGATGAGAAGTCAAGAAGATGCTCGTACTTTTTTCCTAGATAATATGTGCTTTTAGAATCTTTTAAGTATTGCTCAATGTCCTTGGCTGTGTGTTCTTTTATTCCAGTCACGCCAAAGGAAAATTGAGACTCCACGGAAAGTATTTTCAGTGGTCCAATCCATTGTTTGTATGCCTCTCGGTTCGAATTAAACAAGCGTATTTGTTCGCCAACAAGACATGAAACGATTAAACGTCCTTCAACCCCTGTTACCGCAGCCACCGAGTCGATCAATGCTTTGTCTTTTACCACAGCCTCCTTAAAGACACTCCATTCTGCGATGTTCATCCATTCGTATGCACTTTTATGGGTGTACTGACGTTTGAAGTTTCGGCGATTTTGGCGGAACCTTTTTAAGTCAGCCATGTAACGCTTGTCTTTTTTAAGTTCCAAGTCAACTGCATCCAGCATGCGCAGAATTTCCCGGTCATCGTTGCTTTTTTTGTACGCTGCCAAGATGTATTCAGCATTTTTAGGATAGTATTTGTTTAAAATGAGAATTCGATGCAGCGCATCATGGTGCCTAAAGGTCACTTTTGAAACATCTTCTTTGAAGGACTGATTGTATTGACGATTAATTCCTGAGAAATACCTGTTGTTTGCATCCACTGAACCTCCTTCATCCGTTAAACGCAGCATGATGGCTGCATAACTGACTGTGAGAAAAAAACCAATCAATGCGAATCCCACCAAAAAGAAATAAAATGGAATTTTAATCCATTTGCTTCTGAGTATTTTTCTCATTTAAATCTCTAAATTATTGGATTGCGAAAATAGAAAATCTAGAGCGGGAATTGGTTAAAGTTGAAGGAAATCGCATGTTAAAAGTTTCTTTTTACTTTTGTCTAAACATTAGAACGATGGCTAACAATTTACTAGAAGGAAAAAGAGGGATAATTTTCGGTGCGCTGAACAGTCAATCCATTGCATGGCATGTCGCTGAAAAGGCACATGAGCAAGGCGCGCGCTTTGTTTTGACGAATGCTCCAATCGCAATGCGCATGGGAGAAATCAATGGACTTGCTGAAAAAACTGGATCGAAAGTAATTCCTGCGGATGCAACAAGTGTTGAAGATTTAGAAAAACTGATCAGCGAATCAATGGAAATTCTAGGTGGAAAAATTGATTTTATCTTGCATTCAATTGGTATGTCTGTCAATGTCCGTAAAGGGAATCATTACACCGATGAAAACTATGATTATACAATGAAAGGACTCGATGTTTCTGCACTTTCGTTTCATAAAGTCATGCAAACTGCCAAGAAATTGGATGCCATGAGCGAGTGGGGATCCATTGTAGCATTGACGTATATCGCGGCACAACGCGTATTCCCAGATTACAATGACATGGCGGATAATAAAGCATATTTGGAGTCTATCGCTAGAAGCTTCGGATATCATTTTGGTGTAGACAAGAAAGTGCGTGTGAACACGATCTCTCAATCACCAACAATGACAACGGCAGGAAGTGGAGTGAAAGGTTTCTCTGAATTTATATCATTCTCTGATATGATGTCGCCATTGGGCAATGCCGATGCGAGCGCTTGTGCCGATTATTGCATCACCTTGTTCTCGGATTTAACGCGCTATGTCACGATGCAGAACTTATTTCATGACGGTGGCTTCTCCAACACGGGAGTTACTCAACAAGTCATCGAACGGTTCTCAGAACAATAAAAAAACGAAATGCAGTCTTAGGGCTGCATTTTTTGTTTTATTTCGCGACATGTTTCGTTCAGGATACAACTAAAAAATAATCAAATGAAATTAGTGTTCGCATTTTTTCTCTTTTGTACAACGGTCTGTGCACAGCAGCTCAATCTTCGAAAAGGGGAGGGTGGGCTCTTTAGTCTTGGCGTTCGCAGCACCTTGAGCGGATTCTCTGGGTCAAATGCTCTGTCTTCAGGAACGGGCTTTGGATTAGGTGGTCAATTCCGCATTCAGCCCGCTAAAATGGTCAACACGGATTGGTTTTTCGACTATATCACTGAAAATGCGGGAGATTTGGCAAATCGCACAGATTACCATATTGGATGGAGCGTTTTGTATTATCCTATTTTGAAACCTGCGGCATTTGCTCGACCATACATCCTTGCAGGACATTGTTTTGATTACACGAAGCTTGAAGAGAATGCCAATCGCACGAATTATTTGGAGCGCTGGAGCTCGGCTGTTCAAGGGGGGATTGGTGTTCATTTGAACTTATCCGAACGATTAGATCTCTCATTGGTGGGACAGTACATGATTCATTTAGGGACAGATATTCATGAGGAATACGAGAATGGTCAAGTCATTTTTCATGAAGAAAAAGGAGGAACACTCGAAGGCCATCTACTTTTCAATGCCAGTATCAATTATAAAATTGCTGACTTATGGTAAGGGGATTTATTACAGTAGCTTTTTTGTCGATGATCGGGAGTTGCTATTCTCAAGATTTAATTGGTGCTGGTTTAATAAAAGCGACAGGAAGTATTGCGCCTGGTCGAATGGTGTCCCAGCCACTAAGAAACATCTACTTTTCAGGATTTGCAGAGGTTCATACGAGTAAAAAAATGAGTTTGCGTGGAGATGCACTTTGGTATGTCGATGGTCATGAAAAATTGGCATCCAACACGTGGCGCTATGCACGAAATTTAAGTGTTTACTTTGGGGCCTTTTATCATTTCAATAAAAACAATTGGGATGCACATATTGGATTTCAGCCTGGGGTGGCAGTCGTTGTGCCGTCGGGAAGTGTTCAACTCAATCCTTTAGTTAAGGCGTGTCCTTCTGCGGCCTTTCATGTCGGTTCAACATACTATGTTTGGAAGTACTTCAACTTTTTTGCAGATGTGGCTTATACGCATACCTACTATCGAGGATTGAATACTGGTTCCGTCTATCTTGGTGAAGTATTGTTCACTGCAGGGCTAGGATTTAACATCAATGTGTTTCAATCCCACGGAAAACATCGTTAATTATTGATTGCTCAAGAATAAGGCATTGGCCATAAAGAGTTTTCCATTTTCCCAGAAACCTCGGAAAAGTGGATTGTCAATCATGTAAATGATGCACCCGTTACCAATATTTTCTTGTCCAAGAACCAGTGTTCTCGGTTGCTTTTTTAATGCTTCACATCCTGCAAACCCTGTAATGAGTTCAGGCTTTTCTGGAAGTGTGACAACATTCGACGCATTGCTCATGCATTCATAGCCATCAGCACTCAATTTCAGCGTGAAGTAATCCCCGTTATACCCGTATGCCAAAGGATGAGTATGATCAACTGTACATCGAAATATTGCTCCCGTTATGGTGTGTTTGATGGCTTCACGTTCCTGTGCATCGTGTTGAATGTGAGGGTGTTCATGAACTTCCTCAGCACCTTCTTCTTTGTCCTTGTCTATATCCTTTACCTTCAGTGCATATCCTTGATCAGTAGTAAAACCTGATACAGAAGCTCCAATTGCGATGAGTTTTCCCCCATTCGAAATCCATTCTTGAATGATAGATTTTGTTGATTCGTCCATGAAAATCGAAGGATCACCTTCTGGAGCAATCAATACATTGAATTGAGAAAGTTGTTGACGATCGATTTGGTACGGATTGATTTGAGTGATTGGGTAGTTTAGTTCATTTTCGAAAAAATGCCACGTTTCACCTGCACTCAGTGATGAGGTTGCATCGCCAAAAAACATGGCAACTTTCGGTGCTTGAATCATTTTTACATATGAGGATCCAAAATCGTTGCCCTTCTCGACCATTCCTGTTTTCGTTGCTGTTAGGTATTTCTGATGGGTATTAGCAATGGTAATCAACGTTTCATTGAATAATTTTGGCGAATTATCTCCTTTGGCAATGATGAGCGTTCCTCGAGCATATTCTTTCCCATTCAGTGTAAAAGGATTTTCTGCAAATCGAACACGTATTCCATGTCGTAGAATGTCTGAAAGGAATCGAGCATCATTCATGCCGTTCCAGTCCGTAATGTAGGCGTAGGCTTCCTCTTGGGATACGTTGGGTGCGAATATCGGTGTGACTTTTACCCCTTGTATTTTTGTTTCGGAGGCAATCGCTTCAAGCCCATATGCATAAGGAAGCGACCA
>JBEIKR010000112.1:0-9042 GCA_040379705.1 Crocinitomicaceae bacterium
CAAATGGCGCGAACCAACGGTCATTGCCTTTAAGGGTTCAGATGGTACGGATGTATATGCTCGGGTGTACGAACCTGAAAAAGGAAAAAGCAATAAGGCGGCTGTGATTTTTGTTCATGGTGCGGGTTACCTTCAAAACGCTCACAACTATTGGAGCAATTATTACCGTGAATACATGTTTCATAACATGTTGGTCGACAATGGATACACCGTACTTGACATCGACTACAGAGCAAGCGAAGGCTATGGACGTGATTACCGCACCGCAATTTATCGTCACATGGGGGGAAGAGACCTACAGGACCATATTGACGGTAAGCAATTGCTTGTAAACACCTATGGAATTGATTCAAACCGCGTCGGGATTTATGGTGGGTCTTATGGCGGTTTTATCACGCTTATGGCCATGCTTGCAACTCCTGGTGAATTTCCCTGCGGTGCAGCCTTGCGCTCTGTGACAGATTGGGCACATTATAACCATGAATATACCAGCAACATTCTCAATTATCCTGACACAGATCCTGAGGCATTCCGCAAGAGTTCACCCATCTATTTTGCTCAAAATTTAGAGGGTCGTTTACTCATGTTGCACGGAATGGTCGATGATAATGTTCAATTTCAAGATGTGGTGCGCCTCAGTCAGCGTTTCATTGAATTGGGAAAAACAAATTGGGATCTTGCCGTGTTTCCTATAGAATCGCATGGTTTTAAGGAGTCTTATTCATGGACAGATGAATACCGAAGAATTTATGAACTCTTTTACAACGAACTCATTCTTCAACGAAAATGATGACAATCACAGAACTCAAAGGAAAAGAAGAGATGCTTGCTCAACTTGATGTGATGCAAGAACTATATCCAACATTAACCGTGGAAACCTACAAAACACTGCTTGACGGGATGCTCCCAAATAATGAATATGGTCAATTGGCAGTATTTCAAGATGATCAATGTGTCGGGATTGCAGGCTTTTGGATCGGTACGAAAGTGTGGTGCGGAAAGTATTTAGAAATCGATAACCTTGTCGTTTCTGCTAAATACCGCTCACAAGGCGCTGGAAAGATGCTATTCGATTATTTATCCTTAAAAGCGAAAAATGAAGGATGCAACATGATAGCTCTGGATTCCTACACAAGCAACTTCAAGGCGCACAAGTTTTTCTATAATGAAGGATTTGGTCCAAAAGGTTTCCACTTTATTCGCATTTTGGATGAACATGGAATTCGATAATTCAATTTCAATTGCATATCAAAACTAACTTGACTCAATTTCAACTACATTCGTACAACTCAAATTATACCATGAAAAACTATCTTTCTTTACTGCTCATCATTCTTTCCTTTGTTTCATTCGCTCAAAATGAAAATCACTTGTATTGCTCAAAACGCGATCGTTTTTCGAACCAGCAAATGAAAAGCGCAAGCCTATCTGTAGCACAAATTGCAGAAACGGAGAAATATGATGTCCGCTACTACGGACTAGATATCAAATTGGACAACCTGAGCACGGATATTAGCGGAACAGCAGAAATATATGCAACGGCTCGAGTTTTCACGGACTCTGTGCTATTCGAATTATTCCAATCCTTAACGATTCAAGATGTCCTGTTAAATGGAATTAGTGTTCCGTTTTCAAGAAGTCTGTCAGCAGTAAAAGTGAAAGTAAATGCAAATGCCGGAACAAACTTCAAACTGCTCATTCAATATTCAGGTACACCGCCCACAGCCCAAACCAATCCACTCGGAGGTTCCGGTTTAACCAACGATTTTTCTCCATCATGGGGAAACCAAGTAACATGGTCATTATCTGAGCCATTTTCTGCATACGAATGGTGGCCGTGTAAGCAATCATTAACCGATAAAGCGGATAGCTGTTCTGTTAAAATCACTGTTCCAGATGCATGTAAAGCAGGATCCAACGGGATATTGGAAAATGTGGTCCCACTAGGAAACGGAACAACACGCTACGAATGGAAACACCGACACCCTATTGATTATTATCTCATTTCTGTTGCCGTAGCAAAGTATGTTGAGTACAACGTTTATGCGAATCCTGCAGGTTCTACTAGCCCTGTTCTGATTCAGAACTACATCTACGACAATCCCCAAACGCTTCCGTATTTTCAAGCCGATATCGATGAAACCGCAGATTTTATAGAATTCTTTGCAAGCATTTTCGGTCCTTACCCATTTCAAGATGAAAAATATGGACATTGTATGGCACCTATTTCTGGTGGAATGGAACACCAAACAATGACCACACAAGGATTTTTTGAAAAGAAATTAACCACACACGAACTCTGTCACCAATGGTGGGGAAACAATGTAACATGTGCTAGCTGGGCGGATATTTGGATCAATGAAGGATTTGCATCATATGGAGAATATTTGATGTTAGAAAATCTCTATGCGGGGCAACAAAATGGACACATGAACGATGTACACACTTCGGTGATGGATGCGCCGAATGGCAGTGTATATGTCCTTGATAGTTTAAATGAAGGACGCATTTTCAATGGACGTTTATCCTACGATAAAGGTGCGGGCATTGTTCATACCATGCGCTATTTGGTTAACAATGACAACCTGTTCTTCTCGACACTTCGACAATTCCAATCTGCATACAAAGACAGCACGGCCACAGGTGTAGATTTGCGGAACTTTATGAGCAATTCAACCGGGATAAATCTCAATCCGTTTTTTGACGAATGGTACTTTGGGGAGGGTTACCCCACCTATTCAGCGCGATGGAATAACGTTGGCACAGATTTACTTCTTGAATTGACACATACCACATCAATGCCTTTGGTGACTCCAACATTTACAAATCCAATCGATGTGCGATTTACGCGTCAGGGGCAAACAGATACCACCATTCGATTCAACATCTCTTCCAACTTAGATCAATACCTAGTGCCCAATGTGGGAACGATTAATAACCTCACTCTAATTGATCCAAGCAACTGGATAATCAACAAAATTGGAACAAAAGTGAAGGATGTGAATTTCTTCTTGAACACGGATGAGTTACCAAACGATGTCATTTCAATGAAACCTAATCCGTTCGATGGTGCTGTTTCGATAACTATTCCTTCGAATGCAGTAGTAGATCAACTTCTTGTTTTTGATGCGTCAGGCAGGAAAGTGATGACGAAAGAAGTAACTGGCAATTGCACAGTAGATACGCAACAACTTTCTGCGAATCAAACGTACATATTTGTTTTAACCAACCAAGGCCGAATCATTCATTCAGCAACCCTAGTGAAATAATCAATGAAGTTAATCCTTGCACTTGTTACTTCTTTCTTAAGCGCAATCGCTTGGAGTCAAGAAATTGGACATGCCTGTTCAGAAGCTAAAATACACGCTAAACACCATGGCGTAAAGACCTTAACTGCGCAAGAAGAGTTGAAAGCCAATGCATATGATGTTCATTTTTACAACCTAGATCTGAACATGACTAATCAGTCAACTTTATTAAATGGAACGGCAGAAATCCATGGAACGATCATGGAAAACCTGGACACAATTCTTCTTGAATTGTTCCCATCTCAAGTAATCACAGAATTGCGATTAAACGGTGTTTCTTCAACTTATAGCCGTATCAATTCTCTCTTGAAAATTGGCATCAACCAACCCGTTGGAAGTTCTTTCATCATTTCAGTGGATTACAACGGTACACCTCCAACCTCCGTGCAAAATCCATTTGGTGGAAGCGGAGTTTCCAATGCCACGGTTTCTGCAATTGGGAACAAAGTAACATGGACTGTGTCATGCCCTTTCCTTGCCCACGAGTGGTTTCCTTGCAAACAGATTTTGCGCGACAAGGCCGACAGTTCGGCAGTGAGGATTACAGTACCAAATGGATTAACGGCGACCTCAAATGGCACTTTAGAACAAACTGAAAATCTAGGCAATGGATTTACCCGTTTCACATGGAAAAACCATCACCCAATTCTATACTATCTCATTTGTGCCACTATTGCTCCCTACTCTGAGTATGTGAACTATGCCTACCCGATTAATCTCCCAGGGGATTCAGTAAAAGTTCAAAACTTCATTTATGGGAATGCCACTGGCCTTACCCAAGCACAAGCACAGTGTGATTTGTTGCCTGGCTTTATTGAATTGTATTCCGTAAAATTTGGATTATATCCATTCAGTGATGAAAAATACGGAATCAGTATTGCGCCGCTTTCCGGTGGGATGGAACATCAAACAATGACGACAGTCGGGGTGATGGAGAAGAAAATCAACACCCATGAATTGTGTCACCAATGGTGGGGCGATTATGTCGGAATCGCATCCTTCGCAGATGTGTGGCTAAGTGAAGGATTCGCTACATATGGTGAATTAATCATGTTGGAGAATTTTTATCCAACAGAAACGGCATCCCTTATAAATGCTTGGCACAGTTCTGTTTTGACAGCGGTAGGCGGAAGTGTCTGGCATACAGACACGCTGAATATTGCAAGGATTTATAATTCTCGTTTAACCTACAAAAAAGGCGGTGCCATCATTCACACATTGAGGCATATCATCAACAATGATTCTCTTTTCTATGCATCATTGCGCAGTTTTTTGAATGCATATGGAGACAGTGTTGCGGTTGGATTGGATTTAAAAGCACATCTCGAGGCTTCAATTGGTATCGATTTGACATCATTTTTCGAACAATGGTACTTTGGCGAAGGTTATCCGACTATCGCGGCACGATGGAATTCAATTGGGAATGACGTGCTGGTAGAAATCAACCACACGACATCCGTGCCCGCTTCTGTTCCCTCCTTTTCAATTCCGTTAGAACTTCGTTTTGCACGAACCGGTCAGACTGACACCATTGTACGTGTTCAAATCTCCGACAATTCAGATCAATTTTATCTTTCTGGATTGGGTACAGTGACAAGTTTAAATGCCATCGATCCAAACAATTGGATTATCAATAAAAATGGGAATATTGTACAGGACCCAACATTCATAGCGAGTATCGATAATTTAACGACAAGCGATGACCTACTCATCTATCCAAACCCAAGTACCGGAGAAATCAATATTTCATGGGATGAAGAAGTGTCCGCATTACGGATCTTGGATAGTCGTGGCCAACTTGTTCAACAGATCGAACAAATAACTGTGAATCCTATGAAAATTTCAGGGCTGAAAAGTGGGATGTACATCATAGAAATAACCACTGCGAACGGGACCCGAACCCAACGTAGAATCATTTCACTTTAAGGTAGAAAAGTTTAAAAAGTCTTCTTGGAATTCTGGCGCTTATTTCTCCAAACTGAGTACATTTGGGCTCTAAAAAAACAGTATGCCTCATATCTCTCAGAAAGCCGTCGACATGCCGGCATCGCCAATTCGTAAACTTGTTCCCTATGCTGAAGCAGCAAAAAAACAAGGGAAGATTGTTTATCATTTAAACATTGGTCAACCTGATATTGAAACGCCTGAAGTCGCGCTCGAAGCGGTGCGCACCATGGGCCGAAAGGTAATTGAGTATAGCCATTCTGCTGGTTTTGAGAGTTACAGAAATGGGTTAGCAGAATACTATCAAAAAACAGGAATCAACGTAAATGCAGAAGATATCCTCATTACTACAGGAGGTTCAGAGGCATTGATTTTCGGTTTTATGACCACGTGTAATCCAGGTGATGAGGTAATTATTCCAGAACCTTTCTATGCCAACTACAACGGTTTCGCAGTGATGGCAGGACTTAATGTAGTTCCTGTTACCGCGTCAATAGAAAATGGGTTCGCCCTTCCTCCAGTGGAAGAAATTGAGAAAAAAATTACGTCAAAAACAAAAGCAATCGTCATCTGCAACCCTGGAAATCCAACCGGATATTTGTATTCAAAAGAAGAACTTGAGCAGTTGCGTGACATTGTGAAGAAACACGATTTGTTTTTGTTTGCCGATGAAGTGTACCGTGAGTTTTGTTATGATGGTGCCATTCCATTTTCAACAATGAACCTTGAAGGCATTGAAAACAATGTCATCATGATTGATTCAGTTTCTAAGCGTTATTCCATGTGTGGAGCGCGCATTGGAGCGTTGATTACAAAAAATAAAGAAGTGATGGCTGCTGCCTTGAAGTTCGGTCAAGCGCGCCTTTCCCCACCAACCATTGATCAAATTGCCTCAGAAGCTGCATTGAATACACCACAATCTTATTTTGATAATGTCGTAGCAGAATATGTTGAGCGCAGAAACATCATGGTAGATGGATTAAACCAAATCCCAGGTGTATTTTGTCCGAAACCAAGTGGTGCATTTTATTGTGTAGCAAAATTCCCGGTGGACGATGCCGAAAAATTCTGCCAGTGGCTTTTAGAAGATTTCTCCTTTGAAGGTCAAACGGTAATGATGGCTCCAGCAAATGGATTTTATTCAAGCAAAGGATCAGGACAGCAAGAAGCACGTATTGCGTACGTTTTGAATCAAGATTCATTGCGCAGTGCGGTGAAGTGCTTGGAAGAAGCCTTGAAGGTGTATCCAGGGAGGCAGAATTGAGGATATTAAGACATTAAGATTTCAGGATTTTATGACTTCAATTAGTGACATTAGAACTTTGGACAAGAGACAAAAGACTGGTTTGTTCTTCGTAGCTCGTCATTTGTAACTCGTAACTCAATGACATGGGACTTTTGGACAAGAGACAAAGGACTGGGTTGTTATTCGTAACTCGTCATTTGTAACCCGTAACTAATTATCCTGGGGGTTTTCGTTCATTCATCCAATAGGGCAAAAAAAAATCGGAGCCGAAGCCCCGATTTCTTTATAATGTGTTGTAAGAAATTATTTCTTAACGAATGTGTTACGGATAACAGTTCCGTTTTCAGCAACGATCTCATAGATGTAAGCACCAGCCAATACATTTGAAAGGTCTACTGCTACAGTGTTCGATGTTACATTTTGTGTAGAAACAACTTTACCATCCATAGAGATGATAGAAACCGAAGTAGCGCTAGCTTTCAAGTTGATGTTCAACACGTCAGAAGCTGGGTTAGGGTAAACAGAAGAAACGATTTCGTTTTCTGTCAATCCTACTTGGAAGTTAACTACTGGATATGCAGCGATAGCAATTAACAATCCCCAGTTGTTAGGATCTCCAAAAGTGTAGAATACACCATCAGACCAGAACTCACCTGTGTGTGTCACTGCATCTGCAAAGTCACCATCAGTGTTTGTTACCAAACCTAATGAATCACCAGCTGATGTTGGCAAAACAACACCAGCCCAAAACTCACCGTTTGCAGGGATAGCAATTGCAGAAGCAAACGTTGCGGCAATGTTGTATCCAACAGCACCTTCAGCAACCATAGTACCTGCAGCAGTTGTATCTACTTGAGAAAGTGGAATTGTTACAGAACCAAGTTCAGCTCCTGGCTCACCAGCATTGTTCGCCCAAATAACTGCACGGAAAGTACCTCCTGTACCAGCATCAGATTTCGCTGGAGCCCACAAAAGCAAACTTGTGATAGAACCACCACCGTTTACACCGTGAGTTCCATCAAACAACTGCATTTTGGAAAGATCTCCGTAGCTATTGTTTCCCGCTACGTAACCACCACCTTGTGCTCCATAAATTGTTGGAGTTCCAGTAAAGAACTCTTGAAGCGTGTCAACTTGCGCATTTGCAGCAGCAGCAGAAAGAACAACGCCAATAGAAAGTAAAATTTTCTTCATAGTCAATAAATTTTTAGTTAAACCATCGCAAATATAGGACAATCTTCCTTTTATCAAAAAAATCAGTCGAATAATCTACACACTGCGTTGTTGAAATAGGGTCTTTCAAAAGATCAGTGCCCCCCTTTCTCTTTCAATTCAAGTGCGTGTGGGTCATAAGGGATGAACATATTCGCCCAAATAATTTTCGATAATGCGAACAGAAATGGTGCTAAAACTATCGTTGCAAGAACAATCACAGTGATTTGAACTCCAGTTGACACATTTTCAAAAAATAAATTAAAAGATACCCAAAGTGTAACGAACAGCGCCACTCCAAGGGCATAAGCGACATACATAGCCCCAAAATAAAATCCGGGCTCTTTGGAATAATGAACCCCGCATTTGTCGCAAGTTTCACGCACATCACCGACATGACGTAAATCGTAAACATGGGAAACGAAAAACTCTCCCTCCTGACAATGCGGACATTTGAATTTCCGTATGCTGTAGATCTTTGTTCCTTTGCCTAACATAATTGATAAATTATCGTCACAAAGGTACTATTCAAAATAGAGTTTTCGGTAACAATAGTTACTTAAAGAAGCTGCGTTTATGTTCCTTGAAGGAGTCATTTTTTTCAACAGATCCCTAATCCTTGGAAATTGTGCTTATATTTCAAGGCCAAACACTAAAACGATGCTAAAAAAACTACTTTTCGTGATGCTATTATTATGCATTCAACCGATTGAATTAAAAGCCCAATGTACCACCACCAACGCAACATCTTGCGAGTGTCTCGATGGCACAGCAAGCTGTCTTCTTTTACCTGACATTACGGCGTCATGGAAAGGAATTTCTAACAATGGGTACACAGAATATCCTCAAACAGGCGCTGGCACAAACTATACTGGTCAAGGTCCTGACAATGGTCGTCTTAGAGTAACAGGATCAACACCAAATATTGGACATGGTTCATTCACAGTGAGAGGACAAGACAACAACGGAAACCGTACATTTTTGTGTGGAACTGATACTGTATTCAATGTTCCAGCTGGAACAAATTTCACTTGTCCAAACAGCTATCCAAACCCAAAACAGCTCATTACTCAACGCATTTATAAAAAAGATGGGAATGTAATGACATACATCGATCGTTATGCGGGAAGCGTTACTTATCACCCTTCACATGGCCATAATCATGTTGACGATTGGGCTGTAATGACGTTGCGCATTCAAACATCCGATCCGAATCCGTTGAATTGGCCGATCGTTGGTTCGGGTGCAAAAATCGGTTTTTGCCTCATGGATTACGGTCAATGTGGTACACCTGGAAGCACATATGATGGCCATTGCCGTGACAACAACACC
>JBEIKR010000113.1:0-9011 GCA_040379705.1 Crocinitomicaceae bacterium
GAATTGCGTGACGGAGACAAATCCAAGTATCTTGGCAAAGGTGTGCTTAAAGCGGTCAACAATGTGAATACATTAATCAATGAAGCGCTTCATGGGATGGATATTTTTGACCAAAAAGCAATCGATACGGTCATGTTGCGCTTGGATGGCACAGAGAATAAATCACACCTTGGTGCAAACGCGATCCTTGGGACGTCATTGGCAGTGGCAAAGGCCGCAGCGCAAGAATCAGGATTGAGCTTATACCGCTATATCGGAGGAGTAGGTGCTGTAACGATGCCTGTGCCAATGATGAATATTCTTAATGGCGGATCACACGCAGATAACCTAATAGACATTCAGGAATTTATGGTGATGCCTTTTGGCGCATCTTCTTTTTCTGAAGGATTGCGATGGGGAACGGAAGTGTTTCATGAGTTGAAAGGGGTATTGAAATCACGAGGGATGTCCACCAATGTGGGCGATGAAGGAGGTTTTGCACCTAATTTGGGCTCGAACGAGGAAGCGATACAAGTGGTGATTGAAGCAGTGGAAAAAGCTGGGTTCACGCCAGGTGAGGATATGTACATTGCACTTGATGCCGCAACATCAGAGTTTTACAATGCTGAAACGGGCAAGTATGTTTTCCATTCAACGGGAGATCAAATGAGTTCATCTGAAATGGTCGGATTCTGGGCGGATTGGTGCAAGAAATACCCTATTGTATCCATTGAAGACGGTTTGGCTGAAGACGATTGGGCTGGATGGAAACAAGTGACGGAACAACTAGGGTCGAAAGTTCAATTGGTGGGTGATGATTTGTTCGTCACCAATACAAAGCGCCTGTCTCGAGGAATCGAGGAAGGAATTGCGAATTCAATTCTAGTAAAAGTGAATCAAATTGGTTCATTGACGGAAACAATTGAGGCGGTGCAAATGGCGACGCGAAATGGATTTGCTTCAGTAATGAGTCACCGCAGTGGTGAAACAGAAGATAGCACTATTGCTGATCTTGCTGTAGCCTTGAATTGTGGACAAATTAAAACCGGTTCTGCTTCACGAAGTGACCGAATGGCGAAATACAATCAACTCTTGCGCATCGAGGAAGAATTGGGTGATGCTGCCGTTTATCCTGGAAAGAAATTTAGATATCTCTAAGTCTTTACATAAAATGAAAAAGTCCGCACGAAGCGGACTTTTTTTATGCGTGAAACTTTTGATTTGCTCGAGAAAGTTTTCGTAGAAGGGGATTTGGCCTGTAACGATCTTCTCCATATTCGGAAAAGAGATCTTCAATTTTTAATAACACCTCATCCAAACCGATCTCATCGGCCCATTTCAATAGTCCTTTAGGATAATTTACTCCTTTGGTCAAGGCAAGATCAACGCCTTCAGCATTGGTAATATTCATGAATACGGCATCTGCTGCTTCATTGATCAGCATAACAAGGATACGTTCGAAGATGTATTTCCCCAACTCTTGATCTTCATTCGGTGAGGGCAATGCAACACCTTCAGAGTAATCGTAATAACCGCGGCCCGTTTTTCTGCCGAAATATCCTGCTTCTTTATGGCGCTTTTGGGTAAAGGAAGGCTTAAATCTCGGGTCGAAATAGAAGGATTGAAATACTGATTCAGTGACTGCATAATTGACATCATTGCCAATATAATCCATCAAAGTGAATGGCCCCATTTTAAATCCTCCCATTGATGTCATCGCCCAATCGATTGTGGCAAAGTCCGCGATCCCTTCTTCATAAATGCGCAATGCTTCACCATAGAAAGGACGAGCCACGCGATTCACGATAAATCCTGGGGTGTCTTTGCATACCACAGCGGTCTTTTTCCAAGAGGAAATTAAGTTCGTAACGATCTCAACGGTTTCAGCAGATGTCTGAACAGCAGGAATAATCTCCACCAAAGGCATCATTGGTGCGGGATTAAAGAAGTGTATCCCGATCATGCGGTCAGCTTTCTTCAACGCAGAGCCAATAGAAGCGATTGAAAGTGAAGAGGTATTGCTCGCTAAAATGCAAACGTTGCTCACGATGTCCTCCATTTGTGAGAAAACACTGTGTTTTACGGCCAAATCTTCGATAATTGCTTCAATAACCAATCCGCAGTCCTTTAAGTCTGACATCGATGTGGAGTAATGCAATGCGCCAAGAATCTGATCACATTCAGCTTGTGTAATCGTTCCTTTTTCTACGAGGCGATTGATCATTTTGCGATGACCATTTTGAGCAGTATCAATCACGTTCTGATTCAAATCTACCAACACCACCGAATGACCGTTTTGTGCCGCGACTTGAGCAATTCCTGCTCCCATTGTGCCAGCACCTAAGACTCCAATTTTCATATCGACTATTCTAATAAATTAATGACCCTTAAATTCAGGTTTCCTCTTTTCTAGAAAGGCGTTAACACCTTCACGGAAATCGTATGTTTCTCCCGCCTCCGTTTGAAGTGTTTCTTCCAATGCGAGTTGTTCTGTCAAAGTATTGGAATAACTTGCATTGATTGCTTTCTTGGTCAGGCCAAGTCCTCGTGTCGGCATTTTAGCAATCGTTTCCGCGAATTGTTTAACTTCAGATTCAAAGTCATCGTCATCCACGGATTTGTAAATCATATTCAATTCAACTGCTTGATCGGCAGTTACTTTATCGCCCGTCATCATCAAGGCCATCGCCTTTTGCATCCCGATGATTCGTGGTAGAAAGAATGTTCCACCAGAATCGGGGATTAAACCGATTTTAGAAAATGCTTGAATAAATGAAGCGCTTTTCTTGGCAATGGCAATGTCACATGCCAAAGCAATATTTGCACCTGCACCAGCTGCTACACCATTTACCGCGGCGATGATTGGCTTTTCTATGGATCGAATTCGCTCAATAATTGGATTGTAATGATCACGCACGATGGCTTGCAATTCAGGTCCATCAGGATCCATGGCTTCAGCTAAATCTTGACCTGCACAGAACGCTTTTCCTTCACCTGTAATTACGATTGCACGCACAGCATCATCCAAATCACAGGCATCCAAAGCTTGTTGCAGCTGCATCGCCATGTCCTTATTAAATGAATTGAAAACGCTTGGGCGATTCAATCGAAGTTCACATACACCATTGCTATGGTTGATCAAAATTTCCATTGCTCATTATTTTTTACAAAGATAGCGAATTATGAAAGTGTAAAGCGTGGCATTAAACGGCAGAGTTGCCTTAAGAAATAGAATAGATGGTATTCATTCCTTGAAGTCTTCGAATAATTTCTTTGCGCAAACTTTGTGGTTCTTTCACTTCAATTTCTCCCGCATACGAGAGGATGTTGCGAATCAATTCTTCGGAAGGTAAAAGAGTCACTTCAAAGGTCGTTCGTTCATTGCCTCTTTCGAGAATACGCTGGGTGTCATGAAAGGGCTGTGTTTCGATATATTTAGCCGCAATATTTTGAGCAGTGAACACGATTGTTTCAGGAGTTGTTTTGTTGTTTGCCGTAATCCCATAGGCGTAGCGAAAGTATGCTGCAGCATCAAAATCTACTGGCACAGTACTTTTATTTTCCGTGATAGTAAGTCCTTCCATACGGTCTAGTCCATAGGTAATGATGTCCTTTTTTTCTTGATCAAAACTAATGAGGTACCAGCGATTTCGGTATTCTTTGAGAAGAAGAGGAGATACTGCACGCGATTTCGTTTGACCGGAAATAAAGCTCGCATAGTCAAAACGAATGATCAGACCATTGCGAATGGCACTGAGGATTTCGGGCAGGTATTCATTCCCTCCAGACGATAGTGCCGTTTCAAATTGAACAAATTGACTAATGTCCTTATCATCAGGATGCGAGGATATGGATACGCGATCAACGATTTTATCAATAGCACTTCCAAACTGCTTGAACATGTCCACATCTCGGAATTGCATGAGGGTTTTAACTGCAAAGCGAATGGCACTCAAATCTTCTTCGGTAAGTGGAATATCATTGATCGAAAAATCGGGGTCTTCGTAATAGTAACCGCCGTTTTTCTTGCTGTACTTGATGGGTGCATCATGTTCCATTTTCATGGCAAACATGTCTTTTTCGATGGTTGAATCGCAAATATTTGCGCCATCCGACATCCCGTATAACGCTTCCTCACAGGCCTCCCTTAACTCTTTTTTTGATGGAAAAGGTCTGTATTTATTTCGGATTGATCGATCAATGATGCGGTACCGAATGAGGGCATTTTTAATGTGAGGCATGAGAAGGATTAGTTCGCGACACTATTTTCTGCCTTAGGATGATATCCAAACAATTCGTAAAATTTGATTGCTTTAACTACCTCCATAGGCACATCATCTTCCCAAATGGATGTTCCCGCATGAATTTTTGATAAGACGTCGTCGGACATGATGTGCAACAATTTCGGGTCAAAGGATTCGAACGCAGCCAATTTGTTGTTGTCTTTCAAATAGCGAAGAAGACCACTCATATTTGGCTTGTGTTGAAAATCATCCAAGGCATACAATTCACCTGTGTCCACATTGATAGCGGGATAAACAAACATTTTCACGTTATGCCCAAATCCACGTCCAAAGGCTTCGAGCAAGCCGCCAGGAAGGTTGTCGTAATAGCGTTCGTCGAAAATAGTATGTAGATTATAGATGCCTGCAATAACTCCCATTCGCTTTTCTTTGGCGATGGATGCCAAGTAATCAATCATCTTGTAATGTTTCAAGTAATTCGAAATCATTACCGTATAACCTAGTGAACCGAGTAATTCAGCACGATCAATAAAGTCTTTTATGGAAATTTTACCTTCAGCAGTGAGGTCTTTCAGCGTCAACTCAAAGATCACTTGAAGCTTTTCGGGATCAACGCCATCCTCTTTCAAGAATTGCATTTTTCCCTTTTCTACCATGTCGATATGAACCTTGGTCACGGGACGAAAACGCCCCCGCATCAATAAAATATTTTGCTTGTATAATGCCGTAGCAGGTTGCAATACATTCCCGCATAAATCAAACATCGTAGCGTCTGTAATGCCTCGCTTCACAAGATTTAATGCAATCACACGGTTATCGAAATGCTCAAAATCTGGCCCTGACACACGCAACATGTCAATCTCCATGCGATCGCGCGGAAGTCGGTGTACAAGATTGTCCAGTAGTTCGTCAAGATTGGTATAGTGGAAATATGCGGCGTAGATGAGGTTTACTCCCAAAATTCCCAATGCTTCTTGCTGCGCTTTATGGCTGTTATCATGCATTTTAATGTGCAAGATAATGTCATTTGGCGCTGCTTCTAGATTCAATTGAAAGCGGATACCTACCCACCCTTGACCTTGATTTGTCTTGTGGTAATTTAACGATTCCACCGTATTGCAAAATGCAAAAAACCGCGATTCTTTGTACTTATTTGGTAGTCGGAATTTTAATGTGTTGTATTCCGTATCGAGCATGGTCAACAAGCGTTCTTCGCATACATAGCGAGAAGCCTCGCCATACATGGAGTCTGACACCTTCATGTCATATGCCGACTGTGTAAAAGCGATGGTACCTGAGCTTCCTCCCGCTTTAAAGAAGTTTGCTGCTACTTCCTGACCAGCACCAATTTCAGCAAAACATCCGTAGATATCTTGTGTCAAATTGATTTTTAAGGCTTTTTCCTCGGTGGTTAATCTTCGTTCGTCAATCATGGTGTGTGCATTCTTGCAAAAAAGGAGCGTAAAGAAACAAAATTCAACGCAATTCTATTAGTGAGGATCTTGAAAATCTGGGTTATTGACAAAATCATAGTCTGTAAGTGTGAGAAGAAACTGCTTCAAGAGGTATTTTTCTTGGGCATCCAATTGCACACCTCCTTGAGAAGCAAACTCAATTTTCGGATCAATCGTTGGACTCATCACGATACCAGTGGAATAATGTTCAATCACTTCATCCAATGTCGCGAATCGTCCATCATGCATGTAGGGTGCTGTCAATTCAATGTTTCTCAATGTAGGAACCTTAAATTTACCATTGTCATTTGGGTTTCCGGTGATTGCACCTCTTCCAAGGTCAGTAAACGTTGCGTCAAGCCCATTGTTACTATAAATTTTTACATTCATTAAAGGTCCATTGTGGCAATGGAAACAATCTGCACCATTCAAGCTTTTAAATAAATCATAGCCACCCCACTCATCCGCGGTAATGGTAGCAAGTTTTGCCTGGTCCGATGCTGTAAGCGGCAAGCCATTTTCATACTTGTACATCACATCAAACTTGGAGGAACCAGAAATTAAAGTGCGTAAGAATTGCGCAATCGCCTTTGCTACTTTTGTTGAATCGATGCCGCCTTCGCCGAATGCACGATAAAACATGTTTCGGTAACGGACATCTGCATTCAATTTTGCTACTGCATCTTTCCATTCCTGGTGCATTTCAATTGGATTGGGCACTGGCTCAAGGATTTGTGCTTCAAGTGTTTTCGAGCGACCATCCCAAAAGAAGAAATCTTGCCACCCAAGATTGACGAGCGCCATTGAATTACGGTTCCCTTGAATGCCATCAATCCCCGTAGAGTATTTGTTTGGATCTGAAAAGGCGTGATTCGGTGCATGACATGACGCACACGACATGGTATTGTCGCCACTCAAAAGTTCTTCATAGAATAATTTTCTTCCAAGCGCGACACCCTCCACAGTCATTGGATTGTCCTCCGGGATACTCATTTGAGGGAAATGTGAAGGAATCTTCAGCTCGTAAGGCGTTGGGGTATATCCAACCTTATCCTTTCGACAAGCAAAGAATACAATGGTCGAGCTAAGTGCCAGAAATATAAATAAAAGATAGCGCATCAGTACAAGCCTATGGCGTCTTTGAAGTTTTGAATTATTTTTAAGCTAATCGCCTCTTGACCAGTATGGTTGTGAGAGGTAAATTCTGTTTTAAGGTCAAACGATTGAACACCATTGTCCAAGAATTTGCGCATGTCGAGTTTCAAAGGGAGGTGGTATTGTGCATTTCCCAAATCGGACCACGTGATACCCGAAAATTGAAAGGTTTGCAAAATAGCATCGCTTCCCACATGGAATGTTACAAAATGATTAAAATTAGGAATCCCATCTGGAATGGTGTCCACCTTCGCCTCCACTTTTAAGAAAATATATCCTGAACCCCAGGTCCAATACATGTCATTGGCTACTTGAATATTTAATGGATCAGTAACATCATACACTGTGGGATCGGCATGATTGTATGTTGGCCCGATACCCACATACCCATTGAGAGAAGTATAGTCACTGTGTTTTCCTTCCTTATTAAAAAGGTCTGTACCGGATGTTCGGAAATCAAACAATGCTGAGCGACACAAAATGGTCGAACCATTGCCAATTTCAGAAGCGTAGAATTTTAAGTCCGTGAATTGAATGTCATACCCTTGCGGGGTGATGTATGTCGAATCTAATGCCAAATCAACGGTCCCGAATGTGGGTTGAACCGTTACTTTTAGTTTCTCCACAAGAGGAACTGTATCTGCTGGTTTGTCCTTGCATGCCACCAACGTCAGCGCTGCCAAAACAAAAGTTAAAAGTGTTCTCATATTCCGTAATAACAAATGTAAGTAAACAAGGTTTTACTTTTACCTTTATTGTCTGTTAAATCTTGAAGTGAATGCTCTCTATGCCAGAATCAACATCCCCCTTACTTGTTCTAAATGCCTCTGCGGGAAGTGGTAAGACCTACAGTCTTGTCAAACAATACATGAAAATGGTGTTGACAGATTCCGCCAATGTGTTGCAGTTTTCACAGATTATCGCGATGACCTTTACTAACAAGGCATCACTCGAAATGAAAACCAGGATATTAAAGGCTTTGGATGAATTAAGTCACCCCGCGCTGTACGGTAAAAAAAGTACCGACTATGCTGAGGAATTGGCGTTGGAGATGGGGGTCACAGCAGACGATGTGCATCATAGAGCGCGCAAGGTGCTTAAAAATGTACTTCATCGCTACGAGGATTTATTCGTGATGACCATTGATAAATTCAACCTTCGATTAATCCGCTCCTTCTCACGTGATTTGGATTTACCGAATGATTTTGAGGTGATTTTAAATGAAAAAGAGGTTATTGAAGAGGTGGTTGACGTGTTATTGAGCCAGCTTGGAGATCAAGGTGTTCAAGAGTTGACGGAAACAGTTTTTGAATACGCAAAGAGCAATCTGGATGAAGGAGAGCGATGGAATTTTCGCGATCAATTGGTAGATTTTGGAAAAGTACTGAGCAAGGAGCGCGATCAATTGTTGATTGCCAAGTTGATGGGGATGGATTTTTCACCAAGAAAACGCCGAGAATTGTGGGATGATTTCAGAAACTTGGAAACAGAATTTCTTAGGCAGGTGAAGCTTGTTGCTGATCAATATGTCCAACTAGGGTTGAGTGATGACGTTTTGCCTGGTAAATCGAATTCAGGAAAGGCTTTGAGAAAATTAGTTGGAATGAATTCATTTCCTGATGCTCTTTTCAGCGAATCGTTCATAGAAAAGCAGTGCAAGATAGAACCTCCAAAGGGGCGGGTATTTCCGGAAGATTTAAGGAATGCCTGCATTGAATTGCAGCAACAATTTGATGACCTTTTCCCACGCCTTGGCGTATTGGCTGCCTTTCTGAAGAATTTCTACAACATGGCTTTGTTACAATACATGGCACGATCGATTGATGGGATAAAGAAAGACAAGCAATTGATTCGCATTTCTGAGTTCAACACACTGATTTCACAGTTGGTCAGGGGAGAAGAAGCACCATTTATCTATGAGCGTTTGGGGAGCAGATTTCACCACTTTTTGTTGGATGAATTTCAGGACACCTCGCGCTTGCAATGGTTGAATATGGTGCCGCTGGTGCACGAATCTCTAGGGCATGACCGAAGAAATTTAATTGTTGGCGATCCGAAGCAGTCGATCTATCGCTTTAAGAATGGCGTTGCCGAACAGTTTGTTGCCTTGCCACGCATTTACAACCCAGAAAAAGAGGCGAAAATTGAGGAATGGTCTGAGTTTTTTAATGACATGGGC
>JBEIKR010000114.1:0-8975 GCA_040379705.1 Crocinitomicaceae bacterium
GACGGATTGTATTGACCGCCCCTGTTGAATGGTATGTGATGTCCAAACCACTGCTTCCGTGTAAATAGCCTTGTTCGCCTTCGAAGACAATAGTGCCAGCAGAATTGTATGCAATGAAGTGGGTGTAGCGATTGTGCTTGGCGTCGGGGTATCTTATAGAGGAAATCTTTCCATCGGCAAAATAACAACGTATCGAATCCCCATTAGTCAGGTGATTGGTTTTACAGTTGAGCTGCGCAAATAGTCCAAGTTGAAGGAAGAAAAAAACAAGAAATAATAGTCGATGCATGTATTTTTTTCGCGCTCTTGGCAAGATATGTACCAAAGTAGTTAGGCTTCTTTAGGCTTGTGTGCATCATCCAACAGATCTAAAACTGTCTTCACCGGACTAAAGCTTTCTGAATCCACCTCCACAAAAATCGTATTCCAATTCGCCATGCTGCCATTCCAAAGTCCAGGCAATTCAATGTAACGGACGGGAGTGCCGTTGTGGTCTTTACGCACGATAAAAAATGCGGATGGATCAGCAAAAAGTGTTAGATCAAACTTTTCTCCTGTCATAGAATAGGGAGAAATCGCCATAAGAACAGGGTTGAAATGACTGCTTCTTAAGAGAATATCTAGCTGATCAGGAGTGGATGCAATTTGTGCCTTTTCAACGATTTGTTTTGTTCTCGTGCCTGTTGTTGAATCTTTTACCCAGAAAGGTCCACCTCCAGGTTGACCTTCATTGCGCACCATCCCACACACGCGAAATGGTCTGTTCATTAAGGAGCGAATCTGTGCGGAGTCGCTGCAATTTTCTACAACGGCTTCGTCGAACAATCCAAAACGTTGGTTGAGTTTTATCAGTCCTTCAATACTTGGTTTATCAAAGAGTTTTCGTGCCTCATGTTTCAGTTCAATGAGAAGTCCCCCCAATATTTTTAATGTAGCAAAAGATGATGCTGATTTTTCTGGGTGTTGAACGTTGTCAATGTTTTTCACGAAAATCAGTTCGTTTTCTAAGGCATTTAAATTCGACAGCAAAGCACCATGTCCAGCAGGACGACGCACATGCTGACCGCCTTCCATCAATGCCAATCCACTTTCTGTAAAGGCAATGGCATCAGAGTCATGCGATTGGTCTGAGAACGAAAGTGCTGCATTTGGGGCAGTTGCGGTGACTGAGCTTCTGATTTGTGTGTGAAATTCTTCTTGCACCGTAAAGTGAAATGATACCTGATGTTCGGTAAGTTCAAGTCCTTGCAAGACATGTTCCTGAAAAGCATTGATCGTTTTGGTTCCTGCACTGTGAAAAGGAATTAAGCCTTTGGGTAAATATCCAAGAGCCAGACCATTTCTCTCAAGGAGAAAGGTGAGTAAATCACTATAGCGGTCTTTTTTGGAAAGCACGACAGTTTGCATCTCCTCGGACAGGCTTTGGTAAAACGCAAAAGAGGATAAATGGGTAAGAAATCGTTCGATGGGGCCACGCTTCTCATAACTTGGATTCATCAAGAAGTCATGGATAAATTGAAACATGCGGGATCCTGAACCAGATGCAGGGATGAAATACACGAGCTCACGCTTTTCAGTATCAAAAATCTCTATGAATTGTTCACGTTCTTGATCGGAAAGTACTTTTATTCCATGCTCATGAGTGCAAGGAGCGTCCAATTTTAAAGATGGATTTTCACGAAAAACAAGTGTTCGTTGCTCATTGATCCATGATTCCGAAGGGGACTGACTCATTACTGCGAGAGATTGTTTTTCTTTGTACTGTGAATATCGTCACCGAAATTATAAAATATCGTTGGAATGCCAAGGGAAGACATGGTACTCATTCTCCTTTTGTCTATGCCTTTACCGATGAATGTCAGCGAATTCCATTGGATCTAGAGGTTGTTGAGGGATTAAAAACCATTGAATCCTTGTGCAAGGCAAGTACTGAAATCGTTGATGTAAACGATCAAGGTGTGGGATCACATCGACTTTCAAACCAGCGAAAAGTGAAGGATATTTATCGGGTGAGTTCCTCAAAAGGTAAGTTTGGTCGCTTGTTGTTTCAAATCTCACGGTACTATTCGCCAAAGAACATCCTTGAATTTGGGACTTCACTCGGCGTAGGCACCTATTGTTTGGCGAAAGGAAATCCTGAGGGTCATGTCGTTTCGATCGATGCCTGCGCCAATACCCAGGCTGTAGCTCGTCGAATGCTTGAAAGCGCGAAGGTGGAGAATTGTGCGTTGATCAATTCAACTTTTGACGAATACCTAGCACAAAATCCAAAAGAAATCTTTGATCTTGTCTTCATTGATGGACATCACGATGGAGAGGCATTATTGCGATATCTTGATGCATTGAAAAACAATACACACGATGATACCATTTTCATCTTAGACGATATCCGCTGGAGTGTGTCGATGTTTGATGCGTGGCAAAAAATCATTGCAGACCCGAAGTGCCATGTCACGATGGATTTCTTCCGCATGGGCATGGTGGTGCGAAGACCGATGCAGCGAAAAGAGCATTTCGTGGTGAAAGTGTAAGAAGTTACTTCCAGTTATAATTCATCAAGCCGTTGTAACTTTTTCTTAATGATATCCTCATAGTACAGAATATGCTTTTTTTATTCAAGAATTAAGGTTAGGTTTATTCATGTATCACTTAAATTTTAGCGCTATGGAAACACGAAAATTGAATGCCGCTTTATTGATTTTATCAATTGTTTTACTTGGGTCATGCACAAAATCAGTATTTAAAACGACTTCCGATAAACTCATGAAATCGTGGGTGTACGAAAAAGTGACTTTCCAGAAAAACAATAGCTTCGGCAAAGAAGATGTAACGACAGATTATGCTGGAGTAGTGCTCACATTCAATGCTGATTTTACAATTGATGAGGTGAACTCCAATACCGGGATGTCTCGAATTGGAACTTGGAAAGTAGATTATGAGCAAGATGCTGCAGCCACTGCAACCGGTCAAACACCTGTCGCGTCAGAAAAACTTGAAGGGACATTGACGGACGGATCGAATGGCGTGGTCTATTTATTGAAATGGAAATCATTATCTGTCACAAACTCAAAGATTAGAGCTTATGAATACAAAGACGATGGTACCTATTGCTATACTTTAGTCCAAAAGTAAGGTTGATAAGAAAAATGAAGAGCGCCCCAAAAGGCGCTTTTTTTATGGACAAACTAAAACGCCGCCGTCAATAAATCAAGTACTGAGGGATGTGCCGAAACCGGGGATGAGGCAGTAACATCATCTTTTTCCTTATCTGTAGCCTGGAATATTCCATCGAGATCACTCCAAGATTCGTCAGCCATTGATCGCGATAGGGTAGCGGATTCCGAAGTGACTACCTCAACAGAGGCAACAGCTTCAATCACGGCGATTTCCTCACTCGCATTGCTAAACGATTCAAGTGCTGATGGCATTGCCTCATTGCTTTCTTGTGAAGTACTTAACTCTGTAACTTGCACCTGTAGCGTTTCACTTGATTTTGAGGATGTTGTTTTTGAATTGGACCTAGTAGTAGATTTGTTTTTTTCTGCTTGAGCAAGTGATGGTTTCGCGGGTAAGGTAGTGTCAAAAAGGAAAGGTGTGGCAATCAATGCGATGATTCCAATAGCAGCCGCATAAGTCAATGGACGTTGAAAGAGTGGTTTGCCTTTCGGATAAAGGGCAACGCCAATGCTATTCAACCAAATAATACGTGTGTTTTTCTGATATTTCGCAGCGAATAGTTCATCTAGAGATTGCTTGGTTTCGCGTTTTGGACTAAGCGTGTTTGTGACCTTTAGGCCATCGATTTGTTCAAATACGTGCTTCAATTGAAGAAATTCATCTTCAGTGGCACACCATTCACGCAGTGACTCCTTTTCGTTCGGGGTCAGTTCAAAATAGTGCTTGTTAAGTACCAACATTTCCAGTTCTTTTTCCATCATCGATTCAATTGAGGGTCAAATTCTTTTAATTTTTCTGCCAAATATTTTGTCGCATAAAACAAGCGCGACTTGATTGTTCCTTCTGCAATACCCAATACTTCAGCAATTTCAAGTATAGACAATCCATCCAAATGGCGCAGGGCAAATACTTCCTTGTGCTTTTGGTCCAGTTCTTCCATGCTTTGTCTAAAAGCTTCTTGAAAAAAGCGGTCTTGTACTTCGTTCATTACATTTGCAGTAGTGTCAAAAAGGCTGAAATGGTTGTCTAAATCATTTCGTGTTCCTTTGCGTACTTCCGCTTTTTTGTATTCGTTCTTACACATATTGTAAGCCACTGAATATACCCAGGTTTTAAAACTTCGTGAAGGATCGAAGTGCTCGGGCTTGTGGATAATCTTTGCGAATAAATCATGAACAAAATCTTCTGATTTTTCGCGGTCGCGCCACAACATGCGCATGAAATAGCCCAATAGCGGTCCGGAATAGCGTTGGTACAATTCATCAAAAGCACGTTTCTCACCACGCATGATTGCTTCCATGAGCTTTTCATCGGTAAAATTCGTGTATGAGGTGCGCAACAACTTCATTCTTTAATAACTCGCTTTGATCGATTGAACTTGTTCATATTTGCCACATTGCACCGCTATTTGATCCAGAACCTCGTCAATTTTCTTTACTTGTTCTTGCTGCCCTTTGGTTTGGTATTCCTTGCGTAAAAGCAACAACATGGGGAGATAGTTTGAAGAAAGTGAACGAGCCTTATCTTGTCCATTTTTTATTATGGAAATGGAAAGTTCGTGGTTCCAAAGTTCTTCATTCCGTTCAAAATTCCCTGTGCAACCTTCAGCATGGTATTCCATGACTAAGCCTGCGACATATAAATTCTGCTGAATAGGCGCTAAGTATTCTTTCGGAACTGTCAATGAAACACTGAGATTTTTTGTTGCATTAAGCGCACCGAAATTTGACAAGTAGGCTACATCAATTGTTGTGGCATTTGGCAGGCTGAATCCTTTATTTTTTAATGTGTTTTGGCAGGTTTCACTTTGGAGAAGATCGAGTGAGACTATAGTGACATCCGTTCGTTCATTCATAAAAAGTTGAGCGTACAAGGCGCCATAAGTGTCTTCAAATCCATGCGTAATCAAACAACCATTCTTGGGAACTGAACGCAAAACATCATTGCCATATAGTGTCATGATTTCAGTGATACGACCATTGGCATGTAGCTTTTTTAGGTATTTTTTTGCTTCGCTACTATTCTGAGTGATGAGGTGATAAGCTGTGAGTTGTATCTGTACATCCGAGTTGTCTGGTCGGAGTGCTTCTGCTTTTAGAAGATGGTCAATAAGTGCAATGTTGTAATTTCCAGCGATATAGGTGTAAAAATGGAATTCAAATGATTCAGGAGCGGCCTGTGACAAAAGTGAGACATACTGATTCATTTGTTGCTGTTGCTCGGCATTCGGTGTACGTTGAGTCCGTTGCGTGGATGCTTGTTGACGTGTAGCTGTAAAAAGCCCGCTTACTTGTTGGATTTGTTGCGTTGCTTCGATTGTGTATCCATACGTTGTAGAAGTATTTACGTCCTTTAATTTTTCGGTTTGCTTTTTTAGTTGAATAGATTCTTCGCGTTTCTCTTGCTCTTTATTGAAAGAAACTGTATCAATCGACTGTTCTTCCAGAGACTCAGATTGATTCACATTCATGTTTGAATTGGTCTGTGGTGCAGCATTGGTGTTGATCGACTGGGCGTAAGCAGACGTGCAAAAGAGAAGCAGAAAACTAAGGATACGAAAGTTCATGGTGAACAAATTTGGCCAGCTGTACAAATGTATGTGATAAACGTTCAAGATGACGTCATTTTTTTAGGCGTTTAGAAATCTAAGGCCTAAGTTGAAGACTAAAGCATTATGCGTTGTCCGCAGCAAAGAGGAATTTATTTGGAGAAACCAAATGTGTTTTCACGGCATACATCACGATTCCCGCAGTATTTTTTACTCCCAATTTTGCCATGATATTCTTGCGATGGGTATTGATGGTATGGTTGCTAAGAAACAACTGATCAGCGATTTGATGATTTGTTAGTCCTTCCGCAATTAACGTTATAATCTCATTTTCTCTTTCGGAGAGAATTACCGGTTCGCACGAGAATGATTCAAAATCAATGTCATTCACATCAATCGCTGCACGCTGGATGGTTTCAAGGATTTGACCACAAAAGAACTTGTTTCCATGCGCTGTTTCCTCTACCGCGTTAATGATTTCACCAAGGTCACAATCCTTCTTAATGTAGCTAATGACACCTGAACGCAAAGCGTTTACTAGGGTTTGACCCGATTGTTCAGGTGTAATGGCCAAGAATTTCACCATTTTGTGCGAGTTCAACACTTTAGGAATGATGTCGATGTTGAAACCTGGAGAGGTGTAGTCGATGAGTACCACGGTAGGGTCGAAAAATACTACCTGTTCAAGCAATTCATCATTGTCTTTTGCTTCACCAACGATTTGAAATCCACCATGTGAATTCAAAATTGTTCGAAGTCCCACCCGAACCAAATCATTGCTATCTGCTAAAAGGATACGCACCTTATTTAGAATTGTTTTAAACAAAGGTAATCATCTTCTGGCGATGCGTCCTCATGGAAGATGAGATTTTTTAACCATAAATATTGGAAACGAAAAAACCCGAACAATGTCCGGGTTTCGTGATTCTTTATTCAAAGTAGATTAACGTGTGAAAAGCATTTCTCTGAATTTCGGCAATGGCCACAATTCATCGTCAACAAGCAATTCGAGTTTGTCAGCATGGTATCTGATTTCATCAAAATGGATGCGTACTTTATCACAGTAAGCAAAGGCTTTATCTTCTGCATGACCGAGCTTGTTTGCTGCTTTTCGCGCCATGAGCATTGTGTCCGCTGCCGCTTTCATCTTGTTCATGTGAATAGCGATGCGTTGAATCAACTCAATCTGAGTATTTGCCGCTTCCTTGCCTGACTTTGCACCAAGTACATCAATCAATCCTTGCACATTTTGAAGCAATTTGTTTTGATAATCAACTACGGCAGGAACAATCATTGAGTTGATGACATCTCCCATGATTCGCGCTTCGATTTGCACTTTCAAGATGTAGTTTTCGAATTCAATTTCTTGACGAGCTTCAAGTTCACGTGGTGTTAAAATTCCCATTTCGTCGAACAACTTCACAACATTCTTGTCCGCCCAAACCTGCAATGCTCGAGGTGTATCTTTCAAGTTTTTCAACCCGCGTTTTTCAGCGTCTTTCACCCATTCCTCACCGTAGCCGTTTCCTTCAAAACGAATTTTCTTCGATTCTTTAATGAGTTTTTGCAATTCTTTCAAAATCGCTTCGTCTTTGCTTTCGCCTTTGTCGATGCGCGCGTCAACTGACTTCTTGAATACTTGCAATTGTTTTGCCATGATGGTATTCAACACGATCATTGCAGATGCACAGTTCGCTGATGAACCTACCGCACGGAATTCAAATTTATTTCCAGTAAAAGCAAACGGAGAAGTACGGTTACGATCGGTGTTGTCCAACATGATTTGCGGGATTTTTCCGATGTTTAATTTCAACTCTGTTTTATCTTCAGGCGTCATTTTTCCAGCCTTGACATTCTTTTCGATGTCATCCAACAAAGTTGAAAGCTGTGTACCGATGAAGGCAGAGATAATTGCAGGAGGTGCTTCGTTAGCGCCTAAACGGTGATCATTTCCAGCTGATGCAATACATGCACGTAAAATATCTGAATGATCATGAATGGCTTTGATTGTATTCACGAAGAATGTCAAGAACTGAAGGTTTGACTTTGGATTTTTTCCTGGAGCAAGGAGATTAACACCAGTGTTTGTTCCAAGCGACCAATTGTTGTGTTTTCCAGAGCCATTGACACCTGAGAAGGGTTTTTCATGTAGTAAAACGCGGAAGTTGTGCTTGCGTGCAATTTTCTCCATAAGGTCCATCAATAGCAAGTTGTGGTCATTAGCAAGATTACATTCCTCGAAGATTGGAGCACATTCAAATTGGTTTGGTGCGACCTCATTGTGACGTGTTGTTACAGGAATTCCCAATTGAATGGCTTCTGTTTCGAAGTCACGCATGTAAGCGGTTACACGTTCTGGAATTGAACCGAAATAGTGGTCTTCCAACTGTTGTCCTTTCGCAGCGGCATGACCGAATAAAGCGCGGCCTGTCATCATCAAATCCGGACGCGCATTAAAAAGAGCTTGATCAATAAGGAAGTATTCTTGTTCCCACCCCAAAGTCGCATTGACTTTCGTTACGTTTTTATCAAAGTATTGACACACTTCAACGGCCGCTTGATCCACTGCGTTCAGTGCTTTTAATAATGGCATTTTATAGTCAAGCGATTCTCCTGTGTACGAAATAAAGATTGTCGGGATGCACAATGTTTTACCAATCACGAATGCTGGAGAGGATGGATCCCAAGCGGTATATCCACGTGCTTCAAATGTATTTCGAATTCCACCATTCGGGAACGACGAAGCATCTGGCTCTTGTTGAACCAATAAGTCACCGTCGAAACGTTCGATGGCTTTTCCTGGACCGACAGGTTTGAAAAAGGCGTCATGTTTTTCTGCCGTTGAACCGGTCAATGGCTGAAACCAGTGCGTGTAGTGCGTAGCACCTTTTGTCAAGGCCCAATCTTTCATCGCGGAGGCTACTTGATCCGCCATCTTGCGGTCGAGACGCGTACCATTTTGAATGGATTCCATCATGGATTTAAAGGCGTCAGATGGAAGGTATTCGCGCATAATTTCCAAATGGAAAACGCTTTTACCAAACAATTCAGATACTTTCCCATCGAAGTCTATGTGTTTTGGTGTACGATTGAGTACATCTTGATACGCCTGCTGTCTTTTTGTTGCCATTTTTTTAATTTTTTCCAAAGTTAACTCAAAATAGAGGGGGTATTGCGTAGAAAATATGCTTTTTTATCAACAAGAGGGCTTTTAATAGGGGGGGGGGTAGTTACGAGTTACGAGTTATGA
>JBEIKR010000115.1:0-8933 GCA_040379705.1 Crocinitomicaceae bacterium
ATATAGCAACTTTTTGTGCGTGTTTATATCTTTCTTTCGTTTTTCATTTCTGCATTTTCATCACTGAAGCGAATGTCTTCCATGAAGCTTTGCTTTACCATTTCTCCAACTTCAACCGTATAATAGCCAAACTCTTCCGTAACTACGCCAACGATTTTATAAATTCCCTTTCCGTAAAACGGATACTTTCGTGCCGATTCTGGAAAGTGTACGGTGTCTAAAATGGCGCCCGCCTGATCGATGAAAGTGCCAAAAAACATCGCTTCTCCTTTGTTCGTTCGCGAATGTTTAAGTGCAATCAAATACCCGTAGGTGATGATGCGTAGACCTAGACATCTTGGGATTTCTGAGGCTTCTGTGTGATCATTTACAGGTTCAGCGAGGAGGTCGAACGGATTGCACAAGGGGAATCCAAGCAGTTCCATCTGCTCGAAGGCCAATTCAAGTGTCTGCTCGCTCAACTGTGGTAGAGTGAATTGGCGTTGCTCTGGTTCAAAAAGCATAGGCGTTGGTGATTTTTCCTTCACCTTATTGTGGAATAGGTGTGCTTTCCAAAGGAGCTCTTTTCGTGTCTCCGGAAAATCGCGTAAGCCACCAATGCGAATAATCAATACCAGTTGATCGAGTGGAATGTAGCAGCGTTTCATTAGGTTTTCGAAATGAAGAAAAGGTCCATTGTGAAAGCATTCCAAGAGTACTTTTTGAATCAGTTGCTGTTCAATTCCTTGTACGAGGATAAAACCGAGAATGAGCGATTTGCCGCATAAAATACATTCGTATGAACCGTGGTTGAGTGATGGCGCTAGTATTGTTGCTCCCCAGCTGCGCGCTTCATGCACATAGACTTCTGTGCGGTAGTAGCCACCGAAATTATTGATGCAAGCTGTCATGTATTCGAGTGGGTAGTATGCTTTGAGGTACAAACTCTGGTAACTTTCTACTGCGTAGGAGGCAGAGTGTCCTTTGGAAAAGGCATATCCTGCAAAGCTTTCAATCTGCCGCCAAATGTCGGATGTCATGGTGTCTAGGTATCCTTTTTTGCGGCAATTCTGGAAGAAACTATCACGCACACGGTTGAACTCGTCACGCGATCTGAATTTCCCAGACATCCCACGACGAAGCACATCCGCCTCAGCCAATGACAATCCTGCGAAATGGTGGGCGACTTTAATGACATCTTCCTGGTAAACCATCACGCCATAGGTGTCGGGCATGATTTCAAGCAACACAGGTGGGGCATCTTTTCGCTTTTCTGGAAAGCGATGTCGAAGAATGTATTCGCGCATCATGCCGGATTGCGCCACACCGGGACGAATGATGGAGCTCGCGGCAACAAGTCCCAAATAGGTATCCACTTGCAATTTTACCATCAACATGCGCATGGCGGGCGACTCCACATAAAAACAGCCCATCGCACGGGCAGCACGCAATAGGTCACGAACTTTTTCATCTTTTTTGAAATACGCAATGTCGTGGATGTCATGGGGTAAATGATCAGGCTGATTTTCGGCAATGATGTCAAGTGCATCATGAATTTTTCCCAATCCCCTTTGGCTGAGTACATCAAACTTATACAGTCCAACATCCTCCGCTTCTAACATGGAAAATTGTGTTGTCGCATAGCCTTTGGGTGGCATAAAGGTACCAGAAAACCAAGTAATGGGCTTTTCGCTGATGACAATTCCTCCGGAGTGCACACTGAGATGTGAGGGGATTCCGTGTAGAAGTTTACTATATGTAATGACGAGTTGAGACAGTTGGTCGAGTTTCTCGAAGTCAAATTTTCCCTTACTGAGAAGATCAATCTCTGTTTTGGGAAGACCAAACACCTTTCCAAGTTCCCGCACTGCAGCGCTGTATTGAAATGTGTTGTAGGTGCATAATAGTGCGGCATTGGGATAGCGTTCAAAGATATATCTCGTTAGATCATCCCGGTCGCGCCAGGAGAAGTCCATGTCGAAATCAGGTGGGTTTTTTCGGTAGAGGTTAATGAAACGTTCGAAGTACAAGTCGAGTTCTAAAGGGTCTACATCGGTGATGCGCAACAGATACGCGACGATACTATTTGCCCCGCTTCCTCGTCCGACATAAAAATACCCTTTTGAGCGTGCGTACGAGGTGAAATCCCAGGTAATCAGAAAGTAGGAGAGGTAGTCTTTCTGGGCAATGATTTCAATTTCTTTCTCAATCCGTAAGGCAATTTCTTCGGTCATTTTGGGATAACGGTAGTCGAGACCTTCGGCGCAGAGAGTTCGCAATAGTTGCAGGTCTTCTTCTTTACTTCCCGTGTATGTGGCTAAATTTTGTGGAGCAGCATCGTCCCCAAAATCAAAATGGACGGAACAGGTTTTTAGCAGGTTGACTGTCTGTTGTATAATCTGTGGAAAAGCAGCGAACCGCTCATCGAATGTGTCTTTGGAAATGAGTTGATCTTCTTCCTCTGCTTGGTCTTCTTTGGAGAGTTTTGATAGCAGTGTATTGTTTGCGATGGCCCTGAGCAATCGGTGGGTGTTGAAGTCACGCTTGTTCCGAAAGGTCATGGAGTCCATTGCAACCATTCGCTTCATAGATACCTTTTGCTGTTGAATTGTCAGTTTGTTCAGTTGGCTAGAACGGACTCCAATCCACTCATTCTCTTTCAACTTCTTTGGTTCCTTTCCCCACGGATAAATCACGTGACAATTACCCATGTGTGGCGCTTGACTTGGGAATGCTTCCCCGCTGTGCAGATGCTTTGAAAGAAAGGTGTTTGCCTCATGCAATCCTCGGTTGTTCTTGGCAAGCAATAGGTAACAGCAGTCTATCCCATTGCGAATGTCGATCCCGACAACGGGTACGATTCCTTCCTGTTGTGCCGCGCGCACATATCCCAAAGCGGCAGAACTTGAATTGATGTCACACAATGCCACATGTGTATGACCTGATGCCTTCATCCATTGGATAAGTTCATCGGGAGAAAGGATTCCGTACTTGAGGCTGAAGTGGGATTTGAGGAACAAGGGGCTATGAATTATGAATTACGAGTTACGAGTTACGAATTATGAGTTATTCGTTCTCGCTCTCATTCTCACTCTGATTTTACTGGGGAGTTACGAATTATGAATTACGAGTTACGAGTTACGAGTTATTTGGTGGCTGAGGTGCGTAGCATACTCGAAGTCACCATTTGGAGCTATGAATTACGAATTACGAGTTATTTGGTGGCTGAGGTGCGCAGCATACTCGAAGTCACCATTTAGAGTTATGAATTATTCGCTCTCGCTCTCATTCTCACTCTGATTTTCACACTCTTCGATTTGCCAAGAGCGGCGGTGGTTCTCCATTGAAAGGATTCCAGCGGCCAATGGTTCGTGCGTCGAGGGCAATGGCACGCATCACAGCGCGGTCGCCAAAGCGTTGTCGAATCTTGTCCATGGCAGTGTACAACTCTGAGTACCGTGTGCCATCATCGAATAAATTGAGTTGATGATTCCCCGAAACCAATGTGCTATAACGAATGCCGATCAAGCGAACGAGCATCCTACGGTTGTAAAGCCGGTCAAACAGTTCGGATACAAGAGGCATGAGCTCATGATCGGCAGCGGTGTAGGGGACTTGTTTCTGGAGGGTATGTGTTTGAAAATCAGAATACCGAATTTTTACGGTGACACAAGCGGTTAATTTATTGGCTCGACGCAACTGAAAGGCAAGATTCTCCGCCATCGCCGCCATGATTCCTTTTAATTTATTGACATCAATAGTGTCGTAGTCAAAGGTCCGCTCCGTGGAGATGGATTTCCGCTCGTTGTATTGCTCCACAGGTGAATTGTCAATGCCTTGTGCTTTTCTCCAGATACCACTACCATTCTGTCCCAAGGCACTTTCCATCATTTCAATCGGCATCTCCTGAATGGTCTGTATTTTTCGCACCCCTAGGTTGCAAAGTGTTTGATAGGTTTTTAGTCCAACCATCGGGATTTTCTGCACGGACAATGGGCCCAGAAAACCTTTTTCTGTTCCATGGTGAATGAGTAATTGATTGTTGGGCTTGGCCTCGCCAGTCGCGATTTTTGAAACCGTTTTGTTCTGTGATAAACCAAAGGAAATCGGAAGTCCCGTTTCGTTGATGATCTTCTGCCGTAACTCAGATGCATATTTCAAGGTGCCGAAGAATTGATCCATCCCTGAAAGATCGAGGTAGAACTCATCCACAGACGCCTTTTCATACACCGGTGCAGATTCACGGATGATGTCAGTCACCATCTTTGAGTAATTGGTATAGGTACTCGTGTTGCCCTTGATGATAATCGCTTCCGGACAACGTTCCTTTGCCATCTTCATGGGCATCGCTGAATGAATTCCGAATTTTCGCGCCTCGTAACTACACGACGCAACAACTCCCCGGTCACTCGTCCCGCCAATCAAAATCGGTCTGCCTACCAGACGACTGTCCAATAAACGTTCGCACGACACAAAAAAAGTGTCGAGATCCATGTGTACAATTGAGCGCAAAACAGCCATAGTTCAACAATGTTAAACGGTTAAAAAAAATAGCTGCATATCGTAAAATCTGCGGAAGAGTTGACCAAGGAAATGGACATTGACTCTCGCTCAAAGTTACTACATTTAAATCTTAAAAGATTAAAAAGTAATCAACAAATGATTAAAATGTAATCAACAATTTTTCAACAAAAAAAAGGAAAAGGTCGTAAAGGATGTACGGAGTTGTATGGATTGTGAATTTTAAGCCTTCAGCAATTCGCGTAGCGATCAAATCACAAATTTGCGAAGCAATCAAATTTAGAATTTAGAATTTGGTCCACCCCCAACCCGTAACACATTCGTTCAATTCCTCTCTGGGTTGATCGGAAAGTTGGCAATGATTTTAAAACGCTCCCCTTGTTTTTCTAAGCAATGCTTCCAAAAATCATCATCACAGGTAGAGAGAATATCGGATTGTGTAATATTGTCGGCAACGAACCAACCATTTTCAGCCAATTCTTCGCTCAATTGTCCTGCAGCCCAACCAGAGTAACCGATAAAGAAACGAATATTGTGACGAGCAGTTTCATCGGTGATTAAATGTTCTTGAATCTGCTCATAATTTCCTCCAAAGTAAAGTCCATCAAGAATTTCAAAACTGTGTTCTATGTCCCTGAAAGAGTGGATATAAAACAAGTTTGTAGTGTCGACAGGACCACCGATACTTACACGCGCTTGAATGTCGGGAAATTGATTGTCGAGCTGGTGAAGATCATCTTTCAAATAGTGATTCAGCACAAACCCAAAGGTGCCAGTTTCATCATGTTCGCAAACCAATACTACAGACCTCCGAAAGAATTCTTCTTTCAGAAAAGGATCGGAAATGAGTAAAACACCACTCCGCGGTTCTTTTTGGTTTTTGAAGGATAGGTCAAGCATTCACTTAGTTTTTCTTCTCTGCTTCTTGCACGCGTTTTTGACGTTGCATTGGATTTTCTCCATTCGTTTGTTTTTGCTTGAACAATTCGTAACGGGTTGGTTCGACGCGCTTCGGCCAGCTGTTATTGCTAAAGTCGGTGTCAGCCGTCTCAAGGTTGGGGTCTAAGCGAAAGGAAATGACTTCTTTATCGAAGATGAGTACTTTAGTTACTTTGTCTTCATATTGACGCCAGATCTCTGCTGGAATACGAATGATTTCAATCGTATTGTCGGCAAAGGTCACCTCGATAATCAAAGGCATCACCAATCCTCCGATATTGCTGAATGTAAGTTCGTAAAATTGCTTGTTGGCATTCAACAGTTGAAGGTCTTCTTTCGACAGTTTCGCGACAAAATCATCATATTCTTTTCGATCTAGTGCATCAACGAAATAAACGTTGCGCTTCGCATAGAAGTCGTCAATATTCGGATCTGCTTCATTCACCGTTTGTTTTATTGATTCCTTATTTCTATCATCTCCAATGAAGTGGTCTTTGGCCATTTCATTTTCTTGTTTGATTGATTTTTCCACTTCAGGATTCATCGAATTCAACTGGAACCACTTGACTTCATCCAAAGAAATATCGACATGGTCGGTCGAGTAGAACCATCCTCGCCAGAACCAATCGAGATCCACCGCAGAGGCATCTTCCATTGTACGGAAAAAGTCAGCCGGGGTAGGGTGTTTCAAGGCCCAACGCTCGCAATACATTTTAAATGCATAGTCAAACAATTCGCGTCCCATGATGGTCTCACGCAAGATGTTAAGTGCTGTCGCTGGTTTCCCATAGGCGTTGTTCCCAAATTGGAAAATGGATTCTGAGTTGGTCATGATTGGTGAAATGAATTTCTTGTCACCACGCATGTAGTCGGCAATCATATAAGCCGGGCCTCGGCGCGATGGATAACCACGTTCCCATTCCTGCTCGGTTAGGTACTGCACAAATGTATTCAATCCTTCGTCCATCCATGTCCATTGGCGCTCATCCGAATTGATAATCATCGGGAAAAAGTTGTGTCCCACTTCATGGATAATCACACCCCACATGCCGTACTTCGTTTCTTGGGAATAGGTGCCGTCTTCTTCTGGACGACCTCCATTGAAGCAAATCATCGGGTATTCCATGCCAATCCATTTTGAATGTACGGAAATCGCAACAGGGTAAGGGTAATCGACAGTATATTTTGAATAGGTCTTTATCGTGTGTGCAACAAGTTTTGTTGAATAACGCTCCCATAATGGGTTTCCTTCTTTTGGATAGTACGACATAGCGAGTACATTTTTTCCTCCAACTTTCACCGCTTGGGCGTCCCAGATGAATTTGCGTGATGACGCAAAGGCAAAATCACGTACATTGGTCGCTTTAAATGTCCACGTTTTAAGTGCTTTTTCCTTCGATTTTTCTTTCATCTCGGCCTCGGCTTGCGTAACAATCAATACAGGAGAATCGGCACTTTTCGCTTTTTCAAAGCGCTTGCGTTGTTCAGCTGTCAATACTGAATTGGCATTTTGCAATTCACCTGTTGCCGCAACAATGTGGTCGGAAGGAACAGTGATATTCACCTCGTAATCACCAAAAGGCAAGGCGAATTCCCCACGACCTAAAAATTGTTTATTCTGCCATCCTTCGACATCATTGTACACGCACATGCGTGGAAAGAAATGAGCTACTGTATATAGGTAGTTTTGGTCTTTTTCAAAGTATTCGTAGCCAGAGCGTCCACCTACCGCCATTCGGTCATTGATATTGTACCACCATTTGATTTTAAAGGTGATGCTCGAGTTCGGTGCCAAAGGTTTGTCGAGATTGATGCGCAACATTGTTTTATTGATCGCAAAGGACATTTTTTGTCCAGAAGTCGATGTGATGGCATCGATCTTAAACCCACCATCGTAATAATGAAAACGCTTTTTTACATCACCAATGCTCTTAAAGTCCTCCATTTTTTCCACTTCAATCAGTTTCGTGTCTGAATTTTGTGAATATAAATTTTGGTCCAACTGCAACCACAAGTATTCGAGCTGATCAGGTGAATTGTTCGTGTATGTAATGGTTTCTTCGCCTGTTAATTTTTGGGTGGCATCATCAATGGTGATAGCAATTTTATAATCTGCCTTTTGTTGGTAATAGTTATGTCCAGGGGCACCTGCTGCTGTCCTGTATTCATTAGGTGTGGGTAACTCTACATCAAGTTGAGCAAATTTACTTTGTCCAAATGCATTTATGAATAGGAATGACGAGGTAAAAATGATGAGAATGCGATTCATATTGGCTTTATTTTAAATGTATCTGTTCGCTGCGAATTTAGGAACACACGGGTTGTTTTATTTTCATGGTAAATGAAGGTCATCTTGTTTTGTTGTTCAGGGTATCGATCCATGAAAAGATCAAAACGAACAGAGAATGTATCTGTGATATTTCTTACGGCTGTGCTTAAGTAAATATTTGTTGTCCCTGTCAAGGTGTTTTCAATGCCTTCAATGTCCCAAAGCATCGCTTGATTTTCTGGAAAGCTGAAGGAAAATGAGGTGTTTATGAGTGGGGAAATGTGTGAAATAAGTATGCTATCTATTGGTGTTGATGACAATGCGCCAGAAATGAGTTCTTTTTCTTGGAGCAGACGTTCTAAGTCGTGCGTGGAGACGGTCAAAGTTGCTTCAAGTGTTCCGTTCATGTCGTTGTATTCCACTTCTGCAAACGCAAAATAGGTATCGTGTGCCCTAAGAGTTGGACTGAAAAACGCGAAAAGTACGCACAAGAGATACACCGTTTTACCCATTTTGGTCATTAAAAGCACTTAAAATTAGTAGAAAATAGATGAAACGACTATATTGCATGAATAACCACTTGAAAATAATCATATGAGGAATCAAATTTATCGGGATTTTCCCGGAAACATCAGCGAGTTAGTCCTGATCTTCAATCAAAATTCTGTTTTTACCCATGTCTTTGAACCGAATGGTACTCAGCTGTTTGTGCAACCTGACTCCTTTTTAGGAAGGCATGTATCTGAATTCCTTCCACCAGAAATTATCGAAGAAATGAATGATTCGATTGAGGAGGTGCGAAACAACCATTCATTTTGTGAGACAGAGTTTTCACGAATGCAAAATGGCAAAGAGGAATGGTATCATTGCAAACTTGGACTTTTTAGTGTAGAAGATGGATCCCCCGAACATTTTGCGGCAATGATTCGCAACTGCACCAAAGAACATGAGACCATTGTGCAACTCGAAAAAAAGAAGAAGATGCTATCGGCAATCGCTTCGGCTAGTCAGGAGCTGTTGATTAACAAACGCTTGGAAGATGCTCTTTTGTTTGGTTTAAAAGAATTAGGAGAATCTATCAACGCGGATCATGTCTATATATATGAGAATTCAATTGATTATGAAACAGGGATTCCTCGATGCACGCGCACATTGGAATGGGCGCCAGAAGGAGAAGAGAATGTGATGGATGAGGATGAAAAACCAACATATCGATTGGATGAGA
>JBEIKR010000116.1:0-8859 GCA_040379705.1 Crocinitomicaceae bacterium
AAAAAAATACTCAGTTTAAGCATTCTCAACTAGTCACTCGTAACTCATAACTCGAAACTAAAAAGTTCACGCAGTTGTAGCATTCTCAACTAGTCACTCGTAACTCGTAACAAAAAAAAATACTCAGTTTAAGCATTCTCAACTAGTCACTCGTAACTCATAACTCGAAACTAAAAAGTTCACGCAGTTGTAGCATTCTCAACTAGTCACTCATAACTCATAACTCGTAACTAAAAAAAAATACTCTGTTGTAGCATTCTCAACCCGTCACTCGTAACTAATAACTCGTCACTAAAAAACTACAAGTCCTCCCCCTGATCCATGCCCTGTAATTCCACCAAATTGGTGTAAATGCCATTCTGTGAAATCAACTCTTCGTGAGTTCCTTGCTCAACAATACTTCCGTTTTGAATAACGAGGATTTTGTTGGCGTTGCGGATGGTAGAAAGACGGTGAGCAATCACAAAAGAGGTACGACCTTCCATGAGTTTGTCTAAAGCGTCTTGCACCAAGCGTTCTGATTCTGAATCTAAGGCTGATGTTGCTTCGTCAAGGATAAGGATTGCAGGATTTTTAATGATTGCGCGTGCGATGGCGATCCGTTGTTTTTGTCCTCCTGATAATTGAATTCCACGATCACCAACCTGCGTATCCAATCCTTCTGGGAAGGAACTGATGAAATCCCAGGCATTTGCTTTTTTCGCCGCTTCAATGATTTCTTCTTCTGATGCTTCGGTCGCACCAAACCGAATGTTCTCTCGGATCGATCCAGCGAAAAGAATTACCTCCTGAGGTACGATTGCCATATGTTGACGTAAATGCGCTACATCAATCGATTTAATGTCGTTGCCGTCAAACTGAATAGAACCATTGTCGATGTCGTAATAATGCAATAGTAGGGAGGAAATGGTTGATTTACCCGATCCTGATGAGCCTACAAAGGCAATCGTTTCATTTTGCTGCGCATGGAAGCTTATTCCTTGTAGGACTGGCAGATCTTTGCGCTGTGGATAGGAGAATTCTACATGGTGGAAACGTATTTCACCAGTGATGGCCGGCTTCCCTTCTCCCACTAACAATTCTTTTTCTCCCGGTTGACCAATCAAGGTCATCAAGTTTTCTGTTGCGCCGATGGTTTTCTGGATACTCGCATACAAATCAGGGAGCGAACCAATCGACGCGCCCATCATGATGGTGTACATAATGAAGGAGAAGAAATCTTTGGAATTCAATTCAGGATTTGGTCCTTGTGTCATCAGAAGACCTTGCCACACGATGAATACAATGGCACCAAACAAACAGAAGATGATGAACGACACAAACAAGCCGCGCCACACACCACTTTTCACATTCATGTTGCGGATTTGTTCAATTTTCTCGTTGTATTTTCCGAGGATAAAAAACTCGTTCGTAAAGGATTTTACATTGCTGATTCCCGTCAGCGATTCCTCAATGATTGAATTGGATTCTGCCGCTTGATCTTGTGCTTGCTTGGACAATTTTCGAATGAAGCGACCAAAGAATACCGCGATGACAGCCATCACGGGAACAGTTCCAATCATAATCAGCGCGAGTTTCCACGACAGGAAGAACAGAAATACAATGCCACCAATGACGATCACAATCTGCCTGAAAAATTCAGCGATCGTTGTTTTCATGGTTTCTTGCACCTGCGTAATGTCTGAACTCATGCGGCTGGTCAATTCACCCACTTTATTTTGGTTGAAGAAGTCCATCGGCATGTAAATCAACTTGCTAAAGGCAGAACGGCGAATATCGCGAAGTGCATTCTCTGTAACATTGGTGAAAATCACCACGCGGAAATAGGAAAATACCGCTTGTGTAGCGAAAAGAATAAAGAGAGCAATCGCCACGGAATTGACATTTTCTAATGACAACAGTCCGATAGATTCTTGCATCGTCGCAGGTTTGTTTGAAACCCCTTGACCGAGCAATTGACCCATTAAAAAAGGAAACATCAATCCTGCGGAGGTGGAAAGCAGTAAAAAGATCCATCCAATGAGGTAGGCGTTTCGATACGGTTTCAAGAAAGTAAAGATGCCACGTGCTTTGCGAATGCTATCTTTGGAAATCTTTTGTTTACCGGTTTTCTCTTTTTTTGGACGAAGCATTGTGTTTAAGGCAAAAATGTGTGGTACAAAAATACACGTCTGCGGGGCAACAAATTGTTTTTTTTAGATTTTTCTTTCAATCGTATTGCCGAATGGAAAAAACGCTTATCTTTGCAATCCGAATTTTTGAGAAAAAAGTCAATTTATAACGAACCGAAGTCATGAAAAGAACGTTTCAACCATCCGTCAGAAAAAGAAGAAACAAACACGGTTTCCGAAGCCGTATGGCAACGAAGAATGGCAGAAGAGTCCTTGCCTCACGTCGTCGCAAAGGAAGAAAGAAATTAACGGTTTCTGATGAGCCTATGCACAAGCGTTAAGCTGTACACATATCATTCTGAAAAGCCGATGCTCTAGCGTTGGCTTTTTTTTGTGGCCATAGATTTCCTCTAACAGGCTGAATTAAGAATTTGATCCTAGCGGAATTCATAATTTGATCGCTGCGCGAATTAGGGAAACCCTAATCAAGAAATCACTTTCTTGCAATTCCCCACTTTTTCTCGTATCTTCATTCAACGAAACCACTAAACGAAACCACTATGTTAGTCAAAACCTACGGCAGCACCGTATTCGGTATTTCTGCTACTACCATCACCATTGAAGTCAATCTAGCCAACGGCATCAATTTTCACCTCGTCGGATTACCCGATAACGCCGTGCGTGAAAGTCAACAGCGCATTCGTGCCGCTTTCAAAAATAACGACCTGCATTTCCCAGGAAAAGAAATTACCATCAATCTTGCTCCAGCAGACATTCGCAAGGAAGGATCCCAATTTGACTTGCCCATTGCGATTGGTGTGCTTGCCGTCGCAGCCCAAATTTCATGTGCCGAGCTGGATCGTTTTCTATTCGTGGGTGAATTGTCGCTCGACGGTACTTTGAATCCTATGAGTGGCGTGCTTCCCATCGCGCTGCAAGCAAAAAAAGAAGGATATCTCGGTGTGATCCTCCCAAAAGTAAATGCAGAGGAAGCAGCAATCGTGGAAGGCATTCAAGTATTCGGTGCTTCAAATCTTCGTGAAGTAGTGGACCATCTCAATGAAGTGCAACGCATGGAGCCCATTGTCTCTCCGCTGCAAAATGGGTTTGATGCCGTATTGAACAAAAGTGAGGTTGATTTTTCAGAGGTCAAAGGTCAGATGAACATCAAGCGGGCTTTTGAAATTGCCGCGGCTGGTGGACATAACGTGATTCTCATCGGTCCTCCGGGCGCTGGTAAATCGATGTTAGCGAAACGATTGCCGACAATTTTACCACCGATGAGCATGGATGAAGCATTGGAAACAACGAAGATCCATAGCGTAGCGGGAAAGATGAAAAATGGAACGTCATTGATTACGCAGCGTCCATTTCGCAAGCCCCATCACACAATATCTGACATCGCGCTAGTGGGCGGCGGTGGCTATCCTCAACCTGGTGAGATTTCCCTCGCGCACAACGGTGTGTTGTTTTTGGATGAATTGCCAGAATACAAACGAACGGTGCTTGAGGTGATGCGCCAACCTTTGGAGGATCGTTGTGTGACCATTTCTCGGGCGAAGTTCTCGATTGACTATCCTGCAGGATTTATGCTCGTGGCGGCAATGAATCCGTGTCCCTGTGGCTATTACAATCATCCGGAAAAGGAATGTGTGTGCGGACCTGGTATCGTTCAGCGGTATTTGAATAAGATATCTGGACCCTTACTTGATCGGATTGATTTACATGTGGAGGTGACGCCTGTTTCGTTTCAAGAGTTGACAAGTCAGGCGGTTTCTGAGTCGAGTGCGGAAATCCGAAAGCGCGTGGAGGCAACACGACAGGTGCAACGACAGCGGTACATGGAACATGCTGGAATGCATTGCAATGCGCAGATGTCTGCCAAGGATTTAAAGCAACATTGTTCGATTGACAAGCAAGGACATGAGATGTTGGAAACAGCCATGAACCGCATGGGCTTGTCCGCAAGGGCCTATGACCGTATATTAAAGGTGGCGCGGACCATTGCGGATATGGATGGGCATTCGTCAATCTCCTTAAATCATTTGGCCGAGGCAATTCAATTCAGAAGTTTGGATCGCGAGAGTTGGTCGGTGCCGAAATGAGTTATTAAAAAAAATAAAAAATGAGTTTAAATCTCATTGTGTTGCCAATGAAAAGTCACCCTAAATGAGCATTATTACTGCCTGTATATTTCTATGTTCTGCATAATTATTATATTTGCTCAAATCTTTACTACACCCAATAAAATCAATCATTATGAAAATGTTTTTAAGTTTTTTCTTTTTATCGGTATCTTTTATTTCATTCTGTCAGAATGAGTTAGTTTATTTTCCTGTAGGTAGCGACGTTTTAGAGAATGAAATAAACTTGTTTGTCGATGAAAAAAATCCCGAATCTTTAATAAATATTCTTAAAAAAGAAATAAAAAGATCGGAAGTCTTAGGCGGTGAAGGACAAATTTCTTTTGTATTTAATTATTTTGATGATATTGAGAACAATATACCAATTGCAGGCCTGCCCGAGAATTTTTTTAAGATGGTTTATGGTGATACTAGTGAAATGAACTTTAAGGGATATAGCTGTACTAAAGATCAGAATGATGGTATTGAAAGAACAGTTTGTGATAATTATTATTCCTTGGATAATATTAGGGGTATCGTATTTTTAGAAGGCATATCTTTCGAAAAATTAAAATCACTTAATGAAAACACTGAAGCCGTTGAACCGGGCTACGAAAAATTTTACGGACAAGATAGAATTGGTTTTGTTCGAAATGTAGAATTTAAGGATAAACTAGACTCCAATGAAGTAAGTGTTCAACAATGCATTACTTTTTCAATTCCGTTATCATCGGTTGTTGAGATTACGAAGGACAAGAATTGGTTGAAGCTTTATAAAAACATGAAGAAAGAAGCAATCAAAGAAGATGAGATAGGTACAAAAAAATCAAAAAGAATTTTTACTCTAGATTACAAGAATATCCAAGAAATATCAAACATCTTTTATCATAATTCATCACAATTTAGAGATTTACATTTTGGACTTGTGCTGTTTAATTATTAGATTCATCAATATTCTTGGGTAATAGATTTTATTTTTCAAGTATTAAATTTTTCTTGCGATTAAGCTTTAATTGACAATGAAATTTTGAGTTAATTCATGTTTTACGAAACAAACATTTGAATTATACTGATTGGTAAGTTTTTTTGTTCTTGCCATTGTAGTTTTAGGTGGATAATTGCGTGTCATCTTAGATTATTTCTGTCAAACATCTTTTCACATATATGTCACTAATGAAATCAATCTTGCTTTTTACGACATGTTTCATGTCTACGTTAATCTTCGCCCAATTTTCCGTTGGACATCGCACCATCACCTTCAACGATCCAACGCGGACAGGTGGTTTTGGCTCGGGTGGGGGAGCGGGAAGACAAATTCAAACAGAGATTTATTATCCAGCAACTTCTGCAGGGAACAATGTGAATGTCGCGAATGGGGAGTTTCCTGTGATCGTTTTTGGTCATGGATTCGCCATGTCGTGGGATGCTTATCAGAATATTTGGGAACATTACGCCGCTTTAGGATATATTCTAGCATTTGCCCGCACAGAAGGAAGCCTCATTCCAGCACCTAGTCACAATGACTTTGGCTTGGACTTACGACTTATCGGTGAGAAAATGACTGCAGAAAATAGCAACAGCGCCTCGCCATTTTATCAGAAAATCAATGGGAACATGGCCATCATGGGGCATTCCATGGGTGGAGGTGCAACGATCTTGGCTGCAGCAAACAATACAAACATCAAAGCAATCATCGGATTAGCGCCAGCAGAAACAAATCCTTCGGCCATTGCTGCTGCGCCGAATGTGAGCGTTCCTGCGCTTATTTTTTCGGGAAGTTCGGATGGTGTGACTCCCCCGGCTGATCACCACATTCCAATTTACAACGGATTGGTTTCTGCGTGCAAAACGTTCGTATCCATTGTTGGAGGCGCTCATTGCTACTATGCTAACACCAATTTCAATTGTGATTTCGGAGAAGCAACTACGTCAACAGGAATATCGATCACGCGTACACAACAGCAGGCTAGAACCTTCAGTTTGCTCGACCCATGGTTGGAATATATGTTGAAAGATAGCTGCAATGCGTATACGCAGTTTTCTGACCTTCAAGACGATTCACCTTCAACACTCGCCGTGCAAACAACGTGTGCATTGAATGTGAGTCCAACAATTTCTCTTGCGATTTCAGATTTGGTCACTACGGAGGTGGGTGTAGCTTATCAATGGTTCCAAAATGGAGTACCAATTCAAGGAGCCACGTCCTCCATTCTGAATTTACCGGGTACTGGAACTTTTACTGTTCAAGCTTTCTACAGCAATGGCTGTAGTGCAATGAGTGCACCTTATGTGCTGGGAGGTAGCGGATTAACAGATTTAGCCTCTTCCATTTACCGTTTATCACCAAATCCGACAAGTGGAATTTTATCGATAGAATCAGTAAACAGCATGTCTGTGAACGTCATCGTGCGCAACACGGATGGTCAGGTTGTGAAAACATGTATGACCTCTGGTGAAATCAATTTATCCGATTTATCAAATGGCTTGTACATCATTGAAATCAATGGAATACACCACCGAATTATAAAGCGATAATCGTAGTGCATCGCGTTGATTCTTTTGGATCCACGGAGAAAATTTTTCCTAAATTGAAATATTTTTCCTAAATTGGGATAAATTTTCTAAAATGGGACGCGCTAAAATATTTGTTGTCGAGGATGATCCGATGTATTCAAAGATTGTCAAGCACAAATTATCTATGGATCCGGAGTTTGATGTTTCAGTCTTCAACGACGGTACATCCTTCTTAAAGAATATCCACGAGAATCCGTCAGTCGTTACGCTCGACCATTCGTTGCCAGATATCTCCGGACTTGAGTTGATTAAAAAGCTTAAAAAGGAAAATCCATCCATTCAAGTCATTGTCCTTTCTGCGCAAGAAGACATCAAGACGGCCTTGGAAATGCTTCGCGTTGGAGCATATGATTATATCATTAAGGATGAACAAGCCATGGATAAGCTATGGCATCTTGTGCATCAAGCGAATGAAAAGGGTCAGTTGCAGAAGGAGGTTGAATTGTTGACGAATGAAATCTCTGCGAAATATGATTTTCATCAATACATGAAAGGTTCGAGCGCTCCCATGCAAAGGGTTTTTACCTTGTTGGAAAAATCGGCAAATGCGAATATTACGGTGTCTGTCACAGGTGAAACCGGAACGGGTAAGGAGTTGGCAGCTAAGGCGATACATTTCAATTCCAACCGCATGCGCAAGCCCTTTGTGGCGATAAATGTCGCTGCAATTCCAAAGGAGTTGATTGAAAGTGAATTATTTGGTCATGAGAAAGGTGCTTTTACAGGTGCTGATCAGCCGCGAACAGGAAAGTTTGAAGAAGCTCATCGAGGCACTTTGTTTTTGGATGAAATCGGTGAGATGGATTTGAATATGCAAGCGAAATTGCTTCGTGTTTTGCAAGAAAGAGAAGTTTGTCGTTTGGGATCCAACAAAATGATTCCGATCGATGTGCGAATAATTGTGGCTACACACCGAGACTTAAAGAAGGAAGTACAGAAAGGCAATTTCCGAGAAGACTTATATTACCGCTTGATGGGAATCACCGTTGAATTGCCACCTCTCTGTGAGCGTGGAACGGATGTTTCAATTCTTGCAAAACATTTCGTGGATGAATTCTGCAAGGAAAATAAAATTCCACGCAAAGAACTCTCACATGAGGCACAAGATAAATTGCTGAAATACCGCTTTCCAGGAAATATACGTGAGTTGAAAGCAATTGCAGAAATTGCGGTGGTGATGAGTGAGGATAAAGTGATTCTGGCGGATGATATACAATTCCAGCAGCGTAACGAAGTCAATGACTTTATTCAAGAGGAGCTGACCTTAGATGAGTACAATGCACGCATCATTCGTTGGTATTTGGAGCGTTATAACAACAATGTACTTCAAGTCGCTGAAAAATTAGATGTTGGAAAATCTACCATTTATAGAATGATTAAGGAAGGAAAAGTGTAAATTCCTCTCCTAGGTTCAATAATCAACCAACGCTGAAAGGATGAAAAAGGAGCATGTAGTTCTAGATCAAGGGGATATTGAACGGATTTTTCCGTTTTCCATTCGTTTGAATAGAAACTTGGAAATCGTGAATTATACCTTATCCATGGAAGAACTCTTGGGTTCGGTCCGTGGTGAGTCTTTTCTCGACGTTTTTCAGGTAGTCAATAAAGAGGCATTTGGAACGATTGATTTTGAGTCATTTAAAAATAATTCGTCGCTTCATTTGCAAAGTACCTTGACTGCTTCGCCCGAGTTTCTTTTGCAAGGACATCTTGTTTATCAAGCGGAGAACGACACGCTGATCTATCTCATCTTCAGTGTGGATTCAGTTCCATTGACCGACGCTTCCATTACACTACAAATGGAGGCAGAGTTGATCGCTGCCAAGGAAAAGGCAGACTCGTCCGTTAAGGCACAGGAACTGTTCTTGGCGAATATCAGTCATGAAATTCGTACACCAATGAATGTGATCATTGGTATGGCTGAATTGCTTTATGATGCTGGTGTGTCGGAGGAATACAAACGGTACATTGATGCCATTAAATCTTCAGCCGATGGATTGTTGGAGTTGATTAACGACATTCTTGATTTCTCCAAAATTGAAGCGGGACAT
>JBEIKR010000117.1:0-8810 GCA_040379705.1 Crocinitomicaceae bacterium
TTCATAGGGTTCTATTGAAAGGTTTTATGGATAGATGCCATTTGTTTTCGTTCGTCGCGTATATTTATTGTGCGCCATTGAGTTGCTCTAGAGCTTTTAACTCCTCTTGTTTCCGCTTGATCAAATCTGCATTTTGAACGATGAGTTTTTCCACTGGAACAATGGGCTCTGAAGTTAAGGGGAATAAATCCATTAGCTCGCCGCTGTAGTAGAACTCATAGCATAGCCCTCCAAAGGTATATTCACGATCAGCGACATTAAAATTGGATCCCCCCACTTTTGGATGCTTACTAGGCTTGCTTTTATGGAACCCTAAGTTGAAAAGTGTGGCAATAATTTCAGGACGGAAAGCCAAGGAATATCCGCTCTTTTCCCAATGTGCTTGGTACTGTCGAATTAAAAACGCAGTGTATAGGTATGAGTAGTAGTGATCTCCGCCTTTAATTAAGCGCTGAATGGTTTTTAACTTGTGCGACTCAATGCTGGCATCTACCACATCTGGGAATGAATCGTTGACATTGATGCAATTTTGGAAATAGTCCCCAGCATAGAAATCTGAATTCTTATTGAACACATTGCTTTCGATGCGTATGGCAGTATGTTGAAGTATTCCGGTCACCCCATATCCGCGGTTTGTCGGCATCATGAGCCGATTAAATGGCATCACATATTGCTTGAATTTCTCTCGTCCCGAGTTAAACATCCGGACTTGCTCACCTACAAGGCACATGACCAATAGCCGCGACTCAACACCTGTAATGCGAGATACAGAATCAATGGCTGCCTTATCCCGGGATACCGATGTACAAAAGTCCCTCCACGCCTGTGAATGTGCCCAAGGGTACAAGGATGTTGACTGTTTGCTGTACGAATGGTCAATTTTTTTAAATGCCTTCTGTACGGATTTGTCTTTTTTCAAAAACACCCGCACTGCATCAAGCATTCGGTCTGCAATCTTAACGTCATTCGTTTTGAGGTAAGCCGAAAGAATGATTTCAGCATTTTTTGGGTATTTGTTCGAAAGCACACCGATTTTTTGATATATCCTCACACGCAGCGCTTGCTGTTCGGATGAATCTAACGCTGTATTATTTTTTGCAGAGACCTTATCAAAATACCGGTTATTGATGTCCACATCTCCCGCATCGTGTGTCCATTTCATTTTTACAGCCAATGCCGTAAACATTAAAAATAAAGCCACCAACGCCAATAAATGAACGATAACCTTATATGAAATGATAAATGCTCTTTTCACAGTTGAAATTTTTTGCGAAAGTAAGTAGAATTAGACAAATGACCACTGCGCTGAAGGACAATGGACAAAAGACGAAAAGATATCAAGACGTCAAGATATTAAGATTTTAGGACTCGAGTATACTTCGGTCGCTCTCTGTTCTCACTCTCGCTCTGAATTCGGTGGGGTTCCGAGGAAGTCTTGAGGCCACAGTGGGACAGCAGACCGCTGCGCTGTAGGACTTCAAAAAGTGACGTGTTACTCATGACGAGTGACGAGTTGTGGAATTTTAGCTTCGAATTTTAAGGTAATTCGAAGTAACTAGGGAAATCGAAGTTAGCGCCTAACTCGTAATTGGTAACTTGAAACTAGCACTCCGCTTGAATTTTCTCCGCGATACCATCCCAAAGTCGGATGCGCTTTTGCATGGATAGTACTGCGATTTCCGTGACTTCTTTCCATTTTTGCTCGTCGTCTCCACAAAGTTCTTCGATCATTTTTAAGGATATTGGACCGTGGTCATCACCATCTACTTGAATGTGGCGCTCGAGGTACCAAATAAATTTCGAGTACGATACATCACTCGCCTTTTCGGATTCTTTCACAATCTCGATGAACATATCAGGGATTAAATCCTCACGACCAAAGGTAAAGGCGGAGGCGATGGTATGCAATTGATTATTTTCCAATACGGAAAATGTAAATTGCATGAATTCCTTGGTGGTATCTTGAATCGGTAGGGTAGGGATGCTGTTTTTCCAATATGGGTCATTCACCATTTGCATAACGATTTCTGTATTGGCACCTACCTGATTCATGGCATTGATGTACATCTCAAAGTGGCTATTTGGAATGCCGTCTTGGTCCAAGTCGCTTTCTTCACCGAGAACAATCTCGTTGATAAATCGTCGGGTGACCGCATTTTTTGTTGGCTTCCAAGGAATCTCTACACAAGTCAATCCCCTTTGTAGTCCTTTCAGCAATGACATAAAATCCCATACAGCGAAAACGTGTTCCTCCATGAATAAGCGGACAGCATTCGGCTTTCGTAACTCTACATACAAAGGGTGCATAGACAATTGTTGGCGGTACGGGGCCAACGCTTTTTCTAGGTGTTCAATATAGTGTGACATGGAGAGCTAATCGATGGTTTGCAGTGTACAACTTTGCTTCTATAACACGCTCAAAAGGCAGTTTGTTCGAATTATTTAAGTGCAATTCCCAATTCTTTCAATTGTGCCGCATTCAATAGTGAAGGCGCATCAATCATAGTATCTCGTCCACTATTATTTTTAGGGAAAGCGATATAATCACGAATGGATTCTGACCCACCCATTGTAGCTACCAAGCGGTCCAATCCGAATGCCAATCCACCGTGCGGAGGTGCGCCGTATTCGAAGGCACTCATTAGGAATCCGAATTGATCTTGCGCTTCTTCCTTCGTAAATCCAAGTAGATCGAACATGCGTGATTGCAAGCCGCGGTCATGAATACGGATGGAACCTCCCCCCAATTCAACACCATTCATCGCAAGGTCATACGCATTGGCGCGCACTTTACCAGGTTCCGTTTGGATGAGGTGCATGTCCTCTGGTTTTGGGGAGGTAAATGGATGGTGCATTGCATGGAAACGACCACTTTCTTCGTCCCATTCGAGAAGTGGGAAATCGAGTACCCACAGGGGTTTGAAGACATTCGGGTCGCGAAGACCCAATTCATTTCCAAGGTGCAAACGCAGTTCATTCATTTGCTTGCGTGTTTTTTCTAGGTCACCACACAGCAAGAGCATCAAGTCACCTGCTTTTGCACCTGCTTTTTCAGCCCATGCAGCAAGATCTTCTTGAGTATAAAATTTATCTACTGAAGACTTAAATGTGCCATCCGCATTGCATTTCACATAGACCAAGCCTTTAGCGCCAATTTGTGGACGCTTCACCCACTCGGTCCATTCGTCGAGCTGTTTGCGTGTATATTCTGAACAATTTTCTGCGTTGATGGCAATAACTGCTTCAGCACTGTCAAACACAACGAATCCTTTACCAATAGCAAGCTCGCTCAAGTCAACGAATTCCATTCCGAAACGAATGTCTGGCTTGTCTGATCCGTAGCGTTCCATGGCCTCAGCGTATTGCATACGAGGAAAGGCTTCAGTAAAATCTACACCTCGCACCGTTTTGAAAAGGTGCTTGATCAATCCTTCAAAGGTATTCAAGATGTCGTCCTGTTCAACGAAGGCCATTTCACAGTCGATCTGTGTAAATTCTGGTTGACGGTCGGCACGTAAGTCTTCATCGCGGAAGCATTTCACAATTTGGTAGTATCGGTCAAATCCAGATACCATCAAAAGCTGCTTAAACGTTTGTGGGGATTGAGGTAGCGCATAAAATTGTCCTTGGTTCATGCGGCTAGGCACAACGAAATCGCGCGCGCCCTCAGGTGTTGATTTAATCAAGACTGGTGTTTCGACATCAAGGAATCCTTGTTCGTTTAGATATACGCGTGTTTCCAAAGCCACCTTATTGCGCAACATTAATTTTTGCTGAACAGGAGTTCTTCGAAGATCTAGGTAACGGTATTGCATGCGAAGCTCATCTCCACCATCGGTTTCGTCTTCAATGGTGAAGGGAGGTAGTTTCGCCGCATTTAAGATGTGAAGTTCCGTGACACGGATTTCGATTTCACCTGTAGCAATGTTCATGTTTTTGCTCGAGCGCTCAATCACTTCCCCTACTGCTTGAACGACAAATTCCCGCCCTAATTTTCGGGCTTTCCCGCACAATTCAGCATCCATTTCCATGTTGAATGCGAGCTGCGTAATGCCATAGCGATCACGCAAGTCCACGAAAGTCATACCACCAAGGTCTCTCGAGCGTTGCACCCAACCTGAAAGTGTGACTGTTTGACCGATATGTGCTGTGCGAAGTTCCCCGCAGGTATGTGATCTGTACATTTTTGAAAGTGTTTAAGAATCGTTGAAACGAAGGTCCAAAGATAAGAAGCTTCTGTCAAATGCACGTCAATGGAATGAAATCAGTTCGCAATACCAACAAGACTGCGAATATATTCGACAGTAAGCGGTTTAGACACGAAGTCACGGATCATTGGATAGGTCTTTGCTCGCTCAATATCTTTGTGGTTTACGGAAGAAGAAAGCATGATAATTTGACTGTCCTTAAGAAATATTTTTTCTTCTTCCGTGAGGCGGTCTAAGTACTCAAACCCACTAATTTCTGGCATGTTGATGTCTAGGAATATGAAGTTAGGTGGCGTCTCTCCATCTTTGATCAATACATCGATAAGCTCAAGTGCCTCGGTACCAGACGGTGTTACTTCAATCTTGCTGTTGCTGATTGCACGGTGAATGGTTGCTGGATGAAAGACTGAAATAATTTCGTCGTCGTCAATAAGGAGGAAACGGATCATGCGCTTAGTGGTTTATGGGGTAAAATTAAGGTAATTGTTGTTCCCTCACCAAGTTATGATGTTAATTTTTATCTTTTATCTGGTTTTTGATCGAGTAATAATAAATAGACCTTGATCAACTCCTAAAACACAAAGAAAAACAACAACTTTTACACCTTTTTCTTCTTACAACGGGATATTCCCGTGCTTTTTCATCGGTAGAACTTCAGCTTTCTTTTCAAGCATTTTGAACCCAGCAATTACCTTTTTACGGGTTTCTTCTGGCAGGATTACATCATCGATAATTCCTCTTTCCGCAGCACGGTATGGATTGGCAAACATGTCAGCATATTCTGCTTCTTTTTCTAACCATTTCGCTTGAGGGTCTGGATCAGAAGAAATTTCTCTTTTGAAAATAATTTCCGCAGCACCTTTGGCACCCATCACCGCAATTTCAGCACTAGGCCATGCAAAATTGAGGTCTGCACCAATGCTTTTAGAGTTCATCACGTCGAAGGCTCCTCCGTATGCTTTTCGGGTAATTACCGTAATTCTAGGCACTGTGGCTTCAGAGAATGCGTAAAGCAATTTAGCACCATGGGTAATAATTCCTCGCCATTCTTGATCAGTACCTGGCAAGAACCCAGGCACATCTTCAAACACCAATAATGGAATGTTGAAGGCATCGCAAAAACGCACGAAACGCGCACCTTTGCGGGAAGAATCGATATCTAATACTCCCGCCATTGAGGCAGGTTGATTCGCAATCACACCAATTGAGCGTCCTTCGATGCGGGCAAAACCTACAACGATGTTCTTCGCGAAATCTTCATGCACCTCGCGGAAGCTTGCGTCATCGATTACACATTCAATGACTTTGCGAATGTCGTACGGAACATTGGCGTTATCGGGCATGATGCCTTTGATGGTTTCTAGCTTTGAGGCTGAAAATTCAAATTGTGTTGTGTGTGGGGCAAATTCGTTGGCGTTTTGTGGGAAGTAGGTGACCAAGTCGCGTACTTTTTTCAAGCATTCGACATCGTTTGCTGCGGTGAAATGATTTACACCTGATTTCTCCGCGTGTGCTTTTGCACCCCCAAGTTCTTCGGAGCTTACTTCCTCGTGGGTGACCGTTTTCACAACATTTGGTCCGGTAACAAACATGTAGGATGTTTCTTCCACCATGAAAACGAAGTCGGTCAATGCGGGCGAATATACAGCTCCCCCAGCACACGGCCCCATGATTACTGAAATCTGTGGGATCACACCCGATGCACGCGTATTTCTGAAAAATATGTCAGCATAACCAGCAAGGGAAAGCACCCCTTCTTGGATGCGTGCACCACCTGAGTCATTCAACCCAATCACTGGCGCACCATTCTTCATCGCTAAATCCATGATGCGGCAAATTTTCTCCGCATGTGCCTCAGAAAGAGATCCCCCCAACACTGTAAAGTCTTGTGCAAAAACATACACCAAACGACCGTGTACAGTGCCGAACCCTGTAACTACTCCGTCACCTGCAAACTTCTGTTTTTCAAGTCCAAAAGAGGTGGATCGATGTTCGACAAATTGGCCCAATTCATTGAAACTATTTTCATCCAACAGCAATTCTATTCGCTCGCGCGCTGCCAATTTTCCTTGTTGGTGTTGTTTGTCGATGCGTGCCTGACCGCCTCCGGTCATCGAATCTTTTCTGCGTTGAATGAGCTCTTCGTTCTTATTCATGGTAATCCATCTTGGGTGTTCGAACAAAGATAGTGCTTCTATTGGATGTGGATATATATTCAATCCGGATCGTTGTTACTTTGAAAATCTTTTTGAGTAAGTCGCTATGTGGCTTCTTAATCCTACGTATCTTTGAAAAAAAAAAACAACTATGAAAAAGGTATTTGGAATTTTAATGATCGTTGCTGCAACAATGACAATCAGCTCATGTGCAAAATACGATGAAGGATCAAACTTTACATTGCTTACTGCAAAGTCACGTATCGTGAATGTTTGGAAAGTGAGCGCTTGGACTGCAAATGGAAATAATATTCTTGCATTAAATACCTACGAGCAGTTTGATGTGAAAAAAGACAATACCATCGCAGTTACTGAGGGTGTTTTCGGAACAACTGACAATGGTACATGGGCATTCAATGACGACAAATCCATGTTTATTTGGACAAAAAGCAATGGAAATATCAATGAATACACCATTCTTAAATTGTCAAAAGATGAAATGAAGATTTCAAGCACATCAGCTGGCGTAGAATACATCATGACGCTTGTTACGAAATAAGAAAATCACAGCTTTCTTGAAGTACCTCGGGCGAAAGTTCGGGGTATTTTTTTTTAGTTACGAGTTACGAACGGCTCTTACTTCCTCGCATTGTGCGACACCTCGAAATTGCCAATCTTAATGTAAAATCCTCGGTTGTCGGCGACTTCTTTGCGGGTAGTGCCAAAATCAACTTCTGTGTTGAATACATTGGTGAGTACATTGGTGACTGGGAAAATGGGATTGACGAATTCTGGTGAATTTTCTTTTGTTGTCAAAGGAACACTAGCCACTGTTTGTATATTTTCCTCTATTGGCGGGGTATTAATCGGTGTTTCCAGCGCAATTTCCGGCGCTTGGAATGGGGTTTCTTCAGGTTGAAATTCTGGATTGATCCTCAAATCAGGTACTAACTCAGTGTTGTGCTGCGATTGTTGAGGAGCAAATGGATGATCGAGATCTATTGGTGATGTATTCCACGAAAATGGCTGTCGCTCATTTGAAGTCTTTCCGCCAGAATCTTGCTTTTCCGTTTTAGGTTCACTTTTCTTCAGTGCTGTAACGGGAGCATTATCTTGAGTAACTGCAGCGCTATTAAATCGATATGCCAAGAAAAGTACAACGATAGCCGCTGCCGCACCGGAAAGATAAAGCAACGGAACAATGCGACTCGACTTGCGCTTCAAATCTGCTTTATTTGGGTAAATATCTTGAGTAGACGCCTCAAGTCGAATGCGTCCATAGGTATGAAATAGTTGTTGAAGGGGTGCATTCGTTTGAAGATAATGAATCAATTCTTCTGATCTTTGCTTGCTAAGAAGTCCTTCATGATGTGCGATGATGAACTCTTCTGCATTTTGTTCTGAGATTGAGTCATTCAGCAAGTCCACCTCTTTCAATCCTTTCTTGAAGTCATGATGAAGGGGTAGGGTGTGCGTTAGCGATAAGGGAGGCACATCATCGAAATCCACTTCTAATTCTGGGTGAAGCAAGAGGAACGACTGAAGCTGAGCACTGTCCTCTGCACTCAAATTTCCCTCGAGATAATCAAGGTAAAATGCTTCGTAATTGTCGCTATTTATTTCCCTTCTTTCCATTAAACAACTAAATCAATTCGACGAATATATGCTTGAAGCGCCTTTCGCGCACGAAAAATATACACTTTCACTTGTGCCTCATTAAGGCGCGCGATTTCTGCGATTTCCGCATAATTATACCCTTCATAATCCCTTAGAAGTACTACCGTCTTTTGAATGGTAGGCAGTGTTTCTAAAGCGTCGTGCAAAATTTCTTGAATATCGACTGAAGGAGAAGATGTTGTTCCAGCTACTTCGGAATTTGATCCATCTGCAAAACCGCGTTTTTCTGTTTTTAACCAATCAATAATTGCATGATACGCCGTTGTGAACAGATATGACTTCGCTTTTTCGAAAGAAACATCTTCATGTTTGATCCAAACGCGGGTGTAGGTTTCCTGCACAATGTCTTTAGCACTCATCTCGTTTTTCAAGTGACGGAGTGCAAAACGGTAGATACCGTCAGCGAATTGATCCACTGCAAGATTGTACTCCTTTGCTGTCATTTTTTGTTCGAACGGACATTAGACCGCTAAGCGTATAAAAAGTTACACGTAAGAAATTTTTATTCGCGAATGGCTTTGATCCCTGGAAGTTCAATGCCTTCAAGATACTCCAGCATGGCACCACCTCCTGTTGACACATATGATACTTTATCAGCGAGACCAAACTTATTGATGGCTGCCACAGAATCGCCACCACCAATCAAGGAGAAAGCACCGTTTGCTGTAGCATCAACAATAGCCATGGCAACATCTGCAGTTCCTTTCTGGAAGTTTTCCATTTCGAACACACCCATCGGACCGTTCCAAAGGATGAGTTTAGAATCCAA
>JBEIKR010000118.1:0-8759 GCA_040379705.1 Crocinitomicaceae bacterium
GATCAGCACCTTGCTCCAGTTGCGTGCACCAGAGCGGATTTGAACGAAGTAGTATCCTGCAGTCAATTCACGCGCGGAAACCACTTGTGCTTGTCCTTCTTCCCAACGTGCTTCTTTCAATACGCGGCCCGATGCATCCAAGATGGCGTAGCTGTCAATCGAAAGGTTGCTGTTGAGTGCAATCGTGAATTGATCGTTGGCTGGATTCGGTTGAATGTTCCATTCCATGTTGGTCAATTCAGAGAGGCCAAGGCTTGCGGCGTAAACGGATGAGGTATGCACACAACCAAAAGTGTCAGCCATGGCTACCGTGTAACTTCCTGAGTTCAACATCACAAGTGTATCGTTTGTTGCGCCTGGAATGGCAACTCCATCCAATGACCACTGAACGCTGTACCCTACCGGTACGCCAGATGCAACAATGGTGTTTGTATTGTTCGCATAGTTGATTGTAGGCATCAAGAATGGGCTGCAATATACGGCTGTAATCGTATCCGAGAAAGCGACACATCCGCTGCTGTTGATGGCAACTACCGTGTAAATTCCAGACTGCAAAACCTCATAGGTACTGCTCGTAGCACCTCCAATTGGACTGTCATTAAAGTACCATTGGTAACTGTATCCGTTATCTGGTGTTGTCAAGGTATGAGAAAACTCATCGTAAGAAACTGTTGGAACAGCTGGATACCCATAGACATGAATGGTATCTACCGAAATGACAGAAGGTGAGGGTAGAATGGTTTGAAGATTCACCGTATAATTTACAGTGGCACCTGAACCCGAATCACCTCCAGTTACTGCACATCCATTACATCCTGTAAGCATGATGGTGTGGTTCCCCATGAAGTCATCGGCACCAAACAAAAGATCACCAAAGGTTTCGTCCGCCTCATACACTTGGAGGACATAAGTGTTCGCTGGATTCAACAATACATTTGTTGTGAATGATACCGCTGGGTTGGTGTTTCCAATGACACTCGATTGGTAAATTACGTTTCCATTCTCTTTCACTTTAATGTAGGTATCTGCCACATCGTACGAAGGGAAGCCATTTCCATAATTTGACATGGAATTCACGGTGGCATTCGTCAAGGTGTACACATAAACGGTGTCTAAGTTTCCGTATGCCGTATAGTTCACGACATAATCACCAGGTGCATTGTACACTTGTGGCGCAGGATTCTCTGAGTTAGAGATATTTCCGTTTCCGAAATCCCAATTATAGGCCAAAAGTCCAGGGTTGTTGTTGGTGAAGTCCACAGTAATCGGTGAACATCCAGCCGCACCTACCATGGTAAATCCATCGTTGGATGTCGTCACGTTGCTCGGTAAAATTTCAAGGTAAATTTGGAAGGTAAACGGATATCCTTGAACAATCGTAAGGTCAGCGATTACTGTTACATCCACACTGTATTGTCCTGCAAGTAAAGGGGTTCCAGAAATATTTACACATCCGTATTGGCTTTGTTGCGGGTTGTAGTTACAGCCGTTTGCTGAATTATTGCATTCCCAGTTCAATCCTACAGGCAAGGAAACCGAAAGAATTTTGAAGTTGGTGAAATCGTAACCCAAAGTATCCAACGGCATGAAGAAGGTAATGTCAGTGTCGTAGGACTGACCAACATATCCTGTAGGTAGCGTATCTGGGTAGATTCCAGTGCTTGTTGGTGTGTAATCGATGGTACATTGCCCAAACGAAAAATGTGTTAACGCAATGATAATCAAACTAGTAATTATTCTCATAGTGTGTAAGTTTAGACGAAGATACAAGGAAATTTTATTCGGCATTAATTTTCTGTGAATGTCACCGAACAATTGGGTGGGATAAATTGTTGGTCAAGTCAGTTTTTAGTACTTTTGAGTTCAGTAAAGAAACACTCTATTTTTATCATTTAAAACAACAAATTATGTCTTTCGAACTACCAAAATTGCCTTATGCGTACGATGCCTTGGAGCCGCATATCGATGCAATGACGATGGAAATTCATCACTCAAAACACCACAATGCCTATACCACAAACTTGAACGCTGCCATTGCAGGAACGGAGTTGGAGGGCAAGTCCATTGAAGAAATTTTAATGGCATGTAAAGATAAACCAGCAGTGCGCAACAATGGTGGTGGATTCTGGAACCACAACCTTTTTTGGGAAGTGATGGCACCAAATGCAGGTGGACATCCAACTGGAGATTTGGCAGCAGCAATCGATGCTACATTTGGATCTTTTGATGCATTTAAAGAAGAATTCAGCAAAGCAGCAGCAACGCGTTTTGGATCAGGCTGGGCTTGGTTGTGCGTGGTTGGTGGAAAACTTGAAGTATGTTCAACTCCGAACCAAGATAACCCGATGATGGGTGAAGGGTGCCAGGGAACACCGATCCTAGCGATTGATGTTTGGGAGCACGCGTACTACTTGAAGTACCAAAATCGTCGTCCTGATTATGTGAACGCATTTTTCAATGTGATCAATTGGGACGAGGTAGCTCGCAGATATGCAGCGGCTTTATAAGCACTGAAATAATTGAAATGGAAAGAGCGGTGTCGATGATATCGCTCTTTTTTGTTGTGCAAAATTGGCGATAGGTCGGAAATATCGAACTTTTTGAGAGAAATCATTTTTGTCAAAATTCTTGTATATAATCGAAAAAAATCCGATTATTGTATAAAATAATGACAATTTGGATTTCACAAGACGCATAAAAAATTACATCAATGCACCATTGACAAGGCATTTACTTCTTGAAATCCTTCGGGACTACAAACGACCAAATGACAAGATTAGTGAATTGATCAAGAATGATGAACTTGTTTCATTAAGAAGGGGATTGTATGTGTCTGGCCCAAAAACAGAACTACCAATTCCTGAGTCTTTTCTCATAGCCAATCATCTTCGAGGTCCTAGTTATGTTTCATTAGAAGCGGCCTTGTCCTATTGGGGATTTATCCCGGAACGCACGTATGAGATTAGCTCTGTTACCCTTAAATCCTCAAAAAAATACAAGACACCTGTTGGAAGATTTGGTTATCAGCAACTACCGACGCCATACTATTCATATGGTATTTGTTGTGTAAAACTGACGCCGAATCAACTTGTTCTCATGGCTTCTCCGGAAAAGGCCATTTGCGATAAAATAGTACTTACACCGAATATTAATCTGCGGAGTATAAAACAAACTCGTGCCTTTTTGTTGGAGGACCTTCGGATGAATGAGAATTTATTAAGGACATTGAATCTGGAAATTATAACATCTTGGTTAGAAGACGCGCCGAAAAAAAATAGTTTAAAAATGCTCATCGCAACACTTAAGGAAATATGATCAAAGAATGGATTGCGGAATATCACCCAAAGAACGAGGAAGAGATATTGGACGCCTTGCGAGAAATTATGCAAGAGATTACATTGGCCGCTTTATCAAGGACCGATTTTTTTGAGAAAGCGGGATTTTATGGTGGTACAGCACTACGAATTTTCTATGGCTTAGATCGGTTTTCCGAAGATTTAGATTTTTCACTTTTGGATGTAGATACAGAATTTACGCTCGAACCTTATTTTTCCACCATACTTACCGAATTTGAGTCGCTCGGGATAAAAGTGAGTATCAAAGAAAAGGAAAAGGTAAAGCATTCATCGATTGAATCCGCATTTTTGAAAACAGAAACAATTTGGAAAGAGTTGGTGCTTGAGGATGTTGTAAAACAAACAGGTGTTACATCGAATAAGCGTATCAAGATAAAAATTGAAGTGGACCGTATACCGCCACTCGGATTTAAAACAGAGGAAAAACTATTGATTCGTCCTTTCTCCTTTTATGTAAGATGTTTTACGCGTCCTTGCCTGTTTGCTGGAAAATTACACGCGCTCCTTTATAGAAAATGGAACAATAGGGTAAAGGGCCGTGATTGGTATGACCTAGAGTGGTATATCAAGAAAGGTATTCCGTTGGATCTTGGTCATTTTTTAAGCAGAGCAAAGGACACTGGACACTGGAAAGCTGAAAAAATTACGAGAGAACAGATTGTTGAATTACTCAAGGATAAAATAGATTCGGTATCCTTTGCAAATATCAAGGAGGACGTAGTCAGATTCATTAAGGACGATAGCGCGCTGACCATTTGGAGTGCTTCGTATTTCAAGGATTTGGTGGAGAAGATGAAGTTCGAAAACACATCGATGTAAACGTTGTTGTTTTTACTATTCGTTTAGTCGTTCTTTGATACGTTACTTTAAGAATCTTTTCATTCCAGCACCCCTTCCAAATTCGTGTAAAAGTTCGTTTTTTCTGCTTCGGAACGCGAATTAATCTGTATTACGGTTGAAATTGTTTCAATCTCTCTTTCCACTTTCCCACCACTGCCACCAAGAACAAAAGCATCACTGGCAAGTACGGATAAAGGTAGCGTTCTTCATTCATCCGTTGGAAAAACACCAGATAAAACAGGGAGAGCAAAAGGGCAAGCGCACACACTTTTACTAAGTCGTTTTCACCCCAAAAGAGCACAACAATCGTCGCGCAAAGTCCGCCAACAATCAAAACAAAACAAATGATCTTTAGCAAAAGAACCACCCACGAATTGCCCCAAGAAGCCTGGAAGACATACAAATTCATCATGGATGTGCCAATCAATTGTTTGGCGCTCAAGCACGGTGTTTTGAGGTAGTAGTCGAATGGATGTTGAGCTTGGAGGTGTTCACGTACTTTTCGAATCTTTTGCACCAGTTCTTTCTCGCCAGGCAGAAAACCATGAATGGATTTCCCGGCATAGTTGGACTGTTGAAGGTACCTCAATTGCTGAAAATCGTGGAGTAAGGGTTCAACTGATTTGCGGTATTCCATAGGGATTGTTTCCAACACTTTATTCCGCGCAGCTTTTGTGGTGTCGCTCGAGAGTACACCCATGTTCCCATGAAACACCTCACCGCGGTATTCCCAAATGCGAAACAAATCGGTCATTTCTTGATGTGGCGGACGGTACAAAGAATTGTTCTTGGTGGAGTAAATCGGATGAAGACCAGGCCATTCGCCTATGATGGTCATGGTGCGGACTTGCCAAGCAAGAAAGGGTAGAAGTCCAAGGAGTAGGACGAAGACAGCTTTTTCTCTTTTGACGGCATAATACCCCAGCATGATCAGTGGAAAGACAATGAGTTGTGGTCGAATCATCACGAGTGCAGCAGTCGAAAACAAAAGCATCAGCCATTGATTTTTTTCAGTTCGGACGAGCAGGGAATATATCCAGGCCAGCACAAAAAAGGGCAATACGGATTCGGATAGGGTGTAATAGGTAAATCCCGAAAAGCAGGGGAGAAGTGCATAGATGGCTGTGGCAATCAGACTTAATTTTTCATTGGTAAACAAACGCGCAAGGCGAAAGAAAAGAACGATACTTCCTGCGAAAAGGAGCAATTGAATGCATTTAAGCACGACAAAGGCGTGTGATCCACCCAGCACCAATGCGAAAAAATAAATGAATCCGTAACCAGGCGTTCTGATGGACGCTTTTTCACCCGTGCTGTTGACGTTCCATTCTCCGGTTTTCAGCAATTGCTCGGCCGGTGAAAAATAGCTGTATTCGTCGGCCGTGGTGATTAATCCTTGTTTGTAGGGGTAACCATTACCAAGAAAAGAAAGGTTGATTTCGTTGAGGACAATGGTAGCGACTAGAGCGAAAAGGACAAGGATGCCAAGTTTCGTTCGAGTGCTCATGCTTGAGTTAAGCGAATGTAGGGATGTTTATTGCCTCAACGGCTTGAACTTCTGGAGCTACTTTTTTCACTGCTTCTTCCAATCCAGCTTTGAGTGTCATCATGCTCATCGAACAATCGCTGCATGCACCAAGCAATCGTACGCGGACAATCGCATCATCGGTGATTTCAACCAATTCCATGTCACCACCATCGTCTTTCAAAAACGGTCGCAATTGCTCGAGAGCGCCCAATACTTTTTCGGTCAATTCTTGCTTGTTCAACATGGCTTAGTGCTTTGACTGTTTTTTCTGATTGATTTCATTCAGTTCCTTGACAAAAGTAAGAACTAATTCGTCAAAGGCTTGTGCTGACGGACTATTTTCTTGAAAAACAGCAGGTCTACCTGCATCTCCTGCTTCACGCACACTTTGCACCAATGGAATTTGACCTAAAAATGGCACATTCATTCCTTCAGCAAGATTTTTCGCGCCGTCGCGTCCGAAGATATAGTATTTATTTTCAGGCAGTTCGGCTGGTGTGAACCACGCCATGTTTTCGATGATGCCAACAATCGGCACTTTTGCGCCATCCATTCGGAACATATTGATTCCACGACGTGCATCTGCCAAAGCCACTTCCTGTGGAGTACTTACAATCACTACGCCATCCAAAGGCAGCAACTGAAGCAATGACAAGTGAATATCGCCTGTTCCCGGAGGCAAGTCGATGAGCAAATAATCGAGTGCGCCCCAATTGGCATCGGTGAATAGTTGATTCAAGGCTTTAGCCGCCATTGGTCCGCGCCAAACTACTGCATTGTCTTGTTCTGTGAAGAATCCGATAGAAAGCAATTTTATTCCGTGACTTTCAACCGGGTTGATCAAAGGCTTCCCATCAACATCCGACATGGTAGGACGTTCACCCACCACATCAAACATCGTCGGCATGCTTGGGCCATAGATGTCTGCATCGACAATACCGACTTTGTAGCCAGCTTTCGTAAGTCCACCAGCTAGGTTTGCCGTCACCGTTGATTTTCCAACACCACCTTTACCAGAGGCGACTGCCACGATAAATTTGACGTCCGGTAAGATTTTTCGATGCACTTGCTTGGCTTCAGCCGGAATCGTTGCGACTTGACAAGTAATTGCTACATTGTTTCCGAAGACGCGTTTCAAGTTGAAATCGATGGCTTCTTGCATGCGTTTTCTTGCATGCAGCGCAGGATTCGACACATACACAGTCAGGGAAATGGATTCGTCGCTCACTTCAAGTCCTTCAACAAGGTTTAGGGTAACGATATCTTTCTTCAACTCTGGCTCGGTGATTCCACCCAGCACCTCAAGCACATTTTCACGGTTCAGTTCCATGACATAAAATTAGTAAAGATGTTCAGAAGAAAGAACGAGTGACAGCGATGAAATGTTTAGCGGTTTTCGAGCGCCTTGAATGATTTGATGGATTTCGCCATAAGCACAGCGATATTTTTGCTGCACCCTTCGTCTTTGCTGCGCAGCTCATAGGTGATGCCATCGATGATTTTTTGTCCGTACACATGAAACGACTTGTGCTCGATGCCCACACTTGGTGAGGCCTGCTTCGACCCGCGAACAATCAAGGTGCGTTCGTAAACGATCAGGTCGTCGGATTGGAAGAGGTAATTGATCTTAAATAAGGTTTGTTCTTTCAGTTCTTTCTTTTTGTTGCTCACACGGTTGCGGTAATCACCAAAATCTTCAATGTACATCTTGAACTTAGCGCCGAGGGTGATGCTCCATAAAAAACTATCGGGATGATCGATCTCCGGACGAGTGGAAGCGCCAATGTTTGCCGTTTCATCGGGTAACATGATCATCGCTGGAATGTCGTATTGTTGAAGGGAGATTCCACGAAACTCGTAATAGTCTTCATCCAATTTAATGGTTGACTGTTCCTTGGTCTCATCTTCGTTTCCACAGGAGTTCAATCCAACAAGAGAAAATAGAAGCAGGATTCCAAGACAAGAAAAACGCACAATATGTGAATTACTATAACCCATGGATAAAGGCATTTTAGCGTGAAATTCATTCGAATTAAAACAAATATACACAACTTTCATTTGCATCCTAAACAAAATAAGCGCATCGTTGTTTATCGCTTTAGCGAACCAATTTTTACTAACGTTCGCTGATGTAGGCAGATGGCAGAATATAAGATTCGGGATTTAGAAGTATTGAGCGGTATCAAAGCGCACACCATTCGTATTTGGGAAAAACGATACGAGTTGTTTTCGCCTGAGCGCACCGACACACAGATTCGTACATACACGGATGATGACCTTACTCGGATGATCAACATCGCCATTCTAAACCGTTGTGGATTTAAGATTTCCAAGATTGCCACCATGTCCAACGAGGAAATCCATCACCATGTATTGGAATGCAACGGAAAGAAATCAGAAGATGTTGCCATTGAACGACTTATTGTTGCGTTGATAGAGATGGATGAGCGACTTTTTCGTGACACATTGAACGACCTCATAGAAACAGTTGGATTGGCCCATACCTTCACAGACAAATTGATTCCTTTCTTGGACCGCATCGGTATCATGTGGTTGGTAGGAACAATCGATCCTGCACAGGAGCATTTCATGTCGAATTTGATTCGTCAAAAGGTGATTTCTGAAACTGATCGCTTGCCAATCCCTGAAAAAAATAGCGTTGATGCCTTGCTGTTCCTCCCCGAACATGAGCAACATGAAATCAGTTTGTTGTTTTACAATTTCATGCTTCGCGACAAAGGCCTTTCTACTGTGTATCTCGGACAAAGCGTACCTTATGATGCTTTAAGTTCATGCATTGAAAGATTGAAACCTCAAACCATGGTAACCTCTTGGTTGACAGCTGTAGATGACAATTTCATGCAGAGTTATTTCAAGCGATTGAATTACGAATTTAAGTCAATTCCAGTGCTGGCTGGAGGAATTCAAATCAATTCACGCAAGGATTTAGTCAAAGACTGCATACACGAAATCAGCGATTTGCCAACTCAAGTTGGCGCTTTAATCAGCTAATCATAATTCCTTTTTCGCCCAAC
>JBEIKR010000119.1:0-8714 GCA_040379705.1 Crocinitomicaceae bacterium
ATCCGTGTATCGGGTAAAGATGCATTGGCCAACGTGTCACTTTGCTTTTCGAAAGATCTTGCGTCAAAGGATTCACATACCATCCATTTCGGAACTTTTCGTTCACCATCTGGTGACTTGATCGATGAGGTCTTGGTGTCCATTTTTCATGAAGGAAAGAGTTTCACGGGTGAAGAATCCGCGGAAATTTCTTGCCACGGTTCGCCGTACATCCAACAGCAAATTCTCGATACCTTATTGCACAGTGGCTGTCGTTTGGCAACACCTGGAGAATTCACCATGCGTGCATTTATGAATGGTAAGATGGACTTGTCCCAGGCCGAGGCCGTTGCGGATCTCATCGCAGCGCAGTCGAAAAATGCCCACGACATCGCACTCAATCAAATGCGCGGATCGTTCTCCTCTGAACTGAAAGCATTGCGTGAAAAACTCATACATTTTGCCTCCTTGATCGAACTCGAGCTTGATTTCGCGGAGGAGGATGTCGAATTTGCCGACCGCACGCAGTTGAAAATCTTGGTAGATGAAGTGTTACGCTATCTGCATCGTTTGGAAGCTTCCTTTGCCTTAGGGAATGCCATCAAAAATGGAGTTCCAGTTGCCATCGTTGGCGCACCGAACACTGGAAAAAGTTCCTTGCTCAACCAACTCATCGGGGAGGAGCGCGCTATCGTGAGTAACATCGCAGGTACAACGCGCGACGTCATCGAGGAGACCTTGAACATCGATGGCATGCTCTTCCGTTTTATCGACACGGCAGGTATTCGCGAGGGTGCCGAGGAGATTGAAGCCATGGGGATCGAACGCTCACGAGAAAAGATCCTGCAAGCGAAAATAGTCCTTTGCTTGAGTGACGGATCCGACGCAGAAAGCATCACTTCTGTAGCGCAGTGGGTGCGCGAATTGCGTGACCTTCACCCCGACAAAATTGTACTTCAGCTCTGTAATAAGTCCGATATTTCACAAAAAACAACTGAATCTTGCGATAAATACGCGCTTTGGCTCTCTGCGCGCACTGGCGAAGGTGTCGATCAGTTGCGTTCAATCTTGACCAAAACTATTGCTGGCGACTTCTCCTTGGCCGACGAAACCATCGTGACGAATGCCCGTCACGTGGATGCCCTTCGACGTACAATTACCTCCCTCGAAAAGGCCCAGGCCGACCTCGATATGCAGATCACCGCCGACTTCATCGCGATGGACATCCGCCAGGCGATGTTCGATCTCGGAACAATTACAGGGGATATATCTACGGAGGATCTGTTGGGTAATATCTTTGCTAAGTTTTGTATTGGGAAGTAAGCGCCATGCTTAACCAAAGAAAAATTCATTTTAACAAATGGAAGAAATCATAATTAAATAAGCGAAAGGCCAATACTTAAAATCGGCAATAAACATGTTGTAGGGCTATTTGATTTTGACAAACAAAAGAATTTTGTTTGTTGGTAAGGCAGAACGCAATGAATGTCCCGATGCAATCAACAATGCCAAAAAGGAGTTCCTATAACTGCAGAGTGAAGAAATAGAGTGCAACTATCAAGAAGCAGATCGTTCTTGGTAATTCTTTCTCACCCCAAGTTTGTTTTTAACTGTAAGGTAATCAATGGCATAAGTCTGTATAAAAATTTATTTGTTACTTTCTCTCATTCCGCACATTGACTAAGAAACCCTAAATCATTGTGCCATGAGAACTCAACTTTTTGCCCTAGGATTATTCTTTGTGCTTGCGAATGTTGCACGCGCATCCGAAAGAACTGCTGATCAAATTATTGCTCAAAAGGAAATATCTAAGCATCGATACGTGCTCAAACCAAATGTTCTCGATGTCATTGTACTTAACATGATGTACGGAGATCAAACGGTAATTTCTGAAGTGGATAAGCAGCTTTTGAAAAAAGTAGATGTGCAAATGATTGATTTGGTTTTTACAGACTTTCCAAAAGGGGAGGACTTGAAGGCGCTCAATATGAGTCGTGTGCGCGTTATCGAAAGTCTCCGCAAGTCACTCGTCACAAATGTGAATGTACGCTGGAGAATCATTCGCCAGATGGATTGTGAAAGTGAGGGAGAAGCAAAAACCTATTTTCACGGAGTAGTGATTCATTACAAGGGCATTCAGACAGAAGAAGTTCGATTGCGCGAAATTGAAGCGATATCGAGACTTTTGCCACAGGAGTCTGCCCTTAAAGACATTAGTAAGGTGCGTAAAAATCTTCCAGATTCAACCGTTTTTTCGGTCTTTGAGCGTAAACAAGAGTGGAATAACGTCGCTGTAGTGGCCGACCTCACGGGATCAATGTCACGATATTCGTCCCAACTTGTTCTTTGGTTTAAGCTGAATTCAACGGATAAACGCATCAAAGATTTGTTCTTTTTCAACGATGGTAATATGACGCCAGATGACACGAAGGTAGTGGGATCAACGGGAGGGATTTATCACGGGAAAGCCACTAACTATTCGGAAATTCGAGATCTAGCCATCAAAACAATCACGAGTGGATGTGGTGGAGATGCGCCTGAAAACAACATTGAAGCGCTGCTTACAGCGATAAGGGAAGCACCAAATGCCAAAGAATTTGTCATGATCGCGGATAATTTAGCACCAGTGAAGGATATTGGACTGCTTTATCAGGTCACAAAGCCGGTACACATCATTCTCTGTGGTACCTCCATAGGAATCAATCCACAATACCTAACAATCGCCCGCAGAACGGGAGGAACTGTGCACACGATGGAAAAGGACTTGGAGGATTTACTTCAAAAAAAGGATGGTGAGAAATTTGAATTTATGGGTGAGTATTTTCAAATCGTAAAGGGGGCGGTAGTAAAAATCTCACAGTTGTAGAGTGGAGAGTCAAACATCAAGTGACTGATGAATGAGGTGTGGTGAAAAGGCGGGGTCTTCGGATTCCGCTTTTTTGAATGGTTGCGCCTCAATAGAATAGTCCATATTGGCCTCCTTTTGACCCTCAAACCCTCACCTCATGTCCTTATAAGCCTTAATGGAAAAAATCCAAACCAAGACAGGTAAAAGCCCAGAAGCGTTTAAGCAACTCTCCGAAGAAAAAGGGATTCAAGGCCAATGGCGCATTGCTATCAACAGTGAAAGCTATGGAAATCACCAAATGGTTGAAAGCAGAATTAGATCGAGGTCACGGTTATGCCATGGCGATGTATGCGCTGTTTAACGGGAAAACGGAGTAGGAGAGAGATCTTTTCTTTGCTAAATTCTCATTCGTTAATTCGAGCTTCTATTGAGCACACTGATCAGTAATTTCTTGACCGTTTCCATTTCACTTGCTTGACTTGAAGCTACGAACAAGGTAAGACTAGCAAGTGCTTCATTGCTGATGATTGGTTTTCCATTTTCCGAAAATAACAAGCGATTTCGATCCAAAAACAGTAAAAAGCACGCTGCGGCAATGCGCTTATTGCCATCAATGAACGCATGATTTTTAATGACCAAATACAAGAGCATGGCCGCTTTTTCTTCTAACGAAGGGTAAACATCACTGTCTCCAAATCCTTGTTTAATTTGATGTACGGCACTAATAAATCCCCCGTCTTTTTGAACGCCAAAAATTCCTGAGTCAAAGTCGGAACGCATTTGATCCACCAATGCCATATAATCGTTCATTGTCGGATGTTCTGCATCGCCAGTATGCAATCCCTTTGTATCTAAGGATTCATGGTCATAATCGTCAAGGAGTTGTAATCCCAGACTAAATTGCTGCAACCACTGATACTCATTGTTTTGATTTACCTGGTCTTCAATTGCCCGACTAAGAATTCGAATTCCGTCATGCAATACCTGAATTTCTTTGTTTTTCTGCGCAAGGCGTTTTTCATTCAATGCAACACCATCAATCAAGAAATCTTTGAGTCGTTTTGTTGCCCATTGTCGAAATTGAGTGCCGCGAATGGAGTTTACACGATAGCCAACAGAGATGATAGCGTCAAGATTGTAGAATTTAATTGTTCTTTTTACTTCCCTATTTCCTTCTTTTTGAACTACCGAGAAAAGCTCGGTACTTGAGTTTTCATCGAGCTCATTTTCTAAAAAAATATTTTTAAAGTGCAATCCTATCGTATCGGAATCCTTGTCAAAAAGTTCTGATAATTGTTTTTGACTTAACCATACGGTATCCTGCTCAAACCGGACTTGAACGATTGTTTGGTTGTCACTTGTTTTGAAAATTTCAATTTGATTTTCCATTTTTAATGCGCTTATATTAACATGAATTGATTTATAATTCAAGTTACGCTAAAAAAAGTAAAATCTAACGGCGGTTTTAAAATATTTTTATTCCATCCAAACCAGCAATGTTTTCTGTCGCAATCCCCATCCAACTCAACATCGTAGGCAATAAATCCACACTGTTGGCCTGTGGCTGTTGAACGGGGCTATTTAATGTTGGAATGCGCACAATCGACCACACCTTCCGCGTTTGTTGTAGTTCGTCTTGACCGCCATGGCCTGTCCCCTCACCACCATGATCGGTTGTCAAAACTACCATCCATTCTTCCCCATAAGTGATTTCCTTGTAATGAATGGCATCCATCAATCCTTGAACGTATATGTCGGTCTGTTCAATAGCAGTAATATATTCCGGCACACTTGGTGAAAATCCATAGCTGTGGCCTGAGTGATCGGTATCGTCAAAGTGCAAGGTCATCATGTCGGGACAACAGCCTGTTAACTTGTCTATTGCCGCATAATACAAAGCCTTATCTGAAGTATAGCGTTGTGCAAAATCTTCGTTGGAAGTGATCTTCAGGAAATCGTCCCGGTGGCTCAAAGTAGCCACACTGAGTGTGGGTTTGAATTGTTTCGCCAAAGTAAAAAGATCGGGAAAGTCTTTGTACTTGCTCTTCCTGAACGAGTTTTCTGTCAAGCCATGTTTTGCGGGCCAAACACCATGTAAAATGGAACTCCATCCGGGAACACTCACGGTGTAAGGACCTCGGTCGGTGTTCCAACACACATAGGCGTGCTGCACCAAACTATCCATTCCTGGGGTATTAGCTGTTTGCAGGGCATCGGTGCGTAAGCCGTCAATGCCGATAAATAGAACCTTGCGTATAGGTTCTGTTCCGGGAACACAGTGGGTGAAGATTTCCTTTCTTGCATTGAAGTGGTCTGCACAGGCAGCAATAGAAAAGACGAGGACAGCAATACTAGCAGCAAAATAGAGTTTCTTTTTTAGGATCATTAGCGAGGATAGAATGTTGCGTAAATATAGGAAAGGTGAATGCATCTGGGACAAGTCAAAACAATCTCGACCTGTCAGTTAAAAACGATTCAAAAACCCGTATTTTTAAGGACATACACGAATAATCAAAGCGCTGCACAAGAATCATGAACTCAAACCAAGAAGCTCCTTTAGCACCTATCCTTTTCGGCGCGATAGCCGGTGACATCATTGGATCAGTCTATGAAAAGATGAACAGCAAAAGTACATCGTTCAAACTGTTTCTCAACGCATGTCGTTTTACGGATGACAGTGTAATGACCATTGCCTTGGCAGATAGCATTCTCAACGCAACCCCCATCGCCCAGACTTTGCAGCGCTATGGAAGAAAGTACCCGAATGCAGGGTATGGTGGAAATTTCTTCGAATGGATTTTTCAATCACATCCGAAACCTTACAACTCATATGGTAATGGTTCAGCCATGCGGGTTAGTCCGGTGGGATGGGCCTACCATTCAGAAAATGAGGTTTTAGAGCAAGCTAAAATTTCGGCAGAAGTGAGCCACAATCACCCTGAGGGAATCAAGGGCGCGCAAGCCACTGCCATGTGTGTGTTCCTCGCAAGAACGGGAAGCACGAAGGAAGAGATCAAGACGTATGTCGAAAAGACCTTTGATTACGACCTATCGCAATCCATTGATGACATGCGCCCAGCGTACAAATTTGATGTCAGCTGTCAAGGTTCTGTCCCCCAAGCAATCCGAGCCTTTTATGAAAGCACGGATTTCGAAAGTGCGATACGATTGGCCATTTCCCTTGGTGGAGATAGTGACACCATTGCGTGCATCACCGGAGGAATTGCCCAGGCACACTACAAAACCATTCCGCAAGAAATCGTTCAAGAGGTGACGCAACGACTGCCCAAGGATTTGTTGGATGTTGTGCTACAGTTTGATGAGAAGTACAATGCCCTTTAGAAAGAATGATCTTTCGGTAAACTCAGGGTTAAAAATGAGAACGAAAGCTGAGCGGTTATTTCACTGTTTTTAAAGTGTGAGTTGGAGAGCGGGGAAATACTCACTCTCGCTCTCACTCTCACTCTGATTTTCCCGTCGGGGTCGTGTATCCAGAGCTAAAAATGAGCACGAAAGCTGAGCGGTTATTTCACTGTTTTTAAAGTGTGAGTTGGAGTTTGAGAGCGGGGAAATACTCACTCTCGCTCTCACTCTCACTCTGATTTTCCCGTCGGGGTCGAACCAATTTCGGTTAAAGAAATGACACCAGCTTGAGTATAATCAAATCCTCACTCTCGCTCTCACACCCACTCTGATTTTCCCGTTGGGCTACCCTTCGGTAAACTCAGGGTAAAAAATGAGAACGAAAGCTGTGCGGTTATTTCACTGTTTTTAAAGTGTGAGTTGGAGTTTGAGAGCGGGGAAATACTCACTCTCGCTCCCACACCCACTCTGATTTTCCCGCGCTCACTCTGTAATTCCTCCCAACACCAACTACGTATTTCTACGCAATTGTGCAATACACCCCATAATTGTTCATATCATTTGTTTTTTGATTGCCCCACTTTTGCTTCATGAATGCAAGTCTCCCACGGAAACTGCATGAAAACAAATGGGTATGAAAAAAGTAAAAATGTTTAAAGGAATTATCGCTGGTTTGGCACTGGTCATTTTGTCAGGACTTTCAGCACGGATGCACGCACAGACATTCAACGTCGCGTACAACGCCATAAATTTTGGAGGCACCGGTGTTACGATTACCAACAAAGTAGGTACAGGAACTGCATTGAACAATATTGTATTGTACCAAAATGTGATCACCATTGGTGGCCAACAAATTGATGCGATTGTGCGTACACAGGAATTGTCGAATGTGACATACTCAACGTACGACCAAGCAGGTACGGGCACAGGATATACCAATAACTTGGCAAGGTATTTTTCTCCTCAGTTCACCATTGGAGCAGGAGGTGGCTATGCGGTGTTTAAGGTTCAGTTTATCCTTGGCGGATCATACAACAACACCACAAACACAGGGACGCTGATTACTTTGCAGAATGTGCGATTGAACACCTATGACATCGATGGAAATGGCACCGCAGGGACGAACCAATACAATGAATTCGGTGGATTTTCATCGTCGGAATTGGGTAGTCCAACAAACTTGGCGATGACCTACAATGCCACTCTTGGCTTAACGAAGTTCAGATCGAGTTTGGCAACAAACACAACAGATGCGACTGACGTGAAAAATAGGGTTCGTGTATCATATGATTATATGTCTGAGTTTACAACAAAAGTGGGCGCTGAAGGCAGCGGGTTGGCATACTTCTTCTTGGATTTTTCAGCCGGTGCCACATTTACAACAGCGGTTTCTTATTCGGCACCTTCACTAGATTTGAACACGGCGACTGCAGGTTTGAATAATGAGGTGATTACAGATGCACCTACTATAAAGAACTTCTCATCTGGAAGCACAAACATTACATATACTGGTTCATCACTCGATAACTTGAAGGTGGCTTTTACAACCTCACAAATTGCAGATGGATCCGCTGAATCATTGATTATTAACGGAGCAACTTCTGGTGGGACCATCGCCTTGAATTTTACGAATGCGCAGTCCATCCCGAATGTGGTGTTCGGGGGAGTAACCTATGTGGTTGCTGCCACGGTATCTGGAGGAACAAGTACACTTGTGTTTACAAAAAGTGGTGGAGGTACATTAACCTTAGCGCAGGTAGAAGCATTGGTGGATGCCTTACAATACCGAAATGTCTTGGTTAATGCTACGAGGGGTCTGCGCGTTTACAATGTGACGACGCTTGCTGCCAGCTTTGAAACTCAGGTCGCACAGTTTCGTGTAAACATTGATGTACCACTGCCAACGGACCTAGTTAGTTTTTCAGTGGACTGTGAAAATGAATTTCCAACCATCAATTGGGTCACAGCAACGGAGTATAATTCTGCCTTTTTTGTCCTCGAAAAAAGTATGGACGGGAATGTTTGGGAGGGAATTTCAGAAGTTGTTGCCGCAGGGAATAGCACAGAAACGACGAAGTATCAATTTGAAGATTATGAATCAATCCGCTATAATGGATACTATCGCCTTGTTCAAATAGATAACGATGGAACAGAAAAAATATACGATCCAATTCATGCACGTTGCGCAGATCAGGATGATGTGTTGACGGTTTATCCAAACCCTACAGATGGAGATTTCAACGTTGAATTAAACACCAACATTGCAGGGAATGCTACTCTTAAGTTGTTGAATGCAAACAATGAAGTACTAAAAGCGGAATCCATCGATGTCGCAAATGGAACAAATCAGATTCAGTTCTCTGGGGTGGACCTAAGCAATGGAATGTACTTTTTGCATGTAGATTGGAATGGCCAAACCATGGTGAAAAAAGTGCTTGTGCGATAGTGTCTAGAATATGGTTTGTCAAAGATAGTATCTGATTAGATACTCTTTCGATTGCGTATAATGCTCTCCCAAGACAAA
>JBEIKR010000120.1:0-8645 GCA_040379705.1 Crocinitomicaceae bacterium
ACTTTTTACTTTTATTTCAATTTGGCTTTCACGTTGATCTGTGTGGTATTCGTGTTGCTTTCCTTTCAATTTGCTTGGTTTTCTTGGTTTCTAGACCGCTCATTAAATCCAAATCTCTCCCGTCACCTTAATTACATTATGCTCTTTGTGGTTTCATTGGTTTTTACGTTTACAGTTGTCTATACGTATTACCAACAACAAACGTCACTATTACTTTCCCTGCAGGAACAGAAAATATTGCTCGCCGAAGTAAACCACCGTGTTAAAAACAATATGGCGGTAATTATTGGATTATTGAATTTGAAACGCAACATCTCTGAGAATAAAGAAACACAACAAGATCTCGAAGATGTAAAAGCACGAGTGATGTCAATGTCTCTTGTTCATGACCGAATGTACAGCGATGGAAACGCCAGTGCGGTGGACATGGATGGGTATGTAGAGGACTTAGTAAAGGAAATATCAAACAGTTTCAACCCGTTCAACAAGGTGAAGTTTGAAATTTTAGTAGAGAAGCTAACAATTGAGGTATCGATAGCGATTCCATTGAGCTTGATACTGAATGAAATCATCACGAATGCCATGAAACATGCATTTAATCATACATCAGCCCCAAAGATTTATATCGAAATTAAACGGAAAGATGGAGACTTGCTTCAGGTGACGATTCGTGACAATGGAAGTGGATTACAAGATATGCAAAAAAGCAGCGACCGAATGGGTATGGTGTTGATTGAAGCGTTAACAGAACAGCTCGGGGGTACACAAAAATTTAGTGAGGACAATGGATTGCGATTCGATTTGGTTTTTTCGGTTTCCCCTTTGACTCAACGTCGAATATAGGCAGGAGATTCGGTAGGTATTGCTTCAAAAATCCATCGGATGTAAGGCATTTCATGACTTTCTCTAAATCCTTTCTTGGTCCAGTCCTTCGGTTGTGTGATTTTTCCGAAACAGCAGGAATCATATTTCTCAATGTCTTTGACTAAACACTGTGGAGCCACACCGTCTTGCTCCGAAACAGGAGATCCATCGTTGAATGCACTTCCATATTGCCATGCACTTTTAAACAACGTCCAGTCTGGATTATCGGTGCAAGCACCTTCAGGAGCTATGATGACAAAGCGACCAAATACAACGGAAGTCTTTACTTCCTCTATAAACCCGAGGGCATAGGCATATCCCATACTGTGGCAAACAATATCCAAGGTGTCTTTGGGATTATCTATCGCTGGGAAGGTATTTCGTTGTTGAATAAAGGCCTTTCCAGCGATTCTACCTTGTTGTTTCCTTTTCTCAAACCCAATGGCGTTTTCTTTTTGGTTTAAGAGGATTTTTGATTTTTTTGTCCAAGGAAAGCACTTAGCAGCAAGATAACTTATTCCAAATCCTCCAATAGAACGATGGGTTGAGGTACTAACCCCCATGCTCCCATTGATATACCATTTTTCATCCGGCCTAAAACGTGCAAGTAGGGTGTCATCAAAGGATTGCCAATACCAATAGCGGTCAAATGTTGTAATGAGATTGTCTGTTGGATCCCAATTTTTTGTAACCCCGCGATACCCATTTGAAAACACCAAGATGCGACGAGATTCTGGTCTATTCGATGCAGTAAAAAAAGACGTTACATTTTCACCTGCGTAATTCCAGATTTCTTGCCTTGCGATAGATCGCTGACCTGTGATTGGATCTTTCGTCCAATAGGAAAACACTGTATATTGCCCATTTGTTGGGATATTTACCCCAATTGTTGGGGTGACAATGCTGTCCTTGGTGGACTTAAATCGCAACTGGTTATATTCGTTGTAATCGAAATAAATCACATTTTTCCGGATTTTGAAAATCCATTTTCCTTCATGGCGGATGTATAGTATGCTTCCGATTGATTCTGAAGGGGTTCTGAAAAATGGGAATTTTAAGCTGTCATTGTTTTTGAAATTTCGAGAGCGACGTTGACGGTTTGAGTTGTCTTCCACAAAATCAGCGATACCACGAACTACCTGCTTCAACTTTGTTTGTTGTTCCTTGTCGCGAAGTTCTCGCCCGATGATGACATTGAAATTTTGCAAATAAGGTTTTTCAATGGTTCCATTGCGGATGATTCCAAGGGAATCTTCCTCCCAAAAATAATAAGAAGTGAGTCCGACAGTACGTTTTTGCGTGTTGTTTCGTTGGGCACTAAGGGAGGAAGAGATGCCAAAAAACAGTGGGATGGATAGGAGGAAAGCACGCATTACTTCGAATAATGGTAAAATATTCCAGATGTAAATGGTGTCCAAACGGATGCTTTATGCCCACACGATTTCAATGCAGAGTTTACCCAGGTATTGCACGTGTGCAAAAAGCTGTAACTGCCCTTTGCTTCATAAAATGCATCGTTATCACCGTACACGGCATTCGTTGGGATGTGTATAGAACGATGGCGCCTTTTCAATAAGGAACGTTCAATATAATGAATCAGTTGTCGGTATTCTTTTGGGGACATGTAGAATCGAACGTGTTCAACATGATCTGGAATTTCGCGGTAATAGGTGACGTGCATCGCCGCTGAACTAAGCCAAAAAGCAGCCTTAAAGGCGGTAGAAAATTTAAGTTCACTCCATTGGGGTGTGTGCAAATAAAATCCTTTGTCTCCCCAACCAACGGATACCAATTTTACCAATGTGTCTTTCGCTTTGGTGTTTTCAAGTGGAAAGGTATGTCCCCAATCTTTGTACTTTGTTTTTATCGGCATGACAATATCCGTATGCATCCCGTTATTGATCAAGTGCACTTCAATAGTGTTTGCAGATTTTTTGCTCGACTTCCCGACAGAAATATGACCCAAAACATATGCGAGTAACAAGTAGAGTAGGATAAACGCAATGAAACCAATGATGAATTTCAATACTATACGAAGCACCTTGCGCAACAGTGAATTTTTCTTCATGGATCGAAATTAGAAAATTGCTTTCAATTACAATAGGTTCACACCATCCCAAATGGTATTTTTCATCGAGGTAAGGTATGAGCAAATATCCCAGTTGTTTAAAGGAAAATAGCCCCTTGAATTTTCAAGAGGCTAATCAATGCATATGTAAAATCTATATGATTTAATGATGATGGCCACCTGGTCCATGCACATGTCCATGTGAAATCTCATCTTCGGTTGCCTCACGCAATTCTAAAATCACACCGCTGAAATGTAAATCAATTCCTGCCAACGGATGGTTGAAGTCCATACGCACGAATTCTGGTTCAACGTCAAGTACAATTCCACGAAGGTGATTGCCTTCAGAATCAGACATTGGAACAATGGCTCCTACTTTAAAGTACTCTGCATCAAATTTTCCTGACTCATCTAAAAAGACATCTACAGGAATCATCGCGATTTGATTTTCATCTTGTTGCCCATAGGCGCGAGCTGACTCAATGGAAAAATCGAATGCATCGCCTACTTTTTTTCCTTGTAAATTGAACTCAAACTCAGGGATAATGCCGCCAACACCGTACAGGAAAACCATAGGATTTTCTGTGCTTGTTTCTTCAATTAGTTCGCCAGTGTTGTGGTTTTTAAGGGTGTAGTTCAAAGAAACTACCGTGTTCTCTTGAATAATCATTTGAATTTTTTTTGGAAAGATAGTGGTTTTTTCTTGGCAGAAGGCTAGGAGGCGAATGTGAATCAATAGAGTTTTTGACGCTTCAATAGGTATTGTTGCAATACCTGATCATACCCAGCTGCAATATCAACGGGCATAAAGTCAATCCCATAGTTCATGCATCGAATTTTTAATTCGTCAAAATACGCATTGACAGAAGACTTATACAGCTCCTTGATTTCTCCTGGTTGCAAGCGCATATGTTCACCTGTTTCCATGTCAATCAATTCGTAGGGTCTATTGTCCAAGTCAAAATCTACTTCCGTTTTTTGATCCACTACATGGAATAAGATTACCTCATGCTTGTTGTGTTTCATATGTTGAATGGCACGAAATAAATCATCCGTCTTGTCAGGGTCATCCAATAAATCCGAGAAAATAATGATCAAGCTTCGTGTATGGCACAATTCAGCGACATCATCTAGTGCTTTTACTGCATTGGTATTCTTTTGAAGTGCGTCCGAATAATTCAACATGCGTTTTTCCAATTCGCTGTACAAATAACGATGATGCGCGATAGAAGATTTCGCGGCTGTATGAATCTCTATTTTATCTGAAAAAAAGGTAAGACCAACAGCATCGCGTTGGCGCTTTAATAACTCAATCAAGGAAGCTCCAGCATACACGGAAAAATCAAATTTATTGAGTTCTGCATCTTTGGGGAAATACATCGATCCAGAGCAGTCAATGACGATTTGACAGCGAAGGTTTGTTTCTTCCTCGTATTTTTTTGTGAAGAGTTTTTCTGTTCGCCCAAACAATTTCCAGTCGATGTGTCGCGTCGATTCCCCCGAATTATAAATGCGGTGCTCAGCAAATTCAACGGAGAATCCATGGAACGGACTCTTGTGTAGACCAGTGATAAATCCTTCCACAACTTGCTTGGCCAAAAGCTCAAGATTACCAAATCGGGTGAGTTTTATACGTTCGATCTTTTTATTCATACCTTAAAAGTACGTTTTTTCAATTTCTGTGCGAAGAGTTTATCTCAAAATTGGGACTTTATGCAGCAATTCATTCGTAATTTTGTAATTCATGAATCAAACACAACGACATATCTTTTACGAGGAGCAACTGGCTGTTCACTCGCGACAAGCAGATGTTTTTAAGAAAAAACTCCACGGATTAGGAACCATTCGTCTCGGCATTTTCACTCTGGCATTCTTGTCATTCTTTATTTTTGATGGCTCGGTGCTTGTTTATATTGTTGGTGTTGCGTTGACTGCTTTTTTGTGGTTGGTCAAACTCGGCGTAAATGTTCGCTATCAGCGCGATAAGCATAGAAAAACTGCCGAACTCAATCGTTTGGAGCTCAATGCGCTCAAAGGTGACTGGTCAGGTTTCGCAAATGGAGCTTCATACATCAATTCAATGCATGCGTATTCATCCGATATGGACGTGTTTGGTGAAGGGAGTTTTTATCAATTGATCAATAGAACAGTATCGGAGGAAGGAGCCAATCGTTTAGCAGAAAAACTTTCGTATGGTTCATCAACGCGCATTCTGGACCATTCGGCAATTGAGGAGTTAAAGCATCACATGGCATGGAATCAAGGGTTTTGTGCCGAAGGATTACTCGCTGAACCGTCTGATTTTCGACATGACATACGAAAAGTCAAAAATGTCTCGGTTGGCAAACATTTATTTGCTGGATTTCTTCGCATTGGAATCCCAGTTTGTTCCATTACAATGGCGATTCTTTTTGGAATTGGCCTTGTTTCTTCAGCCATCTTTTTGATGTATGCGTCTCTGATTCTTATTTACATCGGTTCTGGATTGAAGCAAACCAACAAATTGGCGGCTGAATTAGGAAGCGTAGCCAATGTGACCAAGATTAGACGAAGACAAATGGACCTGTTAGCGCGCCTAACTATAGAAAATGAAAAGTTTCGAGCATACATTGAGGAGCGAATGAAAGGCGACCAATCTTTGCAAAAAGCATTGATTTCACTTGAACGGCTTCAAGAACGCATCGATTACCGGATGAATTTGCCTGTTGGCGTCTTGTTGAACATTTTTTTAGCTTGGGACCTTCAACTACATCATCAATACGCGCAGTGGCAAAAAAAATACGGTCAGGATTTCGATCAGCACCTTGAATTGTTTCCAGCCTTGGAAGTTTGGGTGAGTGCTGCGATTTATCGATTTAACCATCCAGATTCTGTTTTTGCCACAATTCAGGAGGATTGTGCACCACAAATTATTGATTTAAAACATCCATTCGTTCCGGAAGAATCGCGTCAAGGCAATCATTTGCTTTTTACGGATGACCATCGATTTTTAATTATTACTGGACCGAATATGGCTGGTAAGAGTACCTTCCTACGAAGCGTTGGTTTGGCGTTTATTTGCGCCAATGCTGGATTTCCAGTGCTAGCAACGTCTTGTCAGCTGCCGAACAGAAAGTTGTACTCGAGCATGCGTACATCCGATGATTTGAACGCTAAGAGTTCTTATTTTCATGCTGAATTATCTCGATTAAAAAGCATCATGGAGGCAATGGAGGCTGGGGAGAGCGTATTTGTGATTCTTGATGAAATTTTAAAGGGAACAAATTCCATTGATAAGGAAAAAGGTTCTGCACTGTTTTTGCAAAAGATGAAACGACTTGGCTGCATGGGAATCATCGCCACGCACGACTTATCACTGTGCAATTTGGCCAATGATGATTCAGACTATTTTAATCAAAGCTTTGATTCTGTTATTTCGAACAATGAGCTTTCATTCGATTATCAGTTGCGCGAAGGTGTTTGTCAGAATATGAATGCGACTTTCTTGCTTACAAAAATGGGCTTAATTGACTCTGAGAATTCGAAATAATAAAATAAGTGCTATCTTCACTTTTGCTATGCGTCTGCTACTAAATATATCTTTTTTGTGTTTTTGTTTTTATACATCAAAAGCTCAAACCATTGAACCACGACATACGTTCAATGTTGAACTCGCACTTCCTAATGGTGTGACGAATAAACCATTCAAAAACATCATGCAGGGATTGGTGAATGTCGCCCCGTATTACCAGTATGCCTTTAAGAATCATCTCATCTTGGGGGCGGGGATTATGTATTCTTATTTCACCATCAATGAATTTAAAGTGCCAAAAAAAGTATTTGGGGGAATGCATACCGGTGGAGCTTTTGTCAAAGCAGGTTGGGAGAAGTTCCATACAGATCGTTTTGCGACGGACTTCAGCATGAAAATAGGCTACACACAAAGCTATTTCGACACGGACATGAACAAGGTGTATGGGCAAAATCCATATGTAGCTGAAGCGTGGTACATCGAACCAAGCATGGGGCTAATCTTAACTGCAGATGAATTTACATCGTTTCGTTTTTTTATAGGGTATGGGCTTCAAGGCTATGCATTTCAACCGTACATGATAGGTCTTCAAACCTTGGGTGGTTACGAAACAACCGAGTTTAGTAAAATCAATGGTTCCTTGATTGCCGGATTTGGATTCACCTATTATTTCAAACCGAAGAATTAATTCAGTGGAGAACATTGTCATTCGTGATCTTCAAAAATCCGACAACCCTTTTATTGCGAAAGTCATACGCACTGCCTTGGAAGAATTTGGAGTCGCTCGACCAGGAACAGTTTACACAGATCCAACTATAGATGACTTGTTTCAGCTGTTTGATCAAGAAAAAAGCAGGTATTTTATTGCAGAATGTAAAAATAGTGTTGTCGGAGGTTGTGGTGTTTTTCCGACGAAGGGCCTTCCTGAAGGGACCGTTGAATTGGTGAAATTGTATGTAAATGCCGAAGCTCGAAATCATGGAGTAGGCGGCATCTTGATGGAGAAAAGTATTCAGTCAGCAAGAGAACTAGGTTACCAATCTGTCTATCTAGAGACGATGCCGGAATTGGGAAAAGCAATTACTTTGTACGAGCGTTTGGGATTTCAAAAATTAGACCATCCTCTTGGGGAATCCGGGCATTACGCCTGTGATTTATGGATGATCAAACACTTGTAAAATACTAGTAAGAAGGATCTATGTTTGTTCAAAATAATTCCATCCGTGCCGCAAAGGCGTACTTGCAGGACCGTCTGAAGGAACATTTCTCAGCGTCCGAACTACGACAAATAATCCGAGAATCCATTTGTAAACGGCTTAAATTATCCCTATCCGATTACATGCTTAGTGATGACCATTTGCTTTCGGAATCGGATTTACTGTACTTGCGATCTATCGTCAAGCGCTTACTCAATAACGAGCCCTTTCAATACATTATTGGGTCTACTCAATTTTGCAATTTGGAGATTAAAACGGATGCACGCGCATTGATTCCACGGCCAGAAACAGAAGAGTTGGCACATTGGATTTCCATGCATTTTAACGCCTCACAAGGATTAAAAGTAGTGGACTTATGCACGGGTTCGGGGTGTATCGCCCTTGCCTTGAAACACATGAATCCAACATGGGAGTTGCTTGGAATGGATCTTTCTTCTCAAGCCATCGATTTGTCGAATGAAAATGCGAAAGCACTTCACCTTGAAGTGCATTTTAGAGTAGGAGATGTGTTGAAATTAGAAAGTTTGACCCAATTCGAAGATGATAGTGTTGATTGCATCGTTTCAAATCCGCCCTATATTCCAGAATCAGATCGTGAACAGATGCAAACGAATGTGCTTCAACACGAGCCAGAAATGGCACTTTTTGTTTCGGACCTTGAACCCTTAATTTTTTATCGTTCGATCGGATTTTCCGCCATGAGATATTTAAAGTCAAAAGGACTGGTTTTTTTTGAGATTCATGAGCAACTAGGAGAAAAAACTATGAAACTGATGCGCGATATTGGGTTTGTTAACATTGAATTGAGGAAAGATTTACAAGGCAAAAACCGTATGCTGATGCTGCAAAAGCCTTAAATTTATTCCATGAATAAAGAGGAAGCAAAAGCAGCGATTTTAAGCCTTTCAAAAGAAATCGATCAACACAATTATCACTATTATGTGGAAAGTAATCCGAAGATTACGGATTATGATTTCGACATGCT
>JBEIKR010000121.1:0-8477 GCA_040379705.1 Crocinitomicaceae bacterium
GCCTGAGGTGATCCTTGAGCAATCAAGTGGAGAAGTGCTTAAACCGGAAACAATCAACTACCGTACGTATAAGCCGGAAAGAGATGGATTGTTTTGTGAACGGATCTTTGGACCGGTTAAAGATTATGAGTGCCACTGTGGGAAGTATAAGCGTATTCGTTACAAAGGAATCGTTTGTGACCGCTGTGGAGTAGAAGTAACGGAAAAGAAGGTACGTCGCGAGCGTATGGGACACATTTCACTTGTTGTTCCTGTAGCTCACATCTGGTACTTCCGTTCACTTCCAAATAAAATTGGTTACTTGCTAGGTTTGCCAACAAAGAAGTTGGACCAAATCATTTACTACGAGCGTTATGTCGTAATTCAAGCAGGTATCGCAACGAGCTTGGACGGTTCTTCGTTGAAGCGTTTGGATTTCTTAACTGAAGAAGAATACCTGGATATTCTTGATACACTTCCAAAGGAAAACCAATACTTGGAGGATGCAGATCCAAACAAGTTTATCGCGAAAATGGGTGCTGAAGCATTGTACGACTTGTTGAAGTCCTTGAAATTGGATGAAACAGCGTACGACTTGCGTCACCAAGCTGGACACGAAACGTCTGTTCAAAGAAAGCATGAAGCGTTGAAACGTCTTCAAGTGGTGGAAGCAATGCGTGAATCTCAAGAGCGTATTGACAACCGTCCTGAATGGATGATTGTGAAAGTTGTTCCAGTTATTCCACCTGAATTGCGCCCATTGGTGCCATTGGATGGTGGTCGTTTTGCGACATCAGATTTAAATGACTTGTATCGCCGTGTGATTATTCGTAACAACCGTTTGAAGCGTTTGATAGAAATTAAAGCACCAGAGGTAATCCTTCGAAATGAAAAACGTATGCTTCAAGAAGCAGTCGATTCATTGTTCGATAACTCAAGAAAATCATCAGCAGTGAAAACGGAATCTAATCGTCCGTTGAAATCACTTTCTGATTCATTGAAAGGTAAGCAAGGTCGTTTCCGTCAAAACCTACTTGGTAAGCGTGTGGATTATTCGGCACGTTCGGTAATCGTCGTTGGACCAGATTTGAAATTGCATGAATGTGGTCTTCCTAAAGACATGGCTGCGGAGCTATACAAACCGTTCATTATCCGTAAGATGATTGAGCGTGGTATCGTGAAAACAGTGAAATCTGCAAAGAAAATTGTTGATCGCAAGGAGCCAGTTGTTTGGGATATCTTGGAAAACGTATTGAAAGGACACCCTGTTCTTTTGAACCGTGCCCCTACGCTTCACCGCTTAGGTATCCAAGCGTTCCAACCTAAACTGATCGAAGGAAAAGCAATTCGCCTTCACCCATTGGTAACGACAGCCTTCAACGCCGATTTCGATGGTGACCAGATGGCGGTGCACTTACCGTTGGGTAATGCTGCAATTCTTGAAGCGCAATTGTTGATGTTGGCATCACACAATATCTTGAACCCAGCGAATGGTGCGCCAATCGCCGTGCCTTCTCAGGATATGGTGCTTGGTCTTTACTATATTACAAAAGGTAAAAAATCTACTGCAGATGTTATCGTTCGCGGTGAAGGAAGTACATTCTATTCTCCAGAAGAGGTAATCATCGCATACAACGAGCGTCAGCTTGACTTGCACGCACACATCAAAGTGAAAACCTATGATTTGAACGAGCAAGGTGAACCAGAAATTCAATTGATCGAGACAACATGTGGTCGTGTGCTTTTCAATGAGCGCGTACCTCGTGAAGTTGGTTTCATCAACGACGTAATGACGAAGAAAGCACTTCGTGATATCATCGGTGAAGTATTGAAAATCTCTGGAACATCGCGTACAGCTCAATTCTTGGATGATATCAAAGAACTTGGTTACGACATGGCCTTCAAAGGTGGTCTTTCGTTCAACTTGGATGATATCATTATTCCGAAAGAAAAGGAAGAATTGGTATTGAAAGCTGAAAATGAAGTGAAAGATGTAATGGTGAACTATAACATGGGTCTCATTACAAACAATGAACGATACAACCAGATCATTGATATCTGGACGCATACAAACTCACGATTGACACATACGTTGATGGAACAGCTGAAAAGCGACCGTCAAGGGTTTAACTCAATCTACATGATGTTTGATTCAGGAGCTCGTGGTTCGAAAGAACAGATTCGTCAGCTCTCTGGTATGCGTGGATTGATGGCGAAACCGCAAAAGTCGGGTGCAAGCTCTCAAGAAATTATCGAAAACCCAATCCTTTCAAACTTTAAGGAAGGTCTTTCGATCCTTGAGTACTTTATCTCTACCCACGGTGCACGTAAAGGTCTTGCCGATACAGCCTTGAAAACGGCCGATGCAGGTTACTTGACTCGTCGTTTGGTGGATGTCGCTCAAGATGTTGTCATCAATGCGGAAGATTGTGGTACACTTCGCGGTATCGTTGCTACGTCATTGAAGAAAAATGATGAAATTGTTGAACCATTGGTTGACCGTATCCTCGGTAGAACTTCGGTTCACGACGTATATGTTCCTGAATCTGATCAATTGATCGTTGCTGCTGGAGAGTTGATCTCTGAATCAGTGGCTGCGAAAATTGAAAAAGCAGGAATTGAAGAAGTTGAAATTCGTTCTGTATTGACATGTGAAATGCGCCGTGGTGTATGTTCAAAATGTTACGGACGAAACCTTTCCAATCACCGCTTGGCACAGCAAGGTGACTCTGTAGGAGTTGTCGCTGCACAGTCGATTGGTGAACCAGGAACTCAGTTGACACTTCGTACATTCCACGTTGGGGGTACCGCTTCTAACATTGCGGATGTATCAAGCTTGAAAGCGAAAGCATCTGGTAAATTGGAAATTGATGAACTTCGCACCATTGAAAAGAAAAACGCAGACGGTACGAAAGTCGTTGTTGTCGTTGGTCGTTCAGCTGAATTGAAAATTACGGATGATAAAACAGGTGTGGTTGTCATGACGGCAAACATTCCTTACGGATCTGAAATGGTTGTAGAGAATAACTCAAAAATCAAGCGAGGTGATGTCATTTGTAAGTGGGACCCATACAACGCGGTAATCATTTCTGAAGTGTCAGGGAAAGTTGTCTTTGATAGCATTATCGAAGGTGTTACTTACCGTGAAGAAGTCGATGAGCAAACAATGTATGCTGAAAAGGTAATTACTGAATCACGCGACAAGAAGAAAAACCCTGCGATCCATATCTATGAAGGTAAATCGAAATCAGCGGAAATTCTTCGCGAATACTCACTTCCAGTATCTGCGCACATCGCTGTGAAAGAAGGAGCTATGATTGAAGCGGGAGAAATTCTTGTGAAGATTCCACGTGTGTCTGGTAAGACAGGGGATATCACTGGTGGTCTTCCACGTGTAACGGAATTGTTCGAAGCACGTAACCCATCAAACCCAGCTGTAGTTTCTGAAATCGATGGTATTGCAGAATATGGTAAAATCAAGCGTGGTAACCGTGAAATTCAAATCACTTCGAAAACAGGTGATGTTCGCAAGTACCTCGTTCCTCTATCGAAACATATCTTGGTTCAAGAGAATGACTTCGTTCGCGCTGGTCAACCTCTTTCTGATGGTGCTATTACACCAAATGATATCTTGAACATCGAAGGTCCAACGAAAGTACAAGAGTATATCGTAAATGAAATCCAAGAGGTTTACCGACTTCAAGGGGTTAAAATTAACGATAAACACTTCGAAGTAATCGTTCGCCAAATGATGCTTAAAGCGGAAATCATCGATGCAGGTGATACACGTTTCTTGGAAGGTCAATCTGTTCACAAAGCAGATATCATGGAAGAAAATGACGCTATCTTCGGTCAGAAGGTCGTTGTTGATCCAGGAGATTCTCCAGAATTGAAAGCAGGACAAATTGTTTCCGCTCGTCTATTGAGAGATGAAAATTCTCAAATGAAACGTTCAGATAAGCAATTAGTGATTGCAAGAGATGCCGTACCAGCAACATCAACACCTTTGTTGCAAGGGATCACACGTGCTTCACTACAAACGCAATCATTTATCTCTGCAGCATCGTTCCAGGAAACTACAAAAGTCCTTAACGAAGCAGCAATCTCAGGAAAAGAAGATCACCTTCTTGGATTGAAAGAAAATGTAATCGTTGGTCACTTGATCCCAGCGGGAACAGGTGTACGTGATTTCCAAAAAATGAATGTTGGTTCTCTTGATGCTTACAATGAGCTGATTGAAGAATAATCAAACAAACATAATTAGTCAAAAGGAGCGGAAACGCTCCTTTTGTGTTTTATACTTTACCGAATATTGCTACCTTCACTTGCGAAATATCAACTATGGAAAACAACAACGAAAATCAAGTCAATATTGAGCTCAATGAAGAAACTGCATTGGGTGTATATTCCAATTTAGCCGTAATTACACATTCTCAAGCGGAGTTTGTATGCGACTTCATCCAAATGATGCCAGGAATGCCGAAAGGAAAGGTGAGGTCTCGCGTGATTATGACGCCACAAAATGCAAAGCGTTTTATGCGTGCCATGATTGAGAATATGCAGAATTATGAACAACATTTTGGATTGGTAGACGATTCAAATGGCCCGCCAATGCCACCAATGAATTTTGGTCCACCAAGTACCTTGGCTTAGTTTTATAACTATACAAATTTCCATACCTTTGTCGTATGAAATTGTTCTCGATATTTTTCGCACTACTTTTTGGCGTACTTTCCCTTGCGCCAAATATGTAAGGTGGACAATTTCTTAAGCTGAATGAGCTTGTTGAACATTACGAAGAACATCAAGAAGGCAATAAACCTTTTACATCATTTTTTTCTTTCGTTAAAGAGCATTATTTCAACAATGCAATCTCTTCAGGTGATGAACAAAACATGCCATTCAAATCTACCGTAGTAACGGTGACGGTCTTGGCACATATTCAATCAGAAATACATATTCCTACGTTCCAACAACTAGTTGAAACGATTGAAATTCCATCGCTCTTCGGCGAGCCTAGCGATAAAATCGTTTCGGTTTCCTTGAGCATCTGGAATCCTCCTAAAATGGCTTAGTGCATATCATTGACTAAATAGTCAATTTTTTCATTAACCCCATTTTCTATGTTAAATAAGATCATTCATTGGTCAATCAGCAATAAATTAATCGTTGCTGTCATGACCATAGGGCTCATTGTCTGGGGAGTATTCTCCTTAATGGAATTGCCGATTGACGCCGTTCCAGATATTACCAACAATCAAGTTCAGATTGTAACAAGTGCCCCATCCTCGGGAGCAGAGGACATCGAACGCTTCGTTACATTCCCTGTCGAACAAACCATGGCGACCATTCCTGGAATCGAGGAAATTCGTTCATTCAGTCGCTTTGGCTTAAGTGTCGTAACTGTCGTCTTTACCGAAGACACAGATATTTACTGGGCACGGCAACAGGTCACTGAACGCTTGGGAGAAGCCAAGAATCAAATTCCTGATGGATTTGGAACGCCAGGAATGGCTCCGTTGAGTACAGGTCTTGGTGAAATCTATCAATACATCGTCCGTCCAAAAAAAGGGTATGAGGATCAATTCAATCCTACCGAGCTTCGGACCATTCAAGATTGGATTGTACGTCGTCAACTTTTAGGGGTTGAAGGTGTTGCGGATGTGAGTGGTTTCGGTGGAAAATTGAAACAATATGAAATCGCTGTAGATCTCGTACAACTGAAAGGTTTTGGACTTTCTGTGAGTGACGTGTTTCATGCCGTAGGCGCGAACAATCAAAATACGGGTGGAGCCTACATTGAACGCAATTCAACAACGACCTATATCCGCACAGACGGACTCATGAAGTCGATGGATGATATTGAATCTACCGTTATTGCACAAAGCGAAGAAGGAATACCGGTACTTGTTAAAGATGTCGCAGTTGTTAGAGTTGGTTCCGCAGTTCGCTACGGGGCGCTAACCAATAATGGTGATGGTGAAGTAGTTGGCGGAATCGTACTCATGCTTAAGGGTGCTAATTCATCGAAGGTGATTTCCAAAGTGAAGGAACGAATGGATCAAATCCGAAAAACCTTACCAGAAGGCGTCGAAATACAGGTCTATCTCGACAGAACGAAGCTGGTAAATAATGCGATTTCAACCGTTTCTACCAATTTGATTGAAGGGGCATTGATTGTCATTTTTGTTTTGGTCCTTCTACTTGGAAACCTCCGTGCGGGTCTCATCGTCGCTTCGGTGATTCCGTTAGCCATGTTGTTTGCCATCTCATTGATGAATGTCTTCGGAGTATCTGGAAACCTTATGAGCCTTGGCGCCTTGGACTTCGGATTGATCATCGATGGCGCTGTAATCATCGTTGAATCAACACTTCACTTTTTATACCATCGCGGGAATGTTCGCCTGACACAAGGTCAACTCGATGAGCAAGTCTATCAATCGGCTTCAAAATTTAGTAAAAGTGCCGTTTTTGGTCAGGTTATCATTCTTGTCGTCTACCTTCCTTTGCTCGCGCTTGTGGGGATAGAAGGAAAAATGTTTAAGCCAATGGCACAAACAGTTATGTTCGCTATTGTCGGAGCGCTGATTCTGTCTTTAACCTATGTACCTATGATATCCTCTGTCTTCTTGAGCAAGAACATCGTAGTGAAAGAAACCATTAGCGATAAAATTGTCAATGCCATCAAACGGAAATACATCCCGGGCTTGAATGCATTCTTGAGAAATCAACGCATTGTTCTTGGGGGATTGATTGCACTGATAGTAGTAAGCTTCATGCTTTTTTCCCGCTTAGGAGCGGAGTTTATTCCTTCCTTGGATGAGGGTGATTTCGCGGTAGAAACACGCCTGTTGACAGGTACAAGTTTGACGAAAACGATTGATGCTACGACCAAGGCATCAAAGGTGATTTTGAAGAATTTTCCCGAGGTCAAGCAAGTAGTTGGAAAAATTGGTACTGCAGAAATTCCACTCGATCCGATGCCAATGGAGGCCTGCGACTTGATGATTATCTTGAAGGACAAGGATCAATGGGTTTCAGCATCCACTAAAGAAGAACTGGCAGAGAAAATTCAAGCAAAATTAGAAGAATCACTGCCTGGAGTGTCGTTCGGATTCCAACAACCTATACAAATGCGCTTCAATGAGCTCATGACGGGAGCTAAACAAGATGTTGTGGTTAAAATTTATGGCGAAGACTTGGAGAAACTTGGCATATACGCCAATCAAATAGGAAAATTAGCTTCCAGCATTGAGGGTGTGCAGGATGTTTACGTAGAGCAAATGTCAGGTTTGCCTCAAATGATTGTACAATTTGATCGCGCTGCATTGTCCAAATACAACATTTCAATTGAAGAGGTGAATCGTGTCATCAACATAAGTTTCGCAGGACAAACAGCAGGTTTATTGTTTGAAGGTGAAAAACGATTTGATGTCGTGGTGAAATTGGATTCTACCATTCGCATGTCGGCCGAAGATTTGAAATCTGTTTCTGTAACATCCCCGACGGGTATTATGGTTCCGTTAGAAGAATTGGCACATGTGGAATTTCAAAAAGGGCCAAATCAAATTCAACGTGATGATGCAAAACGTCGAATCATCGTCGGGTTCAATGTGCGAGGGCGTGATGTCGAAAGCATTGTCAACGAACTTCAATCGAATATTGATACAAAAGTGAAGTTCGAACCGGGATATTTCCCAACCTATGGTGGAACATTTAAAAACTTGGAGAATGCGCGAAAGCGTTTGTCCATTGCCGTTCCTGTTTCTCTCCTCTTGATATTCTTCTTGTTGTACTTAACCTTTAAATCGATGAAACAAGCGGCACTTATTTTTTCAGCCATTCCTATTGCGGCGGTAGGTGGAGTTCTAGCGCTTTGGGTAAGAGGAATGCCATTTTCAATTTCAGCAGGTGTTGGATTTATCGCCCTATTCGGTGTTGCAGTACTCAATGGGATCGTGTTGATTTCCGAGTTTAACGCACTCAAAAAAGAAGGATATACCAATCGACTAAGAATTGTACTTATGGGAACTCGCGTTCGACTACGCCCAGTGATGCTCACAGCATTGGTTGCATCACTCGGATTCTTACCGATGGCGATTTCACACGGCAGCGGGGCTGAAGTTCAAAAGCCTCTGGCCACGGTTGTCATCGGGGGATTGATTACCTCGACATTACTGACTCTTTTCGTATTGCCGATATTTTATATCCTCTTTGAAGGTACCATGAAGAAAAAGCGAAATTTATCTAAGGGATTGTCCATCGTACTCATTCTGCTTGCATTTGGGACCAATGCGCAGGTAAGTGAACAATTAACTCTCGATCAGTGCCTATCCCTTGCGGAGAAAAATAATGCGGCGTTTAAGGCAACACAGCTACAGTCGGAAATTGAAATTTTGAACGGAAAAGCCAATGCTGGACTTCCAAAGACAACAGCCAATTTCATGTATGGTCAGTACAACAGCTTTTACAATAAGGACAATAACTTCACTGTAGGA
>JBEIKR010000122.1:0-8451 GCA_040379705.1 Crocinitomicaceae bacterium
CAAAAGACAAAAGACAAAAGACAAAAGACTGGATCAAACTTCGAACTGCTCAGTATTAAAATACTCTAGAATTCGAAGAAGAATTAAGTCCATTGTCCTTTGTCCTTGAGTCCATTGTCCAATAGGACATCAAATTAGAATAACGTAAAGTGTGTGTTTCAAGTTTCCCCAGTCGCAGCTTCAGACCCTGCGGCTGGAAAGAAACAAAATGAGACAAAAGACAAAAGACAAAAGACTGGATCAAACTTCGAACTGCTCAGTATTAAAATACTCTAGAATTCGAAGAAGAATTAAGTCCATTGTCCTTTGTCTTTCAGTCAGCCGCGGCTTACGGGTCTTTTGTCTAATTACAAATTGCTCCCGGCATCAAATTCTTTTTTAAATCCGCAGAGGCAGGCGCAGCACTAAATTCTATTTATATTTGTCCCATGTCGGATCGAATTAGAACAATAGATTCAAAGCGAAAAGGGTGGATGCCCGATTTTCGTGAGTTGTATCAATATAAGGATTTGTTCCTGATGCTGACCTGGCGAGATTTCCGAGTTCGCTATGCACAAACAACTATTGGTCTGCTTTGGGCTCTTATTCAGCCTTTATTAACCTTGGCTATTCTTACACTTGTTTTTGGGAATTTCATTCAGGTGCAAACCAATGTGCCACATGTATTATTCACTATGACGGGAATGGCGATTTGGACCTACTTCGCATACGTGATTGCCAATTCAGGGGCATCAATTATTGCAAATCAAGGCATGGTTAAAAAAATCTATTTCCCACGTTTAATTATCCCATTATCCAAGGCTGCAGTGGGCATGATTGATTTTGCCATTTCGCTGGTCATTATGATTGTGTTAATGATTTACTATGGTATTATGCCATCTTCTAACGTTTGGCTCGCACCAGTGTTTTTATTGATTGGAATTTTGGCGGCATTAGGTTTTGGTATTTGGCTCAGCGCCTTAACGGTTCGCTACCGCGATTTTCAGCACGTAGTGCCATTTATTGTTCAGATTGGTTTGTATGTAACTCCCATAGCTTATCCTGCTGAATTTGCCGTTCAACAGCTTCCAAAGTGGGCAGCAACCTTATATTTCCTTAACCCAATGGCCGGGGTTGTTCAAGGGTTTAGATGGGCCATGTTTGGCGGTCAAATGCCAGGTGACATGATGTATATATCCTTCGCAATGGTCATAGTGGTTTTTGTTTCCTCACTTTGGTATTTCCGTAAGGTCGAGGATGACATGGCCGATTATGTTTGATCGTCTGAAGATTCTACAGATTCCGTGATTAAATTTTCTGTTTCATCAGTTCTTTCCTCCATTAAATAGGAAGTGAGTGTAATCACAAGGAACGGGAGAAGTGGTGCTTTGAAGCGCACGAGTACTCCGAATAAAATTGAGGTGAACCCAGCAAAATAGCCGAGGATTAACGCAAAGAAAAAGGCAAAAACTAAGAATTCTTGATTCCGAATCCGTTTTATTCGCTTAAAAATGTTTTTGGAAATTAAAAATCGAAAAGTGAAGTAGAACAAGACAATACTTTCAATGCCATTCAATAGCAAACTCACAGAAAGCGACTCCCAAATAAACGGACGATAAAATCCTGCAATTACGGAATTTGGGAATGCCAATGCCATGCCAACAGGCGAATAATCCGTAATCCCTAAATCGTATCTATTCGTACCGTATGTTTTGTTATTGGTCATGTCTTCATTAATAACCGCCGCTTCCTTTATATACTCATCTGCAATCGTGGTCTGAAAGAAAAACATAATACCAGCGACTGTAATTCCAATGATGGCAAATCGCATCAAAAATCGACGCACGCTTCGTTTTCCGAATTTTCTCCCCAATCGGGCGCTGTAAGCAAAAAGAAGTGGTGCCAAAACAGCCAAAATCATGAAAGACCGAACCCTGTACATGACATAAAGAAAAACCAACATCATTAACCAATTCCACACCGTACTGCGCTTTTCTGGAGAAAGTATCTGATACAAATTGACTAAAAAGTAACATACGCTGATCCACATGAATGTATCTTTCGAAACACCCCCACACCAGAAACTAAGGGAGGGTATAAAGAAGATGGCAATCGCTAAAATTCGGTCTGAGTGGAGGTTGTAGGAACGCACCAATTCAAACAGCTTCCATGAGGCATTGGTCGCAATAAATCCAAAAATAAATGACAGTAAAATATAACCCTTGAAGGTAAAAAAGGAGAATATAGAAACAACTTTACACACAAAGAAGCTCGGGATTTCGCCATAAATGTGTGAGTCAGGATAACCCGTAGTCATGTCAAAATTTCGCATGTGACCGCCATCAACAGGGTCAGAAAAAAGTTCAACAAAATATAAGGTTGGATCTTTCCAGAAAAGGTTATTTAACTTAACTGCCCCATCCCAAAATCCAATTGAATCGCCTCCAGCCCCGTAAGAAATAATGTAGAAAAGACAATTGGCCAAAACGAAGAGCATTTTGAATGCAAATGCACGAGGATAATACTTGTAATAGTCCAGGTGAGCGTTACGTCTTGTGCGAAGATAAATGATAATCCAAATGATGAATAATCCGAGGAGGGTAGATAGAATATCCAACGGAGTAAAAAACTCGTAATTACGGTCTATCAGAAGCTGTCCCGAACGATTATTCAATGTTTATCATTTTTTCAAAGGTAGGTATTTTCTTTTTGAACGCTTATTGATGGTGGTAAGGTTCGCCTCGCTGAATGGTCATCGCTCGGTACAACTGTTCGAAAAAAATCATCCGAATCATCTGATGGGAAAAGGTCATCTCTGAAAGGCTAATCTTTCCTGCCGCCTCACTATAGACTTCCTCAGAAAAACCATATGCGCCGCCAATCACAAAAACAATTGCCTTGCCGCCAGCATTGAATCTAGCGTTCAGAAATTCTGAAAAGCCAATAGAGGAGTAGGTTTTGCCTCGCTCATCAAGCAAATACAGTTGTTCGCCAGCACTAAAGCGAGAAAGTATTTCTTTACCCTCCAATTCTTTTATTTGATGTTGTGATAAATTGCGCTGGTTTTTCAGGTCGGGAATCTCGATTCTTTCAACAGAAATATAATGTTTTAATCGGCCTAAATATTCCTGCTCGCCCTCTTCTAAGAATTTCTTTCCCGTCTTGCCAATGCAGATGATTTTGATTTTCATGCCTCGAAATTACATACTCAGTTTTAATTCAACGAAAGTTTACACGACAAAAGAATTCATCTCTAAGAACAAAGTATGGGTATTTAAGGCACTATTTTTGTTAAATTCGACCGTTAAAAAAAATACGCGTTAGTTATGAGTGTTGTTTATTCTTTTCTCCTAGGTCTCATTATGAGTGTTCATTTTCAAAGTGATATCCCATATTCATCAATAGAAAATGCATTCGCATCAAATGACGCTCAAGACATCACCGCTCTAGGAAAAGAAAAAATTCTCATCAATGTCCTTGGAAAAGAAGGGGTCTACAGCCAGTCACAAGCCAACTTGGTACTTAAGGACTTCTTCACAAAAAAACCGGGAACCTCTTTCAAGTTTATCTTTAAAGGCAAAGAAGCATCGGATGGATCTTTCGCCATAGGAACCTACCAAAGTAAATCTGAAGAATTTCGCGTCACGATTCACTTTAAAAAGGTGAGCGGTGATTTTTTAATTGAGAGCCTATCCATCGAGAAGTCCTAGTTGGTATTAGTCATTCGTAATTCTTTCTCCATGCTCTACGAAATCATTGATAATGCGCTCCTTGAAGATATTGGCTCGGGCGACCATTCAACTTTATCGTGTGTCCCAGTAAATGCTCAAGGTTCAGCTCGTTTAATCATCAAGGAGGATGGGGTTCTTGCAGGTGTTGAATTGTCGCAAATTATTTTTCATCGTTTCGATCCGGAACTTAACATTGAAGTGTTTATTCAAGATGGTGCGCGGGTAAAAAAAGGGGATATCGCTTTTGTTGTTCGCGGAAGTTCACGTTCAATCCTAACAACGGAACGTCTCGTCTTGAATTTCATGCAGCGCATGAGTGGAATAGCCACCCAAACGGCACAAATTGTTGACCTAATAAAAGATACGAATACGCAGCTTTTAGATACTCGAAAAACAACACCTGGAATTCGGTACATGGAAAAGTGGGCGGTGAGAATCGGGGGCGCCGTAAATCACCGCTTTGGATTATATGACATGATCATGCTTAAAGACAATCACGTCGATTATGCGGGTGGGATTCGCCCGGCAATTTTAAGTGCAAAGGCCTACATTAAACAACATCACTTAGATATCAACATTGAAGTGGAGGTGCGCAATGAAGAGGAGCTAAACCAAGTGATTGAAGTAGGTGGAGTGCAACGCATCATGCTCGACAACTTTACGCCGGAAAGAATCGCCGCAGTGCTACCAACAATACCAAAGGAATTTGAGGTGGAAGCTTCTGGTGGGATTACTTTAGCGAATATTCGTGAATATGCCGAAACAGGCGTTCATTTCATCTCTGTTGGTGCTCTCACACACAGTGCGAAGAGTATGGATATGTCACTGAAGGCTACTTTGGAGTATTGAACATAGAACATAGATTGATTCTATATTATATCAGCGTAGCGGTCCTTTTTTAGTTACTAATTACTAATGACCAATGACAAGTTGAGAGTTTCGAAGAATGATCAAGTCCCTTGGCCCTTGTCTAAAGTATAGTCTTAACATCTTGAAATCTTAATCTCCTTAAAATCTTTCGAATCAAAGTTGGTCCAATCTCGTAACTCGTCATTAGTAACTCGTAACTTTTTGAAGTCCTTTGCCTATTTCATCCACCGAAGCTTAAAAAGCGAAGGTGAATTGTCTTTCATACTTCGAAGCTTAAAAAGCGAAGAAGTTTTCTTAAAATCTTGATGTCCTAAAATCTTGACGTCTTAACATCCAACTCACCTTTATACGACCGAATATCCAACAAGAAGTCTATGTCCTCCTCTAATTTGTTTCCGATGACTACTACAGAAGCTCCCGCCTTGTGCAACGCATCAATCTCCTTAATCTGACGAATACCCCCGCCAACAATAATGGGTAGTCCAAGATCGCTGATTGATTCAATGCACTTTTCAGAAACTCGATCCTTCGCTCCACTGCCAGCATCCAAATACAACAGTTGCATGCCCAATAATTTTCCTGCAATTGCCGTGTTGCGTATAATGGAAAGTGAATCTCCTGGAATTGGTGTAGTCTGACTAACATACGCCACCGATGACTTTGTCCCACCATCAATTAATATGTAACCCGTTGGAAGAACCTCAATGTTCATCTCCGACAATTCATGCGCAGCAGAGATATGGTGTCCAATCAGATAATCCGGATTTCTTCCTGAAATTAAACTGAGAAATAAGAGTGCATCGGCTTGATCCGATATTTGATGAAATGATCCCGGGAAAATAATCAACGGAAGTGAAGAATGAGAGCGAATCGCTGACACTGTTTGCTGAAACTCATTCCGACTTACAGTGCTACCGCCCACAAATACATAATCAACGTGAGCGAAACGCGCTTTGTCGAGCAGGGCAAAGAGTTTTTCACCATTGTCGCATTTTTCAGGATCAATCAGTATGGCGATACCTTTTTTTATCTGCCTGAACGATTCTATATAATAAGGTGTCATTCCGATCTTAATGCTTTTACGTTGATAGATACCACAAGGTCTTCGATGGTAAAAATAGAGATTTCAGTATGAAGGACAATTTCCTCATTGCAAATTCTTCCGCTCCACAAGTTTTCGCTCAATGGAGAAAGGTAAAGCTCGGTACTGAAAATGATACCTTTGCGTCCTGCCATTTTATAAAGTGCTTCTTTCCCCGACCAAACTTTCGTCATTTCAATAGGACACGTCGTATCCAATGTTTCAGATTCCAACGTGCTTAGAAACTTTGGTGATAGCCTGACCATTCTTGGGTCTATTTTTTCAAGATCAAGTCCAATGCTAAATTCTTTACTAAACGCAATACCAACCACACCTTTCGCGTGACTGATTGAAATGAAACCTTCATCCTCTATATAAGGTGCACCGACTTCGTTATAATGTATGTGAGTAAATCCGAACAGACGATGGCGAAGAATTCGCGTAGCAACAAATTCCATTTTACGCTTGATGTGCTTAAACGAAAAATAGCGTTCCGTTTCTTGTTCGGTCAGATGCTCCAAATAATCACCAGGCTCAAATGCATCGTAGTAAAGCAAATGAATGTTGACTGACCCAATTTGAAGTGTTTCTTGTTTGAACTGCACCGAATTTCCTTTTTACAAATGAACTCAATTTTTTAAATAAAATTTAGTTGAAAGAAAATTAACAATGAAAATAGCTCAAACCATTGAAAATGTTGGGTTAACATTTTGTGAGCCATGTCGATTCATAAAAAATGTTGATTTTAATTTTTTTTAACACTTCGGTAAAGCCAACGATTTTTTCTATATTTATCGGCTTAAAAGCGACAAACTAGTTGAATGTCTAAACTAAACGTATGTTACAAAAATTAAACTTTGTTTTAGTAAGTATCTTTTTTACAGCATCTTGCGCCTTCGCACAGACAGGCTTGGGAACTGTAAAAGGAACTGTGAAAGATGGTGACACAAAGCAACCAATTCCTTTTTGTAAGGTGATATTGCTTCAGAGTGGATCTGTTAAGGGGGGAGCGAACACGGATTTTGATGGAAAGTTCATCATTAACTCTGTGCCTGCTGGTGAGTACGATGTCGAAGTGCGAAACGAGACAGAGGGTTACCAACCTACAGTATTAACAGGTGTGATCATCGTGGGTGACAAAATCCGCTTCTTGGATGACCTGACAATTTCGAAAGCGAAAAACATTCAGGAAATTGAAGAGATGAAGGTTGTCGCCTTTAAGGTGCCATTGATTGATAAGGATGGAGGAGCTTCAGGTTCAACGGTAACACGTGAAGACATTGCTCGTCTCCCAGTGCGCTCGGCAGCAGGTGTCGCTCAAACAGTAGGTGGGGTGAACACGGATGAAGGTTCAGGTTCAATCTCTGTGCGTGGGTCGCGTTCGGACGGTACATACTTCTATATAGACGGTATCAAAGTTCGTGGATCTGCGAATCTTCCAAAGTCAGCAATTGAAGAGGTTTCGGTGATTACCGGCGGTCTTCCAGCAAACTACGGGGATGCTACAGGGGGGATTATCGCTGTAACGACGCGTGGACCATCTGCGAAGTATTTCGGATCTATTGAAGGCGTAACTTCTGGATTCTACTTTAATGGTGCTGATCCTGACGGTTATGACGGTAAAGTATATGGTTTGGATAAATATGGGTATAACCTGGTAGAGGGTATGTTCTCCGGTCCTTTGTTGATGAAACGCGACTCAACAGGTAAGAAAACAAAGCCACTTCTTGGATTCTTAATTTCTGGAAACTACACGGATCAACTGGATAGCCGTCCATTGGCTGGAGGTAGCTACCGAATTAAAAAAGAAGTGCGTGATGAGTTGCTGGTTAATCCGTTGCGTCCAACTTCCACAGGACAAGGTACATTCTATAATGCTTCATTCTTGAACAAAGATGCGTTTGAAAAAACAGCTTGGAGAATGAATGCGCGTCAAACGGTGGTTTCAGGCCAAGCAAAAATCGACTTCAACCTCGGGCCAACAGTAAACCTTACATTCGGTGGTTCAATGAACTACAGCTACGGTTCAAACTACAACTATACTGGGTCTTTGATGAATTTCCAAAACTTTGGAGTTTACAGATCTTTGGATTACCGAGTATTTGGACGTTTGACACAACGATTCACCAATACAAAAGAAGGGAGCTCGTCAAAAGTAAAGTCGTTCTTCTACTCGTTGATGGTCGATTATTCTAAATCCAAAAATGATGTGTTTGATCCTAATCATGGATACAGCCTGTTTAATTATGGTCACGTAGGGACATTTACAACGACACGTCGTCCTTCTTATGAGTTTGATCAGACAACACAGACGTATGTTCACAATGGTTTCCGTGATATTCAAGTAGATTTCACTCCGTCTGAAACAAATGCAGCTCTTGCAGCGATCACTACGCAGTACTATAATATCTACGCTGGAAATCCTGAAAATAACTACGAAAACCTTTTTCAAATCCAACAAGGAAATGCGCTTCGTAATGGTGATGCACCAGCCGGAGTGTATCAAATGTGGTCTAACATTGGTTCTCCATACAACTACTTCGGTAAAACAGAGAATGATCAGTTCCGTGTAACTGGTTCTGGTTCTGTGAACATCGGTGACCACTCTATATCACTAGGTTTTGAATATGAGCAACGATTTGACCGTGGCTGGACATCCGGAACAACTACAAACGGTGGAACAAACGGTCCTCTTGGAATTTGGTCAATTGCACGTCAGTTGGCAAACTTCCACATCAAAGAACTTGATTTGAATTCAGGGGTGGTTTCCGATTCTGGTTCATTTAAAGC
>JBEIKR010000123.1:0-8350 GCA_040379705.1 Crocinitomicaceae bacterium
CAATGATTATCCAATCCAAAGGAACTCCGAAGCCAAGACTTTTTCCATCTGCCGCATTCATCGTTTGACCGCAACGAACAGCATCAAATCGACGGTCGTTTCCAACACGGAGGTTCAATGTCTCCGACAAACCGCGCAGACAGTCCTCGGAAAGTTCTTTGTCGCGCACAGGGGTTTCACCGCTTAATGAAGCTTCAAATCCAGTGGTTGATGTTGGTATTGAACGATTCAGTATGGCAATTTCACGTATGTTGGTAGGAATGGTTATTTCTGCAGGGCGCAATACGCTTACTTGCATATCTCGCGTTCCGGCGCATGAAGCAAGAATCAATACACTCCCAAGAATCAGGACCAATGATGACCTCCTAAAGGTTTGGCCAATGTAATATACTAAATGGCTTGTCATCATATGGTTAGAGACTAACGGATTACTTTTTCTTGTTCTTTATTTGTTCCATCTGCGCTTTTTGCATTTGCTCAAGACGCTCCTGGAATTTAGATTTTTTCTTCACCTTTCCATCCTTGGATGACATATTTGCCTTGCGTTCAGCCATTTTCAACTTCAATTTATCCTCATCCACAAAGAATTGTTTGATTAACAACATGATGATAATTGAAACCAGTGTTGAGATAAAGTAGTAGTAGCTCAACCCTGCAGAGTAATTGTTAAAGAAGAAAATCATCATCACAGGGAAGACATACATAATCACCTTCATGTTTGGCATTCCGGGTTGCTGTGGCTGTTGCATGTTTCCACTATTCATATAAGTATATAGTAGGGTAGTACCTGCCATTAAGAGAGTAAACAAACTCACGTGATCACCATAAGGCCAGATGTTAATACCGAAATTCCAAATAGAATCGTACGATGACAAATCTTCCGCCCACAAGAATGGTTTTTGGCGCAACTCGAATGCGGACGGGAAGAAACGGAATACCGCAAGTAGAATCGGCATTTGTATCAACATTGGGAGACAGCCTGCGAGAGGACTTGCGCCAGATTCGCGGTAAAGCGTCATCATTTCCATTTGTTTTTTCATTGCATCCTCTTTCTCAGGATATTTCGCGTTGAGCTCATCGATTTCTGGTTTAAGGATGCGCATTTTAGCAGAGGATACGTACATCTTCCATTGGATTGGCATCAAGACAAATTTCAAGATAAGTGTCAACATCAAAATGGCAATTCCCAAACTCATTCCTGTTGAAGCCAACATGTTGAACAACGGTTGAACCGCGTACAAGTTAATCCAACGGAAAAGTCCCCAGCCAAAGTTCAAGATATCATCGTACCCTTGGTTATAGGCTTTCAATGTTTCGTAATCATTCGGACCAAAGAACCAGTTCATTGAGATTGTTTCATTGTCTGGATTTTTTACTTTCAAACCTGCCGTTGCATTATAATCCTTCAAATGCGACCATTTCCATTCTTTGTCATCTTTCTCGTCGTATTCGTGCACTTGGAATTTTGTATCCTTTTTGGTGAAGCCATTTTCAGGTCTCACAAAAGAGGAGAAGTAGCTTTGTTTGAAACTGATCCAGTTGACATCATCTTCTGCTCGTTGGAAATCACTCCCCATTTCTGATAAATAGTCAAAGTCCTCGTTTTTATAGTCAAAACAGACCGTTGAAACTCGACGTTGCTCGCTAAACAGTCGTTCTGTTTTACGGTATGCTGTCTTCCAGTTAAATGCATAGTTTTTAGACCCTTTCCATCCTTCAATATGAATGTCATAGTCGAGATCGTACGCACCTTTTTTTAGCTTGTATTCTTGCTCTATGGTTTTTCCATTACCAAAATCACGTTCAAAAGTGATGGATTCTTTGGTCATGTTTTTCACGGAGAAGAGATACCCTGATGTATAGATTTTTTGACCTTCAGAGGTAAAAACAAGTTGGTTTAGTGCATCACCGTTCGAAAAAAGTCGCAACGGCTTTTTCACTTTCTTACTCGACTTATTGGCATAGTCAGAATAACTTTCAAACTCTTTCAAGTAAACAGCCGCAACCATTCCTCCTTTTGTGTTGAAGTCAATGATTAACTTGTCATTTTCCAAGCGAACCAATTCACCTTTTACTTCTTTCTGAATAGATGATATCTTTGTCTGCTTACCTTCTCCTTTGTCATTTGACGATTGTCCTCCGCTAGATTTTTTGTCTGTGTTTTTTTCAGATTTGTTCTTCTTCGCCTCAGCCTCTTTCTTTTTTTGAAGGGCAATCTTCTTTTCTTGCTGTTTGATTTCAGCTTCAGAAGGCTGATTAAAGATGGAGAATACAGAGAGTATAACTCCGATGATAATCAATCCGATGGTGGTATTTCTATCCATTTGTTAAAGTGTGTTATATTCAATCGCTGCTTTGATAAAGGCAACAAAAAGTGGGTGAGGATTCGCAACAGTGCTTTTATATTCAGGGTGAAATTGTGCACCCACAAACCAAGGATGGTCTTTAATTTCAACGATTTCAACCAATCCAGTTTCTGGATTTTTTCCTACCGGAATGAGTCCTGCCGCTTCAAATTCTTTTAAGTAATCATTGTTAAACTCATATCGGTGACGGTGGCGTTCAGATATTTTCTCTGTATTGTATGCAGCAAACGCTTTAGAACCTGGTTTTAATTGGCAGCGATAAGCGCCTAGACGCATGGTTCCGCCCATGTTGGAGATGCTTTTTTGTTCTTCCATCATGCTGATTACCGGGTATTTGCTGTCTTCAGCGATTTCTGTTGTATGCGCATCCGTATACCCAAGGACGTGACGTGCAAATTCAATCACCGCACATTGCATTCCCAAGCAGATTCCAAAGAACGGTACCTTATTTTCTCGGGCGTAGCGCACAGCTTCGATTTTTCCAGAAATTCCACGTGAACCAAATCCAGGTGCAACAAGGATTCCGTCCAAACCACTCAACTCACTTTCGATATTCGTGCTGTTTAGTTTTTCGGAGTGAATCCATTTTACATTCACGCGTGCCTCATTCGATACACCTGCGTGAATAAATGCCTCACTGATTGACTTATACGAGTCCTTCAATTCGACATATTTCCCAACCAAACCAATGTTCACTTCCTTTTTTGGATGCTTCAAGCGGTCAAGAAAACTCTTCCAATTTTCCAGGTTCGGGCTAGACTTTGATGAAAGCCCCAATTTTTCTAACACAACCTTATCTAATTCCTCGGCCTGCATCAAAATTGGAACGTCGTAGATGGATTGCGCATCGCGTGATTCGATGACTGCATTCATACTTACATTGCAAAACTTTGCAATTTTCTTGCGCAATGACAAGTCGAGTTCATGTTCCGTTCGGCAACATAAAATGTCTGGTTGAACACCGAGCTCTAGCAATTGCTTTACACTATGTTGGGTTGGTTTCGTCTTCAATTCACCAGCAGCAGCCAAATAGGGTACGAGAGTGAGGTGAACAACGATGCAGTCATTTTCAAATTCCCACATCATTTGACGTACAGCCTCCACATAAGGAAGTGATTCTATATCACCTACAGTGCCTCCAATTTCCGTGATGACTATGTCGTATTGACCATTCTTTCCTAATAACTGAATACGGTCCTTAATTTCGTCTGTAATATGTGGGATTACTTGAACGGTCTTACCCAAGAATTCTCCTTTGCGTTCTTTCTCAATCACCGATTGGTAAATTCTTCCCGTCGTCACATTGTTCGCTTGTGATGTTGGAACATTAAGAAAACGCTCGTAATGACCAAGATCAAGATCTGTCTCAGCGCCATCATCCGTAACGAAACATTCACCATGTTCATAGGGATTCAGTGTTCCGGGATCAATATTGATATACGGATCAAGTTTCTGGATCGTGGCTGTGTACCCGCGTGCTTGAAGCAATTTCGCCAATGAAGCCGAAATGATTCCTTTACCCAATGAAGAAGTCACCCCTCCGGTGACAAACACGTATTTAGTGGAATTTGACATGTACTTTTTGAAATGCAACTACGGGAAACAAAGTTAGTACAATAGTCAGAAATGGATAGGGGGATTTTCAACGAGTAATGAAATGATATTAACAAAAAAATGGTGACTTATTCATTAGTTCGACCAAACATCGTTTATTCCCCCTTGAAGATAAATTCTTGACTTACGGATGTTGGATTTCTCAAATGCAGGACATCCGTCCTGATCAAGCATTGGGTAGTGCGGTGTATTCCGCGGGAAACACTTTGGTAATAAAAGTAAATCATGCATCAATCTATTTTGAAAAGCATGCCGAATTCGCTCACTATCAATACCAATTCTTGCATAAACATTTTGCACGTACGGCAATTGATGAATGAAGCCAACATACAAAATCCCATGACTTGTGGTTCCGTAAGGCAGATCTTCCAGCAATCGAAATCCTGACGGACATTTTTTCATCGCTATACGCTGCCAAAGTGAATTGGCTGTTTCTCCTGTCCAGATATTTATTCCGACTGTGAATTTTGAATTGAGATAGCGGTAGGTCAATGCAAGATGACCAGATCTGAATCGATCTTTTCTTTGTCCACCAAACACATCGTTTTCGAGTAGCACACTGAATTTATTGGCATGCAGCGCCCATCCTCCTGAACGTTGCGATGTTTTCGCTTGATCGTGATACCAAATGTAATTGTAGCCCAATCCGTATTGATATTTCGTGTTATTACTCAGACCGTCATATTGAAAATCTGCTGTATTATTTCTTTTTCCACCGAGTAAAACGAGCCCAAGAGCCGTTCGAGATTCTAAATATTTCTTCCGTTTCCCATATCCAAATAGATTGAAATTTGCGAAATTAGAAACGTTTAATTGTGCGAAAGAATACATGAACTGAGCAGAAACATTGAGTCCTACGCGTGTTGAATGCGTGCCGATATTGGCAGTAATTCCGAGCATTGATGAGAATGAAAATTCATTCCAATTTTGAGTAAAGGTGTGGGTAGAAAGTAAAATAAAGAGTGAAAGAACGTGATTTTTCATCATATTTTTCTAGTCCAATACATTCATAATGAGAAATATAATCATTTATAAATGAAGTAAAACTCGAACTATATCATCTACCACGATACCCATACGTTTGAAGTCCAGTGTCTCGATGGTATCTGTTGCCATGTGGTAATTTTTATTTCTATAAAACGCCGTGTCTGTGATCATTAACGCACTGAATCCAAAAGACCAATAATTCAAATGATCAGAAAAATCGACACCAGGTAAAAGCTTGGGGCCCGAGAATCGTTTTGTTCGAATCTTTGCTGTTTGTTTAAATTTTCGTGTGAAATGCGCAGCAAATTTTCCTTTGCCAAACTTATTCACCAAGGTGATAAAATTGCCTTTGTTTCCATAGATTAACTTCAAGATTCCAAGGGGGTAATCCTGCGAGCGTTTCGCATCAGAGAAATAACCAATCATTTCAAGTGATATCATTCCTAATACAGGCTGTTTTGAGTCGTTTAATGACTTTGCGTGGATGTAACTACCCATGTGTTCTGTACGAAAGAATGGTGGCTCTTCGAGTGTGTAAGCCACGAGTTCAATGCGATTAGATAGTGGTGCGTCTTTTATTTCACTTGCAATTTCCAGCAAACCAGCAACACCACTGGCATTATCGTCGGCACCATGTTGTATTCCGCAGACATCGTAATGGGCGCCAATGACGATTGTTTCAGGTGAGGCGCCATGATAGACTCCAACAACATTTCGGTAGGACTGGTTATTGATTTTAAACACTTGATAATAAACCGAATCAGCAGATTTATTCAATTCGTTATAAATGTATTCCGCGACATCATTGAGTGCAGGTATATTCATGAAGTGTCGGTAATCCCTTGTGTTCAGAATGGCACTTACATGATTCTTTAGTGTATTTGTATCTGTCTGCCCTTTTACTTGTAGAGTAATGAAAAGCATCATCAGCATGAAAACATTTTTATTCTTGCTCATTGATGCGAATCTCATTGGGTTGAATGGTGATTTTTCCAGCCTTGTATAGTTGACCAATGGCTTGTTTGAAGGTTTTCTTGCTCATCTCTAAGATTTCACGAATTTCATCTGGATCACTGGAGTCGGATAGGGGTAACACTTTCTTTTGTTCCAATTTTGCCATGATGCTTTCCATCGCTTCTGTATAGCGCACAAATCCTGTTGGTTCAAGACGCACATCCACCTTGCCATCTTCGCGAATATTGTAGATATATCCCGTCATTCGTTGGCCTCGACGGACTGGTTTACTGATATCGTTACGAAAAATTAATCCATGGTAATTATCAGCGACGATGACCTTCACACCAAGTTCCGTTGTCTCACAGATTAAAATTTCTTGGGGCTGATTGAGCAATTCTTGGTCGGTGCATGGCTCAAGCCATTTATTGATTTTTACTGTGGCATAAAGTCGGTCGGTCGCTTGATCAATGCGCAGTGTCACCAAGTAACTTTTTCCTTCCTCCATGCGCTGATTTTGCTCTTTGAATGGCACCATGAGGTCTTTTTCCAAGCCCCAATCAAGGAAAGCGCCATAAAGACTTACCTCAGAAACTTTTAGATACGCAAATTGATCCAAGATTATTTTTGGCGTTTCGGTCGTTGCCACAAGTCGATCTTCAGAATCTTTATATAGGAATACACGACCAACGTCACCTACTTCAAGTTCGTCGTAGAGATATTTGTTGGGTAGAAGCACATCATTTCCTTCAGCATCGCCTAGGTATGCGCCGACACTTGTGAATCGAAGGATTTCAAGCTCGTTGTATTGTCCTAATTTCATATTAAAAATAAAGAGAAGATGCCTGTTTGGAATTTAGCACCATGCAAGGTATTTTCCTACTGTTTGTTATTAAGGATTGAGCGAATGTTTCAAACTGTGGCAAGAAGCTCTCCGAGTGGTAAGCGAACGCAATCATTCCGATATCATTTTCTTCTGTGTATGCCAGGATTTTTTTCGCGTAAGAGCCCCCAGATTTAATCAATTCAACCTTACATTCGATTTTACGGTCATCATATTGTTTTCTTGCATACAATACCCTGTTACGAATTTGATGACTTAAGAATTCATCGCTTTCTTTCTCGCCGATAACGTGAATTTCAGCGTCTAATATTTCCGATATTTCTCCAGCTACACTAATAATTTGTAAGCTCTCTTTGGATAAATCAATAGGTACGACAATTTTCTTCACTGGTGTAAGTGGGGTATCCTTTTGAACAATCAAAAACGGTGTTTCCGCATTGGTGATTACTTTCATGGCATTGCTTCCAAAAAGTTTCTGAAAACCTTTCATCCCATGTGTTCCCATAATTATCAACTGTGCCTTATTGGTAGAAGCAGCACGTCCAATTTGTTCAAAAATACTTCCTTCTAAAATTAACTTAGAAATTGTCACGCCTTCGGGCAGTGTCGGATCGTGCAGGCCTTCTTCGGCTGCGGCTTTCTGTTCCGGCGCGCGCAGGCGATGGCCGTCATTCTTCGCCTTCTGTTCGGTGGCCCCTTCGCCGGGCTTGCCGCCGGAAGCGTCTGCCTTGGCGTCCGTGCGGGTCTGTGTTTCCGCCTGCTTCGTGGTCGCCTTGCCCCTGCCGTCCGACTTGGGCGTCGGCGGTGCCTCGCCGTTCGATATCTGTGCGATCACAGCGTTGACCTTCACGCCCTCGGTTCCGGCCGCGATCAGCAGCTTCGAGATCACGCCTTCATCGACGGCCTCGACCTCCATCGTCGCCTTGTCGGTCTCGATCTCGGCGATCACGTCGCCCGGCTTCACGGGGTCGCCTTCCTTCACCAGCCACTTGGCGAGCTTGCCCTCCTCCATGGTGGGCGACAGCGCGGGCATCAGGATGTCGGTCATGATCAGTGCGACTCCACCAGCACGTCGGTCCACAGCTCATCCGGATGAGGCTCGGGGCTGTCCTGAGCGAACTGCGCCGAGTCATTCACGATCTCGCGGATTTCGGCCTCGATCTGCTTCAGGTCGTCTTCTTTGACATGCTTCGCATCCAGCAGCCGCTTCTTCAGCATCTCGATCGGGTCGTGATGCTCGCGCATCTCCTGCACTTCCTCGCGCGTGCGATACTTTGCCGGGTCGGACATGGAGTGGCCGCGGTAGCGGTAGGTCTTCATCTCGAGGATATAGGGGCCATCGCCATCGCGCGCACGCTGCACTGCTTTCGCAGCCGCCTTGCGCACGGCCAGCACGTCCATTCCATCCACTTCCTCGCCGGGGATCTCGAACGAGATGCCGCGCTTGTAGAGTTCGGTCTCGGCGGAGGCGCGGGCGATCGAGGTGCCCATCGCGTATTGATTGTTCTCGATCACGTAGACGACGGGCAGCTTCCACAGCGAGGCCATGTTGAACGCCTCATACACCTGACCCTGGTTCGATGCG
>JBEIKR010000124.1:0-8292 GCA_040379705.1 Crocinitomicaceae bacterium
CTTGAATCATTTCCCAGAGCTGGATGCACACTGGTTAATTACCGGAAATGAAGGAGGGGCTATTGTAAATCAACGTATCGAACCCATAAACAACGAAGCTAAACCCTTATCAGACTCAAAAGAAGTCACGAAAATCGTTGAGTTTTATTCAGATGGGACCTTCACGGAATACCGTCCTACGACAAAATAACACCAGATCCAATCAATTCATCCTCGATGTACCACGCCGCGAACTGCCCCGGTGTGATTCCACGTTGCTTTTCTTCGAACAAGATGTAAAGCTCATTGTCTAGATTGAACAGGGTGCCGCGCTGTAAGGGTTGACGGTAGCGAATTCGGAAATGACATTCGAGTGATTCCCCATTATTGATTTTATACTTTAAATAAATCCAATTAACGTCTTTATTTTCAATGCGTAATGCCCATCTATTTAACCCTGGGTGTTGCTCGGTTTGACCACTAAACACCGTGTTTGACTCGATCTCTGTACCAATCACGAACGAGGGTTCTGGCCTTCCGCCGATGTGCAATCCTTTGCGTTGTCCAATCGTGTAGTAATGTGCGCCTTGATGCGTGGTAATTTTTTGCCCCATTTCAGGTGTGTACACGAAGGGCTCACTTAATTCAATGACATTCTCACGGCAAGGTTCTAATGCATTGTACGCGTCGTATTGAGGCAGTGACAACGGAATTTCAATAATATCTCCGGTCTTTGGTTTCAATTGCTGCTGCAAGAAGGTGGGTAAACTGATCTTGCCGACGAAGCAAAGTCCCTGCGAATCTTTCTTTTCTGCAGTGACGAAGCCAACTTCTTTGGCAATCGCACGAACTTCAGATTTTTGCAAGTTTCCAATGGGGAAGAGTGCCCGAGATAGCTGTTCTTGATTGAGTTGACAGAGGAAATACGACTGATCTTTGTTAGGGTCCAATCCAGCGCCTAAGCCAACTGTACCGTCTTCGTGTTCAATGCGGCGACAGTAATGTCCTGTAGCAACGTAATCTGCACCGAGTTCAAGCGCTGCTTTTAAGAAGACGTCAAATTTGATTTCTCTGTTACACAACACGTCTGGATTCGGCGTGCGACCTGACTCATATTCGCTGAACATATAATCCACGATGCGTGACTTGTATTCTGCGCTGAGATCGATCACTTGAAAAGGAATTCCGAGTTGCTGCGCAACAAGCAGTGCATCATTGGAATCATCAATCCAAGGACATTCATCGGAAAGCGTAACGCTCTCGTCATGCCAGTTACGCATAAACATGCCAATGACTTCATATCCTTCTTGAAGCAAGAGATGAGCAGCAACACTGGAATCAACACCACCAGAAAGTCCAACAACGACACGTTTCATGGTGCAAAAGTACGAAACAATGCAGTTTCAATCTTGCAATCACGCAATTTACTTTTGTAAATTACAAATGTAAACAATGAGAATTCACGAATGTTAACACTTTCTAACAGACCGCAGAATCCCAACTCATCTTTTTTTCGTTATTTCGCTACACATGAAATGTGCACTTGTTCTCTTGGTATTCTTTTCCTCGGTGTCCGTCTTTGGTCAGCAGTGCGACAAGGTACTTTTTACAGGTAAAGTTGTCGATACCTTGCGTCCGCAGAACTTTTACAACCTGATGATTGTCAATCGCCGTACTGGTCAAGGAGTTTTTGGTCAACCCAACGGTACATTCAGTGTGTATGTAAACAATGGCGACAGCATCTCCATTTCAGTGCGTGAGTATCCCTTGGTGAAATTGGTCGTGAAGGCGGATTCGAATTGCCAGTTCTTAAAAACAATCTTTATTGAACCGAAACCTCAAGAAGTGCGCGAGGTGGTTGTCCGTCCGTTGAAATCCCTAGAACAAATCAAAGAAGAGCGTTCGGCCTTGGCGATGCGCGAAACACGCTTAGTGACAGGAATCGAAGTCATGCAGAGTCCAATCACGGCGTTGTACCAGGCCTTCTCCAAGAAAGAACAGAACAAGCGTTGGATTGCCGAGCAGAATTATAAGGATGATCAACGCAGGGTGGTGAAAGAATTGTTGCGTACCTATATCGCTTATGACATCATCGAATTGGACGAGGAAGAGTTTGACAACTTTATCGCCTTCTTAAATGTAAATGACAGCTTCCTAAAGACAGCGACAGAAATGGAACTCATCACCTTTATAAAGGACAAGTATGAGCATTTTCGGGACATGAAGAAGTAGGATTCCTACAAAAACACCGGCGGACGTCTGATCTCAATCTTCGCGGCATTCAACAATGATGACGTGTTGCGGATGCTGAACAAGAAGCTTTTATTTCCTCCAATGGGCGTCCAGAAGAAGGACATCGCCCAGCAGTGCAGACTTCGCGATAAGGTGATGCGTGCGTTGGTGATGCGCGGGTCTTTCACGTCGAAGTTGATGTTTCCGCCAATTTTCCAACGCTTCGTAAAGCTGATGTCTCCATTCACCACAAGGGTTTGAATCTGGTTGTATTTGTCAGGTTGTAAAGCGCTGATCGCGGTATTCGTGTTGATGCTGTACACGTGCGACAACGACACCTTCCACGGAATGGTAAAGTCCATGATCCACTCGGGATGCAGGGCGTAATAATTCAAATCACTGTTCCAATTTTCAATGACATTTTGCTTGTTCTCTTCAATTTTCTTGCGCGACTCCTTGGAGGTGATGGTTAATGTTGTTGTCAAGCCGGTGCGCATCATTCTTCCCAGCGATTGCCCGTTTGAAAGCGCATAAATGCCCAAGGTTTTTCCTGTTGAGTCATACGCATACGGTGAAAAAGAGGAGTTCGCTACAAAGTTGATCCACTCAAACGGACTGATGCGCAAATTCATGTCGATGTCGGAGAGCTTCATGGAGTCTTTCATCAAGTCGTAGGATCCATTCACGGAGAACATATCAATGATGCGGGTTTTGCTAAAACCAGTCACGGTATCTTTGGCCGACATGCGCTTCAACTCGAAGGTGTTGTTGACTCCAAAGGTGATCATTCCCGCGGCTTTGGAGGCGCCACTTTGATAAATGCTTCGCTCAAATGGGGAATAGGTCAAGGGCTGCTGATTCACGCCGACTGAATCCGTAATCAAGGTATTGAGCTGTGGGACATAACGGAATCCAACGGAAGGGGTAGCAATGTGTCGAAGCAAGGGCTTTTTCTTCCCAACGAATTTGTAGTAGGAGTAAAGCATGGTGGTTGCTTGAATGTTGATGGAAAGTTCGTGTGCAACCCCTGTTTTACTGATCGTATCTGTGATCGTTTTGTTGGTCAGCGGGTCGTAGGACTTCTGAATTTGCTGAAAGTTGAGTTTCGTGGAATAGTTGATCGACGGGTTGATTTTCACCGTATTCTTAAAGAGTGCAGCACTGGTCTGGATACTCATGGCTTGCTGAAATCCGTTCATGAAGTTGTTGGAAATCGCAGGCGCATTGAAGTTTTGCAACAAACTATCGCGGAAGGATGCTCGATTTACTCCTTCAAAGGCGTAGGTCACACCAATGCGTGAAATGGCTTGCTGCCAACCTTTTGTTCCGCGCACCACATTTTTAAACGGAAATACACGGCTCACATTGAGGTTGAACTGCGGTGAGGTCAGTCCAACATTCTTCGTTTGAGAATTTTGTCGAACAGAAATCTTTAGTCCAGTGGTGATGGGTTTGCCAGGAAAATTTCTATTGAGGTTGATGTCCGAGTTAAAACTGTTGTTAAAGTATTGCTCATTGAGCGGATCGAGGTTATTTTTTGATTTGTTGTCGGAAATGAAGTTCACATTGGAGTTGAAATCCCAATACGGATTGGATTTGGGCAATTTTCGGTGGTTCCATGTGATGCTTAACTTGTTGTTGGCATCTTTCGATGGAAAGCCACTTCTGAATTGCTGAAAACCAACATCCAAGGACCCTGAAAATCCATAGCGCTTAGAGTAATCAAGCACATCGCGCACTCCCCAGCTTCCACGAGAATACAAATTGATATAGGCGGATGTTTGTAAGTTCTGATTGATTGGAAAGTAGTACCCCAAGTTCTGCACCCCAAATCCATACACTGATTGAGGAACGATCTCAGGAAACAATATCCCATGGGTGCGCTCTTTCTGTTGCGGAATCACACTGAAGGGCAATCCCAATGGTGTTGGAACTCCAGCAATCCATAGGTTCATTGGTCCTGTGACAATGCGCTCCTCTGGAATCATGATGGCGCGTGACAACTGAAAGTGGTAATGAGGTTCTTCTAGGTCGCAGGTGGTGAATCGGCCTTCTTTGAAGTGAATCTCGTCGTTGGGTTGACGCTTGGCAACTCCCATGTACAAGAAAAGCTCATCTTGCTTGATGGCCAACTCCTGGATGTATCCTTTTTCTGTGTCGAAATTATAGCGAACTGTAGCGGCTTTGACTTCTTGCGCACCATCTGTAAATACGGGGAATTCAACGCGGTTGCTGTCGGCATCGTAGGCATAACGCGCCTCCATTTCGTTTTTTTCGAGGTCGATAAGAATGTAACCCGCTTTCATGGAGATATCTTCGGTTTTTACACTCGCATCTCCGTAGAGGTGTACTTGTTTTCTTTTGACGTCGTTGTAGATGGAATCTCGGGCGCTGTAGGTGACGATTTGATCGAAGCTGTCATCGTTCAATACCAAAGTGTCCCGCTGCTGTCCAAACGCATTGGAAGGCATGCACATTATTAACAATGCACCGAAGATAAGTATCGCTATGGAACTATTTTTGGTCAAACCGACTGGGTAAATTTGTAATGTTGACAGATAAACCGGTCACAAAACTAAACAATAAGCGTCTCACGATGGATAAAATATCGACATATAACAAAAAGGTCGCTACTTTATTGCTTGCAAGCTTTGTCTGCATTGCAAGTGTTTTCGGGCAAAATACCGCGAAAGAGCGTCCAACAATCAAAACGGTGGTCATCGATGCAGGTCATGGCGGAAAGGATCCAGGTTGTCATGGGGCTTCTGCCAATGAGAAAAATGTATGTCTTTCCATTGCCTTGAAATTGGGTGAATTGATCAAAAAGAAGTTTCCAGAAATTAAGGTCGTCTATACCCGTGACAAGGATGTTTTTGTGGAATTGGATGAGCGCGCCAACATTGCCAATAAGGCGAAGGCCGATTTATTCATTTGTATCCACGCCAATTCGGCTTCTCCTTCAGCGTACGGCGCAGAAACCTATGTTTTGGGACTTCACCGCACGGAGTCACAGCAACATGTGGCAGAGCGCGAGAATTCAACCATTTTCCTAGAAGATGACAAAGGGGAGAAGTACAAGGAATTCGACATGTCACCGGATGCATTGATTGCGCGTCAAATTCAATTGGCGGTGTTTTTGGATCAATCGATCTTGTTTGCAGAAAAGGTTCAAAAGGAATTTAGAAACATCGGTCGTTACGATCGTGGGGTGCGCCAAGCCGGATTTTTAGTACTTTACAAGACCACAATGCCAAGCGTGTTGATAGAAACCGGTTTCTTGACCAATCCGAACGAGGAGAAGTTTTTGGCTGATGTGGAAGGCCAGACGAAAATGGCGAATTCCATGTTTGCCGCTTTTGAAAAATATAAGAATGAATTGGAGGGGGTAGATGGCCAAACGACGGACACAACACAAGGAACTACGGAAAGCCAGGTAAGTCCTGAAGCGTCTAATCCCGAAACAATCCCATCAGACAAGGTGATATTTCGAGTACAAGTCGAAACCTCCTCTACGAAAATCGCAGCAACATCATCGCGTTTCAAAGGTTTTCAGGTATATGAATACATGCAGGATAACTTGTACAAATACACGGTAGGATCCTTTGTTGGTGATTACAAATCTGCCAATGAGTACAAGACAAAAATGAGGGACGAAGGATTTGTGAATGCTTTCGTGGTAGCCTTTCTCAATGGGGAGCGAATTAATTTAGAAAAAGCTATTAAATTAGCACAAAAATAAGATTTTGAAAATCTCGAAAGAAGTTAAAGCCGGTGTCATCTCCATTCTCGCAATCGCATTGCTCGTGATGGGGATCAATTTTCTCAAAGGAAATAGTTTTTTTGGAGGCGATGAAGTGTATTACGCCTACTTCCCAAACTCAGGACAATTGGCTGTGGCCAGCGATGTTACGCTAAATGGGGTGATCGTTGGTAAAGTGCTCAGCGTTGAATACGTCGGCAGCAATAGCCCCGAAAAACGGGTGAAGGTTTCATTCAATATTCAAAATGACAAAGTAAAGATTCCGAAAGGGTCTGTCATTGAAATTGGTTCATTGGACCTTTTCAGTAAAGGAATGCTACTCACGTTGAGTGCTGATTTATCAAAGGGCTATCACAAGCCAGGAGATGTGATTCAAGGTAAATTAGCAGTGGACATGATGGCGCAAGTAAAGTCATATGCCGATCCAATTTCTCAAAAAGTACAGGGAATGATGAGCTCGATCGACAAGATGATCAACTCGGTTTCTGCATTCTGGGACACTACAGCAACGTCGGAGTTGGAGGGAAGTTTCAAGGAAATTAAAATTGCAATCAAACGCTTCGGAACAGTTGCAGAAGATGTGAGTCTATTGGTAGGTGAAGAAAAAGCGAAGCTTGGTAGAATCATGACCAATGTGGAAAGCATCACCTTAAACTTAAAGAAGAGCAACGAGCAAATCGCTGGAATTATTGGAAATGCACGCCGCATAACGGATGATTTGGTCACTGCTGATTTCAAGAAAGTAGTGGGCGATGCGCAGCAAACCATTAAAACCTTGAATGCGGTCTTGGAAACAGCACAAAAAGGCGAGGGGACTCTTGGGAAATTATTGGGTGATGATAAACTGTTCAATGAATTAGTGGAAACAAATAATGAGCTTCAAAACCTAGTGAATGACCTTCAATTACATCCAGAACGCTACATCCACTTCTCTGTCCTTGGTGCAAAAACGAAGGGTGTTCCATTGACTGCCATTGAAGAAAAGAAATTACGTCAACTCATCGATTCAATTCCTGACTAACTTATGTTGTCCATCATTCTTTTTGCGGTACTCGCAATCGTAGGAATCGGCTTTTTTGCATACAATGTTCGCAAGGTCCGTTTCAATATTCTTTTAGGTCGAGCTGTCGATCGCACAGACAATTCTTCTGAACGTTGGAAAACCATGGTACTTGTTGCTTTGGGGCAGAAGAAAATGTTCACTCGTCCAATCCCAGCCTTATTGCACCTCGCGATTTATGCTGCTTTTGTGATTACACAGATTGAGTTGTTCGAGATTTTTGCTGACGGATTAACAGGCGGACACCGCACCTTCGAAGAAGCCTTAGGCGGATTTTACACCTTCATGATCAGCTTCATTGAAATTCTCTCTGTGCTTGCGCTTTTAGCGACGTTTGCATTTTTGTCACGAAGAAATTTACTGAAATTGCCGCGACTCAACATGAAAGAGTTGGCGGGTTGGCCAATGAAGGATGCCAACTTGATTCTGATCATGGAAATCGTTTTGGTGGCATGTATCTTCACGATGAATGGCGCAGATGAAGCGGCTCAACTTCAGCAGGGAAATGCAGGTTATGGATTTGCAATCAGCTCTTTCGTTGGTCCTTTGTTTCTCAACATGACCGACAATCTAGAAACACTTCATACCCTTGAAATGATTGGCTGGTGGGGACATATCCTGATGGTATTTGCCTTTTTGAATTATCTTCCATACTCAAAGCATTTACACATCTTACTGGCTTTCCCGAATACCTACTATTCAAACCTGGAGAAGAAAGGGAGGTTCACCAACATGGAGTCGGTAACGGCTGAAGTGAAATTGATGATGGATCCAACGGCAGATCCGTATGCTGCTCCTGCAGAACCGCAAGCAGAGCCTCAACGTTTTGGCGCAAAAGACGTAACGGATTTAACGTGGAAGAATCTTTTGGATGCCTACACATGTACTGAATGTGGCCGTTGTACTTCGTCCTGTCCGGCGAACGTAACAGGCAAAAAATTATCACCACGTAAAATTATGATGGACACGCGTGATCGTCTCGTGGAAGTGGGTGAGAACATGCGCAAGCACGGAAAAGACTACAATGACAACAAAAGTTTATTGGGCGATTACATTACCGAAGAAGAAATTTGGGCGTGTACCTCGTGCAATGCCTGTGTACAGGAATGTCCAGTAAACATCGATCCATTGTCCATCATCGTAGATTTACGTCGCTACTTGGTGATGGAAGAATCAAAGATGCCGAGCGAGTTGACTGGTATGTTGACGAATATTGAAAACAATGGTGCGCCTTGGCAGTTCTCTCAAAACGACCGTTTGA
>JBEIKR010000125.1:0-8191 GCA_040379705.1 Crocinitomicaceae bacterium
CCATCTTTGAATGTACGCATGTGCAACTGACATGTAGTTACCCCTCTATCTGGTCCGTGCGCACGTCCGTTGATGTACAAGGAACAACTTCCACAAATACCTTCGCGACAGTCGTGGTCAAATGCGACCGGACTCTTGCGTTCGTTAATGAGTTGCTCGTTCAATTGGTCCAACATTTCTAAGAATGAACTGTCCGTTGAAACATTGTTCAATCCGTATGTTTCCAAAGCACCCTTGGTTGTGCCGTTTTTCTGACGCCAGATTTTAAGGGTGATATTGATGAATTTTGATGCCATATCATTTAAGTTTTTAGATTGTTAGTTGTTAGTAAGTTAGGCGAATCTTACACAACAACAATTCGTTTATTTATCGTTTTCCTTTAATGTATTGATGAATGAGTTTATCATTTTGCCAATCTCGCTAATTTCTTGCTCGACTGAAATGATTGTCTCTTCATCACCGCTGAAATTTAGTTTTTTAACCAAAGTAAGTTGGGTGTCAAGTTCATACAACGAACCGCGAGAAATGTGCAGAAAATTGATGTAACTCTTATTGCTACGACCAAATCCCTCGGCGATATTGCTTGGAATTGAGACTGAACATCTTCGCATTTGGTTCGTTATTCCATACATTTCTTCCTTTGGAAAACGCGATGAAAGCTGGTAAACAGCGTTACACAGTTCAATTGAACGTTGCCAAATTTGTAAATCTTTATATGAATTAACTTTCCCCATTCTACTGTTACAATCCACTAACCAACTAACCAACTAACTAACTAACCAACTAACCACTAGCTAACTAGCTAACTAGCTACTACTTATAGTTTCTCGCTGCGATTTTAATGAATTCGTAATTCAATGCTTCTTTATGAAGTTCCTCCTGACGAATGTCATCACCCTTATATTCCCAAGCGCCAACAAACTTAAAGTTCTCGTCATCACGAAGTGTTTCACCTTCCGCATCTTGGTATTCTTCACGGAAGTGACCTCCACATGATTCTAGACGTTGAAGACCATCTTGTGCCATCAATTGACCAAGTTCCATGAAGTCTGCCACACGCATTGCTTTTTCCAATTCAGGATTCAACTCGTCAGCGCTTCCAGGTACGAAAACATCGCGGTGGAATTCAGCACGAAGGGCGTCAATCTCTGCAATTGCTTCAGTAAGACTTTGTTCGCTTCGACCCATTCCTACTTTATTCCACATAATCAGTCCAAGACGCTTGTGGAATGAATCAACCGATTTTGTACCGTTGTTGTTTAGGAATGTATTGATTTGATTGCGTACGTTTTGCTCTGCCTCTTCAAATTCTGCAGAATCAGTAGAGATCTTACCTGTACGAATTTCATCTGCCAAATAATCAGAAACAGTATAAGGCAACACGAAATATCCGTCTGCCAAACCTTGCATCAATGCAGAAGCACCAAGTCGGTTTGCACCGTGATCGGAGAAGTTTGCTTCACCCGCCACAAAACAGCCTGGAATTGTACTTTGTAGGTTATAATCCACCCAAACACCCCCCATTGTGTAATGCACGGCCGGGTAAATTTTCATTGGTGTTTCATATGGATTTTCATCAGTAATCTTCTCGTACATTTGGAACAGGTTTCCGTATTTTTCTTCTACCCATTTTTTTCCAAGTTCGAGAATTTTAGCGTCACTTGGTGCGTGATCCCCTTGTGCAAATGCCGCTTGTTTTCCTTTCGAACGAATTTCTGAAGAGAAGTCAAGGTAAACACCTTCATTTGTGTCATTTGCCTCAATTCCGAAACCAGCATCACAACGCTCTTTCGCTGCGCGTGATGCAACGTCACGTGGAACGAGGTTTCCAAAAGCAGGATATCTTCTTTCCAAGAAATAGTCACGGTCATCTTCAGCTATTTGTGTAGGCTTTAATTTTCCTGCGCGAATTGCTTCAGCATCTTCTTTTTTCTTTGGTACCCAAATCCGTCCAGAGTTACGCAACGATTCTGACATCAAGGTCAATTTCGATTGATTAGTTCCGTGAACAGGAATACATGTTGGGTGAATTTGTACAAAGCAAGGATTTGCGAACAAGGCACCACGCTTGTGTGTTTTCCAAGCGGCCGTTACATTACTTCCCATCGCATTTGTTGAAAGGAAATAGACGTTTCCATATCCTCCTGAAGCAATGATTACTGCGTGAGCTGAGTGACGTTCGATTTCTCCAGTGACAAGGTTACGCGCAATGATTCCACGTGCCTTTCCATCTACCTTTACCAAGTCAAGCATTTCGTGGCGGTTGTACATAGTAACATGTCCAACGCCAATTTGTCGAGAAAGTGCTGAATATGCACCCAACAACAACTGCTGTCCTGTTTGACCTGCTGCGTAGAATGTACGTTGAACTTGTGTTCCACCGAATGAACGGTTATCCAACAATCCACCGTATTCACGTGCAAAAGGAACTCCTTGAGCAACACATTGGTCAATGATGTTTCCAGAAACCTCCGCCAAACGGTGAACATTTGCCTCACGTGCACGGTAGTCACCACCTTTGATGGTGTCGTAGAACAAGCGGTACACAGAGTCACCGTCATTTTGGTAATTTTTTGCCGCGTTGATTCCCCCTTGAGCGGCAATCGAGTGCGCACGACGTGGAGAATCTTGGAAACAAAATGCTTTCACGTTGTAACCCATTTCCCCGAGTGACGCAGCAGCAGAAGCTCCAGCAAGACCTGTTCCTACAACGATTATATCGATTTTCGGACGGTTGTTAGGCGCAACAAGTTTTAAATGATTTTTATGGTCGGTCCATTTCTCTGAAATGTGACCCGCCGGTATTTTTGCATCTAGCTTTAACATACGATATCAGCTTATTTATTGATGAAAAGAAGAATAGGAATAATCGCGAATAGCAATGGAACTACGATTGAGAACACCTTTCCAAACATGCGAATGGCAGGGGTGTAGCGAGGGTGATTGACGCCAAGCGATTGGAACGCTGAAGCGAAACCATGCCACAGGTGGAAGGACAGCACAAGCATTGCTAAAACATAAAGCGCGACAGCTAATCCTGCGTTTTTATTCGCAGGAACACCTTCTTTCGATCTGTCCTGACCAAAGAACGCTACAGTAAGTGAGTGCAAATCCTTGTAGCCTTCACCCAACTCAATATCTGAATTTGCTTGGAAAATTTTTGTGCCATCTTGAATTTTCGCGCACACCTGTTCTTGATTATTCATGGTGTTTTTAACCACAAGAGGAGTGTAATCTCCTTTCGTTGTTAATGCTAAAGTGTACTCGATTTGTAATTTTAATGGCATACCAGTCGTTGGATCATAACTTTCTTCCTCAACTACTTTAGTAATTTTATGCAAAGGCATCGGGTCAGAAGAATACTTCATTTTCCACCAAAAATTCGACATGTGAATTGCGATGAAGATGAAAATAGCACTTCCAAGCAAAGCCATGTTGCGAGAAGCTGAAGAAGAATTTGCTCCTGGCTTGTTGTATGCATAGGCTACGGGACGTGCTTTTTTGTTCTGAACGGCCAACATAATTCCGTCGATGGCGTGAAACAAAATAGATAGATAGGTGGCGTACGACATGACCTTGATCACGATGTTGTGCGACATGAAATACGCATATTCGTTAAAGGCTCTACGCCCTTCTTCTCCCGTTTTTAGAATCAATTGAAGGTTCCCCAACAAGTGACCAACGAGAAAAAGACAGAGAAATAATCCTGTAATCGCCATCCAATATTTTTTAGCGATTGACGAAGAAAGAAGTGCTGACTTGCTCATAAATGTAGTTCTTACGGTTTAAAAATTACCATGCAAATTTAATAGTTAGAACAATGTACTTGGGCAAAGGTTCTTATTTAGATTCATTATAAGTTAGGGCCCGCGATATTTTCAAATCTCCTGTAACATTTTATGAAAAATAGGGTTTGTTTTGAAAAATCAGATGATATGAAGAAGGGATTGGTGGTGAGCGCAATGTGTCTGTGTACTATTGCATTTTCTCAAGAAGAGCAACATTTGCAAGGTTCATCGATAGAGGCAAAGGAACAAACAAATGAGATTATTAAAATGTCGAACCGCATTGAGTCAGCTGAAGTTGATGTGCGTGTTTTTCCTAACCCATCGAGTGGAGATTTTACTATCGTAGGCCCTGAAGGGGCTCAAGTGACGGTTTACAGTGACTTAGGCACCTATGTGGGCACCTGGAATATTGGTGCTGAAGGAAATGTTTTTTTAGATCAAATGCCTTCGGGTGTTTTTATTTGTACCGTTTTATTTGCGGGCGAAAGGCATGTACGTCGTGCAGTAGTGATTTAATTAGTCGTTTCTAAAGGAAAGTTCGACCCCCAATTCATTTACACTTAACCTCACCTTTTCTCCAAAAATCAATGCCTGATTATCCGGGATGTGTCCAGCGGGAAACCCAAAAGCTACAGGAATACCTAAACTTCCAAAATGTTCAATGATGATTTCTTCTGTGTCTTTTCCAAATGGTACTGCCGTGTCTTGCATGGAGGTAAAACTTCCTAAAATCAGACCTTTTAATCCTATACTCGCGCCGGATCGTATGAGGGAATGCAGCATGCGGTCGAGGTGATAACGCTGTTCGGCAAGATCTTCAATGAATAAAATTCCACCGTCAAATTGTGTTTTATCTTTGGTGCCGAGAAGGCTGTAAACGATACTGAGGTTTCCTCCAACCAAGACACCTTCAGCTTCGCCAAGCACATTGTTCACATGCGCAGGAGTTTTAATCGAGTAGGGGTAGCCTTGCATTGCTGCAATCAAGGTATCAAGCGCTTCTTTGCTGTTTTCTTCAAAGTTTAAAGGCATACTACCATGGATACTTGGAAAGCCCATGTGTTGAAGACGATGATGAAAAACAGTGACGTCACTAAACCCAACAATCCATTTTGGATTTTCAGAAAAAGCGTTCCAATCAATTTGATCTAAAATCTGAACACAGCCATAGCCGCCACGTGCACACAAAATGGCTTTAACTTCAGGGTTGTAAATGGCTTTGTTAAAATCCAAAGCGCGTTCAGCCTCACTTCCTGAGAAATAATCATGTTCGCCAAGACAGTGCGTAGAAATCTCCACTTGAAATCCTTGATTCTTCAGATAATTTTCCGCGTAATGTACATACGATGAATCAATCGACTTAGCGGGTGCCGTGATGTAGATCAAGTCGCCTTTTTGCAGTGAGGGAATATGTGCCGTTAAACTCATGAAAATCAAAAGTACAATTTTAAGCTTCGGAATAGAATAGAGGAGGAAGGAATTCGTAATTTCAAGCTTCAAAAATCGACCGAATGATTTCTCCGTTTAATGATGAATACTTCATGCGCCAGGCATTGATGGAAGCACAGAAAGCCTTTGACCAAGATGAGGTCCCCGTTGGCGCTGTAGTGGTAGTGAACAATCAGATTATTGCGCGATCACACAATTTTACGGAACATTTACACGATGTCACAGCCCATGCTGAGATGCAGGCGATCACAGCAGCAGCAGAAAATATTGGCGGCAAATACCTTTCGGGTTGCACCTTGTATGTCACACTCGAGCCCTGCGTGATGTGCGCCGGAGCCCTGTACTGGTCACAAATAGACAAGGTGGTGTTCGGTGCGCGAGACCCCAAACGTGGAGCAGGAAGATACCAGTCGGATTTGTATCACCCAAAAACACTCGTAAGCAACGGAATTCTCGAAGCCGAATGCAGTGCGCTTTTGGTGGAGTTTTTTCTAAAAAAAAGAAAATAATTAAAAATTAGGAATTTGGTCCTTTCAGGAATTTGATGCCTGCGGCAACTAAAGAAGTAATGTAATTACAAAGTTCTACGGTGACTTCGAGACTGCTTCGCACCTCAGCCACCAGACTTTTTAAGAAACCCTAGTAATTTCGGAGTGAGTAGGAGAGCGAGAGCGATCGAAGTATAGATTAGTCCTTTGTCTATTGTCCATCAGCGGAGCGGTCCCTTGTCTTTTACGGTGACTTCGAGCCTGCTGCGAAGCTAAAATCAAGTTCTAAAATCTTGATGTCTTAAAATCTTAACATCTTTCCAAGATATATTCATTTAATTGATGCGTATATGGTGTATATTTACACCAAAAGCCCAGATGAAAAGACAAAGTATTTCTTTTACAGAACCGAATGACAATTGGTTGCAAGTCCAAGTAAATAGCAAGGAATATTCAAGCAAGAGCGAGTTAATAAATGATCTGATTCGTCAGGCAAGACGGCAGCAGCAGCATATTGATTTCGTTCGCTTGAAAATTGAGAAAGCTGAAGCTAGAGGTTTCACGACGGATTCGAAAGCCGAAATTTTACAGCAGGCAAAACGTTTGCTCGATGAGTGAATATCGATTAAGCAATGAAGCCAAAGATGATTTGATAAGAATTTTTCTTTATGGCGTAAATAAGTTTGGAATTAAACAAGCGGAGTCCTATTATAATGCCCTTTTTGACTACTTTGAAATCATCGCAAATAATCCGTTTTCATTTGAATCCGTGGACTTCGTTAAGACTGGTTATCGTCGGGGTGTTTGTGGGGTTGAAACCATATATTTTAGAATGAACAATGACACTGCAGAGATCATGATTATAGTGGGACGTCAAGATTTGAACACCCTAATTGCTGAGCGAAATTTGTAGCCTTGTGTCCCTTATCATCTGCGGTGACTTCGAGACTGCTGCGCACCTCAGCCACCAGATTTCGACACTTTCTTCGGCAACTATTAATTTCAGAGTGAGTAGGAGAGAGAGCGACCGAAGTATAGATTAGTCCTTTGTCTTTTGTCCATCAGCGGAGCGGTCCCTTGTCTTTTACGGTGACGTCTTTTACGGTGACTTCGAGACTGCTTCGCACCTCAGCCACCAGACTTTTTAAGAAACCCTAGTAATTTCGGAGTGAGTAGGAGAGCGAGAGCGATCGAAGTATAGATTAGTCCTTTGTCTTTTGTCCATCAGCGGAGCGGTCCCTTGTCCAATATTCGTAACTTGTAACCAAAATCAAATCCCTTGTCCTTCGAAGCTCAAAGAGCGAAGAAGTGCCCCTCATCTCCTCAATTCTTCATTATTAATCTTTCATTTTTAATTCTTTAGCGTCATCTGCGGTGACTTCGAGACTTCCTTCGGAACCTCAGCCACCAATGTACACTCTGTCTTTTGTCTCTTGTCCATCAGCGGAGCGGTCTCTAGTCTTAAACTCTTAAACTCCTGACGTCTTAACGTCTAAAGTCCCATCAGCATGCAACGCAAAGCGTCCAGCGTTAGCATCATGCACCATGTCGTACTTCGGCCAAGGCCATCCGCCAAATTGTGTGCGTTGGTATTCTTCGAAGGCCTCGTAAATTTCTAGTTTGGAGTTCATCACGAAGGGTCCATGTTGAACAACAGGCTCGTTAATCGGTCGACCTTGAAGGATGAGTACTTTGGATTGCTCACCACCATTTTGAAGGATTATCTCAACATCAGGATCAACCGCGGCTCCATGATATTCTGGAAATGCTTCGTCATCAACCCGTAGGTTGTCGCCGGAGTAAAAATAGAGAGTTCTGTGAATGCCCGGAATCGCAGCCGGAATGGTAAACGTTGCGTTTGGATCAAGCTGTAAGTTAATCACAGCAACATCGTTTTCAGCATTTGCCGCCCAAGAATCTGGCGGTGAATCTTGTGCTTTTTTTCCGTCGAAATGACCAACGAGAATCTCAATATGGGTTAGATTATTCTTCTCATTAGACTTTGTGTAACGCGGAATATCTTCGTTCCAAAACATCTTGAAATGCGGTTCTACCATCTTGCTTTTTTTGGGTAGATTCAGCCAAATCTGAAACAATTCAACCGGATTATCGCCATCTTCATTCAATAATGGAAACATTTCTGAATGCTGTACTCCCTTTCCAGCGGTCATCCATTGCACATCCCCATTCCCGTAACGACCTGCAGCGCCCGTTGAATCTGCATGGTCAACCAAGCCTTTTTGCACCACCGTTATTGTTTCAAATCCTCGGTGAGGATGACCTGGAAATCCAGGAATTGTTTGACCATGATACATTCTCCAACCGTCTTTCACAATAAAATCTTGACCTATATGTCTTCCTGCTAACGATGCGGCAGGACCGAATTTTCCATTTCCCTTTGGATAATGGTCGTCGTGGTGCACACAAAAAAGAAATGGATCGCGTGTTTCCCATTGAAAGCCAAGG
>JBEIKR010000126.1:0-8184 GCA_040379705.1 Crocinitomicaceae bacterium
AAACACATGGACAAAGGTTTGACCTTAATGTCAGATGTATTGTATAATGCCTCAGTCCCTATGTCAGAGTTTGAGCGCATCAAGAAACAAAATGAATCTGGCCTTCTATCTGCAAAATCGGATCCAGGAACGATGGCATCCAACGCTGAGGTGAAAGTCAACTTCCCGAACCACCCATATGGTGAAGTGATGACAGAAAGCAGCTTGAAGAACATCACACGTGAAGATGTAGTAGCCTACTACAAACGCACATTTACTCCGAAAGGAAGCTACTTGGTTATCGTTGGTGATATTACCTTGGAACAAGCCAAAAAACTTGTTGGGGAATATTTCGGCACATGGAAAGGTGGCGAGGCAATCAACGCTGAAACAAATGACGGTCAATTCAACAAAGGAAATCGTGTGATTTTCGTAAAAAAAGCCGGAGCGGTTCAATCAGTTATTCAAGTGTCATTCCCTATTAAAATGCGCACCGGTGATCAAAATCAATTGCCATTGAATGTCTTGAATGGTATTCTTGGTGGTGGTGGATTTGGGACACGTTTGATGCAAAACTTGCGTGAAGACAAAGCCTATACCTATGGTTGTTATTCTGATTTGAACATCACCGAAGATGGATCTTGGATTTCAATTGGTGGGAACTTCAGAAATGATGTCACAGACTCCGCCATTACACAGATTCTTTTCGAATTGGATAAAATCACCAACGAATATGTGACAGATGAAGAGTTAAATCTTACGAAATCATCTATGGCGGGTGGATTTGCGCGTTCATTGGAACGACCGCAAACAATTGCGCAATTTGCGTTGAACATCATCCGAAACAACTTATCTAAAGATTACTACCAAACCTATTTGAAACGTCTTGAGGCCATAGACAAAGAGGCGGTCTTAACCATGGCTCAAACGTATTTCAGCGCGAAGAATTGCAATATCGTAGTCGTTGGAAACGAGGAGGTATTGGAGCGATTGAAAGTTTTTGATGCCGACGGTGTAATCGAAATGTTGGATGCCTTTGGAGATCCAGTCAAAGAAACAAAGAAAGCTGACATCACGAAGGAACAATTGGTTGAACGCTATGTCTTGGCTATGACGGCAACATCTTCGTTGAAAGCAGCCGATAAGAAATTAAAGAAAATCAAATCCGTGCGTAAAGCAACAGATTTGAACATGGCACAAGTTCCTTTCCCATTGAAGATGACAGAAATCTGGATGGCTCCAAACATGGACGGAATGAAAATGGAAGGCCAAGGAATGGTATTCCAAAAGGCAGTTTTTGAAGGGACATCAGGAAGTTCATGGAACATGCAAGGTGGGAAAAAAGAAATGTCAGCCGAAGATATTGCTGCAAAAAATAAATCTACTGGCTTACTACCTGAATTGAACTACGGTACAACAGGAATGAACTACGAACTAGTAGGTATCGAGAACGTGGACGGCAAGGATGCTTATGTGCTTAAAGTGATGGATGGTCAGTCAGAAACCTATGAATACTATGATGTTGCGACGTATTTGAAATTGAAAACGTTGAGCATTCGAACCGAAGAAGGTGAAACTACAGAAATGTCAACCTCATATTCAGACTACAAAGATGTAAACGGAATCTTGTTCGCTCACACTTTGGTCATTTCGGTCGGTGAAGCTGGTTTCTCTGGAACTGTTACATATATTGAAGTGAATGCAAAAATTGATTTGAAAGAATATAAATAAGCATCTGTTTATCATTATGTCAGAAAAGGTGATTTCTTAGGGAATCACCTTTTTTCGTACCTTTGCATGGTGTATTTCAGACCAAAGTAATGAGAATCATCTTCGCTATAACATTCACCATCTTCACTCAGTTTAATGAGATTTTGGCACAAAGCGAAATTGCTTCATTTTACTTTAACGTGGGAAAAAGTGTTCCCTCCGATTCTTCACTTCAGGCCTTAGCGATCTTCAAAAATCAGGTGCAACGGGGAGAAGATTTTGCCATTGACATCACTGCTTTATACTCATACACCGATAGTACGGGAAGTCGCTCCATCAATGACGAATTGGCACATGACCGTCTCGATTACATCAAGAATTACCTCGAATTAAATGACCCCACACTGAACATTAAGTTTATTCCGGCTACCTTGGAACGTCGAACAGATGTCAAGAATGTACTCAACTGGCGGCGGGTGGATGTTTATTATGACATTGTACACTTTGTGGAAGCCGAACCAGATATCCCTCAAGAGACCATTGAACCGCCTGTTGAATTGACCAAAGAGGATGTTCAGAATTCTCCGTACCATGAACAAGCCCAGATCCATAATGAATTACAGAAATCAATAGATAACAATGAACCCTATATTTTGAACATCAATTTTATTCCAGGCACCTATCAAATGGCGCAAGGAAGTTCGGCGGTATTGAATGTGCTCGCCACCTATTTATTTCAACACGGCGAATTAAATGTAATTATTCGTGGCCATGTATGCTGCGAGAACAACAAACGGGCATCAAAAAAACGTGCACAAGCCGTTGTGAAGCGTTTGGTAGAAATGGGTGTTGACAAAAGCAGATTGAAAGCGATCGGTATGTCCAATACAGAACCATTGGTTTCACCGGAAAGAACCGAAAATGATCGCCAAAAGAATCGACGCGTCGATGCGCAATTCATTAGACCGAACAAGTAATAATTACTTTAGATTGCTCGCTTTAACCTCAAAAAGCAAATCGCAATCTGGGTCCAAAAGTACTGATACGACTGGAAAGATGGTATCAAAATTAAACTGGGTAGTTTTTTCTGTTACTTCTATTGTTTTCAATATAGTCTCGCCATTGTTTAATGCGAATCTTACTGTAAACGGAAAATGAAAAGGCCCTTCGGCTTGAATTTGCCGGATCGTTAATGTATATGACTTTCCGCTTGGTGTGCCTTTCACCTCAAGAATTGGATGTCCAGCAGAATATACCCATTGCTTGAAAAAATCGTCTAGCTTCTGTCCACTTACTCCCTCCATTGCTTTTTGAAGGTCAGCACTCGACGCAATTGAAATTTCATTCCGCGCATAATAATGGTTGATTCCACGAAAAAACAACTCATCTCCAAGTTTTCTGCGCAACATATGGAGCACCCACCCCCCTTTCTGATACGCATTGGCATTCAGTAAATCCATTAAATTCGAATAACTGGTATCTACCAAAGGATGCCGGTAAGAATCGTAAAATTCGATGACTTGATTTCGATCCTTCTTCATTTGTTTATGAAAAGCCTCTACCCCTTTTGTTCGTTCGATATACACATTGGTAAAATAGGTCGCAAATCCTTCACTTAACCAGAGATGAGACCAATCAGACTCTGTCGCAGAATTACCAAACCATTGGTGTACGATTTCATGTGCAAGTAAGGTCTCACTCGAACGCTTGCCGTTAAGAGCCTTCTCATCATAGAAGATACAACCGGCATTTTCCATACCTCCAAACATTGTCGTAGACTGAACACCCATAAGTTTTTCAAAGGGATAAAAACCAAAAAGATCAGTATAAAACTTCAGAATGCTAGGACTTATTTCCAAATCATAAAGCGCCTTTGATTGGTTTTGAGGATATACGGCGCCGCTTACAGGTACATTATTGATTGTGTCAAAAGTTTTCATGACGAAGTCTGCGATTCCAACCACCATGACTTTCACAGGAATAGGAATGCCTGATTCAAACTGGTGAACTTTCACTGCGTCTTCCATCCATTCTTTTACGAGCACACCATTCGCAACAACCTCATATTTTTCTGGTGCATGAACAGTAACATCAAAACCCGCCTTGTCCGAAACGTGGTCGTTGCACGCAAACCAATGATGTGCGCGATTTGGCCAATTGTCGGCAAAAAATGTTCGTTCACCATACATATTATTTCCAATGATCAATCCATTCGCAGGAATCCCTTGAAACGACAACTCAAGGTGCAATTCTGTGGCATCATCAATCGCACTTATTTGACTTTCTGGTAGTCTTAAAGTCAACTTTTCTCGGTCTTGGATGAAAGGCACATCTATTCCTTGGAATTTGCATTCGGTTACTTTCATTCCAGTGATGACCTCATGTTCTGTATTGCTGGTTTGACCAACAAGGTCAAATGCAATCCACGCCTTTGGATCTTTGCGGTAAAAGTAAATGTCCTCATGCACACGTATCACATCCGAAGAATCACTCACATGCAGATTCAAATGATAGGAGCGCACGTCTATACCGTTGTATCCTTGAGATATCGCAATAAATGATGTGAAAATTAGAAGAGAAGAAAAGAGCGTTTTGCGCACGAGGAATATTTTAGGTTGAATCATTGTGTCAAAGGTTGACAATTTTTACGAGGTAAGGGGTATGTATTGTGAGTTATGATCCGTTATGAGTGATGAATTTGGTAACTGTGGACATCTAAGTAGCAAGTTACACATTTGGTCCATAAAACTGAGCCATCCGAAGTACGAAAGTCTTTAAGCGTAGTGGTCTTTTGTCTTTCATTCAGCCGCGGCTGACGGGACATTTGTCAAAAAAACTATTAGGAGTTGTAATTCGTACTTGTCGCCAAAACTTGCCGCTCGGAACGCGAAAATAGTCACTAATAACTACCTACACTTTCGACACTTCATGCATCTTCAAAATCATTCCATCGGAAAGTCCAACTTTCGGCACAAAAAGCTCTGAGCAATCCAATTGTTTGAGAATGAATAAATAAATTTCCATGGCGGGAACAATCACATCTGCGCGATCCGGTTTCAGCTGAAGCATTTCCACGCGTTTTTTCACCGACAAGGGCGCTAATTGGTCATGCAAGGCCTGAATATCAATCATGCTCACCGATTCGTTCTGCTTAGCACCGAGGATTTTGTGTATCTTATTGATATTACCTCCAGTTCCAAAGATTTGGTGCGGACGCGACATATCTACGTTTTCATGGATCCAGTCGTGCAAGGTGGACCAAACATGTTGTTCAACCTTACCTTTTAATTCCCGCAGGGTACCTATTTCAAATGAACGCGATGAAATCAAATGCCCATTCTCAAATATGCTGACTTCTGTGCTTCCTCCACCAACATCGATAACGATAAATGGAATCTCACGATCTATATCCAAGACCTCAAAATTTCCAAAAATCAAATCAGCTTCCTCCTGACCGCTAATTATCTCGATGGTAACACCTGTTTCTTTCTGAATTTTTTGAATGATTTTATCTGCATTTTTTGCCTCGCGCATCGCTGATGTAGCCACTGCCCGAAGAGAATGAACGTCAAAAATTTCACTGATTAAACGAAATGCTTGGATAGTCTTGACAAAGTCATTCGCCTTTTTCTTAGAAATACTTCCTTCATCAAAAACATCCTCTCCAAGACGCAATGGAATTCGTGTGTATGAAACCTTTTTGACATACAATCGATGTTTGTTTTTATCCACCTCACCAACAAGCAGTCGTGCAGCATTTGTTCCAATGTCAATCGCGCCAAATTTCATAAGTTGTTCAATAGTTGGCAAAAATACAGAACTGATTGAAGGAAAACACTTTTGGTTGAAAACTATGTAAAGAAACTCGCTTTAGCGCTTCTATTCTAATTTTCAAATTCTTCTGATAACCATTTAAAATGCTGATAAATTTCTTTTTGAGCATGAAATGGTGGAAGGTCACGCTTATGATAACTATTCAAGAAATCCGCACTAATCAAGCGTGCTTTCACACTTCCTCTCCATTGATAGTCAAACAGTAAATCGAGTTCTTGTTTGATGAAAATATCAGAAACTTGAACACCAACTTCAATGCGATTATCCAAATTGCGTTCCATGAAATCAGCACTTGTAATGATATAGGTTGGATCGCCGTTGTTTTCAAAAATCATGAAGCGGCCGTGTTCCAAATAGCGATCGACAATACTGATCACCGTAATGTTCTCACTCAAGCCTTTTTGACCAGGAATGAGACAACAAATACCTCGGATAATCATTTCAATCTTAACCCCTGCCCTGCTCGCTTGGTAGAGTTTCTCAATGATTTCAATATCTGTAAGGTTGTTCAGTTTAATGCGCATCCCAGCCTTTTTTCCTTTTTTCGCATGATCCATTTCACGACTAATGAGCGCTAGGATTTTTCTACGTGCATTGAACGGTGACACGAGCAAGGTTCTAAACGATGGGCGTTCTAAATTATTTTCGAGCAACCTAAACACCTTTCGTACTTCCTGAGAAACCTGATTGTTGCTCGTCAATAGGCACAAATCCGAATAGATACGCGATGTTTTTTCATTAAAATTCCCTGTTCCAATATAGGTAATCAGCTGTTCTTTGGTGCGATTAACTCGTGTGATTTGTAATAGTTTTGAATGCACTTTCATGTTGGGGACACCGTAAATCACCTTCACACCAAACTCTTTTAACCGGTTGGCCCAATACAGGTTATTTTGCTCATCAAAGCGTGCCTGCAATTCCATCACAACGACCACCTCTTTTCCATTAAATGCTGCTGAAAGAATCGCGTTCATGATATCCGAATTTCGGGCGATACGATAAATGTTTATTTTCACTGATGTCACTTTGGGGTCTAGTGCCGCTTCACGCAGTAAATCAGTCACATAATCAAAACGTTGATATGGAAAGTGTAAAAGAACATCCTTTTTTAGCACCGTATGAATGATGCCATGAGGATGTTCCAAATCTGGATGAACTACAGGCGGCTGCGGTGTGTACAAAAAATCTGGATTATTGAATTTCGGGAAAGAAATAAAATCCTTGAAATTGTGGTAGCGTCCGCCTGGGATTGTATTTAGTCCTTTTTTCAAGCGCAACGATTGCAATAAAAAACTGAGTAAATCCTCCGGCATTTGACTGTCATACACAAAACGTACAGGTGCTCCTTTTTTACGTTCCTTAAGACTGTGTTCTATCTTCTGGATGAAATTGGTCGATAAATCATCATCGATATCCAGTTCAGCATCTCTTGTAAACTTAAAGGTATACGCACTTATTTCGTGTGGCTCGAAAACACTGAAGATCTCTTTTAAATGCGTACGAATGATGTCGTCAATGAGGATAATGAATGACTTATCCCCTTTATCAAGTACAACAAAACGAGATAGGTCTCCAGGGATTTGAATCAACGCATACCGAACCTTCCCATGACTGCACATCATTTTTACAGCAAGGTAAATGGCGTAATCCCTTAGCTTTGGGAAAGCTCTTTTTTTATCCAACATGATCGGAAAAATCTCATGCTTCAACTCCGCACGAAAGAAATCTGACAAATGCTGGACTTGAGATTCTACTACTTGCGATTCATTGATGAGATAGATCTTATTTTTACGCAACTCTTCTACTAACACAGCAAATGTTTCCTCAAACTTTACTTGCTGTTGCAAAACGACTTCACGTATTGTCTTGTATAAATCCTCGGCTGTACCATTGAAACCATGAACCTTCTGCTTCTTCAACAGCATCATTCTTCGCACATTGGCGACTCGGACGCGATAAAACTCATCCATGTTGTTGGAGTAAATGCCTAAAAATCTTACGCGTTCAATCAAAGGAACATTTGGATCCATAGCCTCTTGTAGCACGCGATCGTTAAACGAAAGCCAACTAAGTTCTCGGTTTATTGTATTCACATCCCAAAATTGGTCATTTGAATTGAAGTGCATCTAAAGTTGAGGTTAACAAAATGTAAAGACTAGTGTTCGAGTTGCGAATTATGAGTGATGAGTTACGAATTTGGCTCTTCGAAGTACAATCGAGTCTTTCAGCGCAGCGTATCTTTTGTCTATCAGTCTACTACGGCTGGCGGTCTTTAGTCTATCAAAGAGGAAAGAGCGGAGAAAAACAGAGTGGAGTGAACCGCTCTCGCACTTCACTCTCACGCTGTTTTGTGGGCAATAGGTCTGAAATATCAATCTTTTATACTGATGTAAAGGAAGTTACACGCTGGGATTTAAAACCAGAAATTCCTAGAAAAGAGCGAGAAGGAGAGTGAGAGCGAAGTAAAACAGAATGGGGGTGAACCGCTCTCGCTATATATTCCGACTCTTCGCTCTCATTCTTTTTTGTGGGCAATAGGTCTGAAATATCAATCTTTTATACTGATTTAAGGCAAGTTACTCACTGGGATTTAAAACCAGAAATTCCCAGAAAAGAGTGAGAAGGAGAGTGAGAGCGAAGTAAAACAGAGTGGAGTGAACC
>JBEIKR010000127.1:0-8149 GCA_040379705.1 Crocinitomicaceae bacterium
ACCTGAATTTGCCGCTGAAGTAACCATTCAGCCAGTGGATTTATTGGATGTTGATGCCGCAATCATTTTTTCTGATATATTGGTGGTGCCTGAAGCGATGGGCTTGGAATACCAGATGTTGGAAAAAAGTGGCCCCTGGTTCGAAAAGACCATTCGCAGCCGTGAAGGCCTTGTGCATGCCGATGCAAATATCGATATCTATGATCGCTTGGGTTATGTACTCGATGCCATTAAGTTGACGAAAAAAGAACTCAATGGCCGAGTTCCACTCATCGGATTTGCAGGAGCGCCATGGACGATTTTTTGTTACATGGTAGAAGGTAGAGGTTCAAAGACCTTTTCTGAATCACGAAAATTACTTTACACGGATACTGAATTGGCACATGAATTGCTAGGGCGCATCACGCAAGTGACAATCAGCTATCTGAAAGCACAAATCGAAGCAGGAGCCGATATGGTTCAAGTGTTTGATTCGTGGGCCGGAATTTTAGGAACTGATCAATACGCTGAATTTGGATTGAAATACATGGCAATGATCGCAGATGCAATAACGGAGGTTCCGATTACTATTTTTTCGAAAGGAGCAATAACGTCGATTCCCGCAATTGCACGCCTGAACTGCAACACCGTAGGATTGGATTGGAACATGGACGTTCCTGAAATTCGGAATGTTATCGGTGAATCACGCACGCTTCAAGGCAATTTAGACCCGTGCGCCTTGTATTCATCTCATTCAGAAGTGGAAAAGAGAACAATAAAAATGCTGGATTCGTTCACAAGTAAAAGACATATTGTAAATTTGGGGCACGGTGTTTATCCCGATATCGACCCTGAGAAGGTGAAAACATTTATTAAAACTGTAAAAGACTATGAAAAGCGTTAACATCAAAACTGGAAAATTCGCTGCCTTTTTCACGGCAGCACTTATGTGTGGTCAATTGAGCGCTCAAAGTGTGAATTTGGTCCCTAATGGCAGCTTTGAAGCTACCACCGGTAAAATAAAAAAAGTAGGTGCAATTGAGGAAGTGACTGGATGGACTTCCCCAACAGGAGCCAAAGCAGATGTATTTTTGCCGAATAAACTTACCACTATAAATGTTCCAGAGAACATGTATGGTAAGGAAGTGGCTAAGGAGGGGAATAATTATGTGGGAATTGTTGCCTACTCAATGAACAATAAAGTCCCAAGATCTTACGTGACTGTAAAATTGGATGCGCCTTTGAAAAAAGGTGTTCGATATTGTGTGACATTCAATCTTTCCTTATCAGAAGCTTCGAAATACGCTTGCAACCAAATTGGAGCGAACTTTTCAAGTAAAACAAGTCCTACAGCTGAGAAAGTAACAATGATTGACGTCGCACATGTTCAACAACGTGACAACAAGATTATCAACATTACATACAACTTGTAAAAAATTTGTGGTGTGTATGAGGCAAAAGGTGGTGAGAAGTATTTGACCATTGGAAATTTCATTAAAGATGAGAACGTAAAAACTGAAATTAACAAAAAACCGAAGGAAATGAAAGTGGAGGTAACTCCATCAGCCTACTATTTCCTAGATGATGTATCTGTAGTGATGATGGATGCATCTGCAGAATGCTCATGCGCGGGTGATGAACCTAAGAATGAGTACTCAACTACTGTATTCCAAAAGTCGGTAATTACGAACAGCAAAATGACTCCTGCACAAGTGGTGAATGCACAACAAACGTTCTTCGCCTTTGGAAAAGCGAATCTGTCTCCGGATGGAAAAACGATGCTTGATCTCATTGCTCAAAAAATGACTGAAAATCCTACAATGAAGTTGGAAATCGATGGACATAGTGATGCCATGGAAGATTCGGTAGGCGTGGAGAAGACTCAGTATTCGGGCATGGCTGAAAAACGAGCACTGGCTGTCTTCGAATATTTAAAAAGCAAAGGGATTGATGCCAATCGATTGATTCCAGTGAGTAAAGACAGTGCCGTTCCGAATGATGAGATTTCAGAATCGGATGACGAAGATTTAAGAATGGCGAAAAATCGTCGAGTGACGTTTAGAACGCTTTAAGATTCATTCAAAAGATGATTGTTAAAAGTCCACTTCGGTGGACTTTTTTCGTTTACTTGAATGACTGAAGTGCTTCATACACTTCGTGGGTAGGTAAGCCAACCACATTGTTATAAGAACCGACAATGCGCACGATGCCTGCGTGGCCAATCCACTCCTGAATTCCGTAGCCACCGGCCTTGTCGAATGGCTTGTATTCTTGAATGTAAAAATCAATTTCTTCAGTCGTCAATTCCTTAAAAAAGACGTTTGTGACCACCGAAAATGATTTGCTTTTATGCTTGGAGGCGATGCATACTCCTGTGATTACTTTGTGTTCACGCCCAGAAAGTTTTTGTAACATTTCTTTCGCTTCAAATGCATCTTTTGGTTTGTTTAAGAGGGTATTGTCGATAACAACGGTAGTGTCAGCACAAACCAATACCACACCATCCTCCAAATCCTCTAGAAGCGCATTGCGTTTTTTTGTTGCCACAAAAAGGGCTACATCATCACTTGGCATATTCGAGGGAAAAGATTCATCTGTATCTTTGGTGCGAATTTCAAATGTAAATCCGGCAGCATTGAGTAATTCTTTCCTTCGGGGTGATGCTGATCCTAAAATGACTTTCATCGTGACAAATAGGCGATGTAAAAAGTGGCTAAAACACCAACGAGCATGGAGATTTTAATCAATGCATCGTATAGTTTTAGTCGCATTTTTGTTTGAATGAGTATCAAGAGAATGACGGTGAGGTTCAAGACAGCTGACAAAGCAAAAGGCAGTGTTGCAATGAAGAAAGAAGTGTCTTTAATGGTTGTTTCCAACTCATTGAATGAAATCCATCCGTAGAAAATTGGAAGCACCAATAAAAGTCCCATCACTATCCGCAAAGATTTTTTTTCTCCAATCACCATCGGCAATGATTTCACATAAATCAATTGATCACCTTCCACATCTTGTGCATCCTTAATGATCTCGCGTGCAAGATTTTGTATGAAAGCAAAGGCGGCAATGAGGTAAATAATGGTATAATCAATATCTGCATCCCAAGATAGAGGGTCAAATTCGGAGTGTGGATAGGGAGAATAATTATTCACTCGGAAGAATACAATCACTAAAATTGGAACCAAGGCTGTCATCGAGGCAATCATGATATTGCCAACAAGCACCTTGCGCTTAAAGAGCATGCTGTAGAACCAAAGCGTATTGATGGATATCAAATGGATAAAGACAAACCACAAGGATTGGTATTTGGCGCTGAGATAAATCGCGATTGAAAAAGCGATGCCGTTCAAGGCCCAATGGGTTACTATAGCCCAGCGGCGCTTGATATGCTTGGTGATAATGAGTTTTTCAGGCTTGTTAACGCGATCCGCCTTCACATCAAAATAGTCATTGATGATATTTCCCCCTGCTGCGATCATTACGGTAGATAAAACGAGTAAAAAGAAATCTACCGCATGAGTATTCACCATTTCATCATAATTGACCGCAATCAGAAATGTGTGAATGCCATACATCGTTAAAACGATGATGAGGAGATTGATGATCCGAATTAACTTTAAAAAATGCATCATTTTACAACGCGATATTCTGTTCGTCTATTGGATTGATGCGCTGCCTCGCGCTCTTTTTCCGACGCTAATTTACTGATTTCTGCATCACTAATTTTTGGTTTGCTCTCACCGTAGCCTTTATAACTTAATCGATCTGCAGATATCCCTTTGCTAATGATGTATTGATATACTGACTTTGCGCGTTCTGATGACAGTGTCATATTTTCTTTATCGTCCCCACGGGTATCGGTATGACCAGAGATTTCAATTTTCATCGTTGGGTTCTTCGTCATAAAATCAAGAAGTTTATTCAATTCAACATAGGATTCCTGGCGCAAGGTTGCTTTTTTCAAGTCGAAAAATACATTGGCCAATTCAACGGGTATATCGCTTGAAATTGGAACCATAGGGACATCCATGTGAATGGCTTCGAGTCCTTCAGGATTGGTCATATTGAAATTCTTGGAGAAAAAAGAATAACCTGGATATGTGACGTTTAATGCGTACTCGCGATTGATTGGCAGTGATACCATAAATTCTCCTGTTACTTTATCTGCTTCGGAATAAATGACTTCTTTTCCTGTTTTCAAATCGATGAGTTGAAATTTCCCTGGCAATGGTGCTTTTGTGGTCACATCAAACACAATTCCTTCAAAATACAAGGTTTTCGTAGGCCTAAATTCTTCGGGTAGCTCAAATTTGTAAATATCCAGGTCACCAAATCCACCTTCACGATCGGAGGCAAAAAATGCAATTTCCCCATCGGCAGAAACCAACAATGAGTTTTCGTCAAATCTTGTATTGATTGGATAGCCTAGATTCTCGGGTGCTGACCAAGTCCCTTTGTCGGTCATGCGGCAAACGAAGAGGTCAGACCCGCCCATGCCGACATGTCCTCGCGACGCAAAATAGAGCGTTTTTCCGTCGGGATGAATGAGTACAGATTCTTCTACATACGGGGTATTGATATAGTTGGGCAAGCTTTCTGGCGTGGACCATTGACCATTGTCTAATAACCGTGAAACGAAAATATCCATGTTCTTAGGTTCTCCTTTTCGACTTACTCGTCGAATGAAATACAGTGTTTTTCCATCCGCAGAGAGCGATGGTTGGCTTTCCCAAAGTACTGAGTTAATATTGCCAGGTAAATTTACAGGGTCGGTCCAACGCTGTCCAATTCGTTTGGTAATAAAGAGGTCACAGCTCCCTTTTCCACTTCTATTTTCACCATAATCGTTGTCCCCAGACATGTCGGAACACGCCACGAAAATGAGTGATCTTCCATCGGGACCAATCGAAGGAGCACCTTCATTCAACGCAGTGTTAATGTTTGTAGGCATTGGTTTCGCACTTGTCCAAATACCTTCTGAATCTATAAGTGAATAGTAAAAATCCTCTTGAGCTTTGAAAATAGGCACACGTTCATCGGGAATACGCCGAGTAAAAAGCAACACCTTGCCATCAACAGTAATGGTTGGATAGTATTCAGGCACACTTGTATTCACTCCAGGCCCCAAGTTGACTGGCGTGAATCGCTCAGGATGGGCCATGGCCTCAATAGAGAATTGACAGTTTTGGCGGAGCTTGTAACTTTCACGCAACAAATCGGGATTGGCATTTCGATATTGGTCAAAAACATCTAAGTTTTTAATGCATGCCGGATAATCACCCTGCAAAAATTGTAAATTGGCCAAGTAGTAATAGGTACTTCCAGATGCACTGTGGGTGGGATTGATTTTAAGTGCTGTTTGGTAATGGAGTATGGCATTCGGGCGGTCTCCTAAATATTCGCAGAATTCTCCCGCAAAGACATGTGCTTCCCAAAAGTTCGGATCCCGTTCAATGGCTTTGTTCATCAAGGTCAACCCCGCTGCATAATCTGGTTTTCCAGTGCGCATATCCAATTGAAGATTTGGCGCCTGTTGTCCTTCCTCGAAGTATTTGATGGCTTTTTTATCTGATGTGGAATAACCCATTTGGGCAGAGCTACATGCCGAGGTAAACAGCATGATGAGGAGTATTACGGAATTAAAAATCTTCGCCATAGTTTAAGGAATGTTCATGTATTTATGCGTCTGAAGGGAGATTTTCCACTTCGGATTTGACTTTATAAAATCGACCACCATCGGCAAAAAGCGTTCCTGTTTTGACCATTCAGGTTGGATGTATAGCACACAATCAGATTTAACTCTTGTCGAATGTTCCACCGCCCAATCAAAATCAGATGCATGTGAAATAACCACTTTTAATTCGTCAGCCAATACATAGGCTTGATCAACTGGTGCTTTGAATTTTTTTGGTGAGAAGCAATACCAATCAACGTGTCCATTTAATGGGTAGGTGCCCGATGTTTCAATAGCGATTTCGAAATGATGCTGCTTTAGTTTCGCCGTCAATGAGGAAATGTCATACATGGCAGGTTCGCCCCCAGTGATGACCACAAAACCACAATTTGATGCGACTGCTTCTTGAACCAATGTTTCAATGGGAACCAGTGGATGTTGTCCTGCTTCCCAACTTTCCTTAACATCGCACCAAACACAGCCTACATCACATCCAGCAAGTCGAATAAAAAACGCAGCGCGCCCAGAATGCCTTCCTTCACCTTGTATGGTGTAGAACATTTCCATGACAGGAAGCTCATTGTTGGGGTTAAAGTGCTTTTGCGACATACTACAAATGTAATCAAAGTGATGAAGAGAACATTCTTTCAGAAATTAACAAGCGAATGCTAAATCCTTTCATTAGACTATAATACGCGCTATTGCAAAAGGTTATCAACGCATGCAAGCTTTTTGTGTGGATAAATGAATGGTTGCTATTTCGCAGTGTTTCCTATATTTGAACTCTAAAAACTGAACGATGATAAGAAAATTACTTGCATTTTCAACAATCCTAATTGCATTCAACGGATTGACTCAGACCCAAATAGGCAACTCAGGCATGGAAACATGGACCAATTTGGGCGCTAACACGGAAGAACCTACCAACTGGAATAGCTTTATGTCTGGAACTGGTGGATTATCTGGATTTGCATCCCAACAAGTACAACGTTCTACGATTGTTCGTGCAGGAGCTACAGGGACCTATTCTGCGCGCGTTTGGGCGAAATCAACCCTTGGAATTGTCGCTAATGGGAACATGACGCTGGGACGAATCAACATGGGAAGTTCCACACCTTCAAGTGCAAGTAATTATAATCTCAGTTTACAAGCGGATGCAAACTTCAGTGAGGCGATTACAGACCGTCCAGATTCAATCGTGTTTTGGGTGAGATACACTCAAGCAGGAGGAGGTGTTCAAAATGCACGTATGCATGCGATCTTGCATGACAACTACGATTTAAGAGATCCTATCGATGCAAATTCTGTTCCTCATGTAGTTGCCGAAGCTACATTGAATTATCCAGCAACAGCGGGGGCTTGGGTGAGAAAGTCGGTGCCTTTTATATACAGTGGTGCTGCCACTACGGTAAGCTACATTTTATTGACCTTTACAACAAACCAAACTCCAGGGGGGGGCGCGGCGAATGATGAAGTATTGATCGATGATGTGGAATTGATCTATGTTCCTAAGCCGTCGTTCACGCCAGCTACTGCGACAGTATGTCAAGGTGGAACGGTGAACTTTACGAATACTACAACAAATTTCCCAACGTCTTATTCTTGGTCTTTCCCTGGTGGATCACCAGCAACGAGCACGGCCACAAATCCTTCAGTGACCTACAACACACCAGGGACATATAGTGTAACTCTTACAGCAACCAACCAATGGGGAAGCAAAACCATTACACAAACAAATATCATTACGGTAGGTACAGCACCAGCAATCCCGACCATTTCAGCAAGTGGACCAACAACGTTTTGTTCTGGTAGTTCAGTAGTATTGACTTCAAGTCAAGCGACTGGCAATACATGGTCTAATACAGGGACAAGTGCATCGATTACAGTTTCAACTTCAGGAACGTATTCAGTTGTATATACTGATGCAAATGGGTGTACAGCGACTTCAGCACCGACAGTAGTGACAGTGAATACTACACCAGCTGCACCAACGGTAACAGCAAATGGTCCAACAACATTTTGCACTGGTGGTTCGGTTGTTTTGACATCAAGTCAAGCAACAGGAAATGTTTGGTCAAACTCGGCGGGGACTGGTGCATCAATAACAGTAACAAATTCTGGATCTTATACAGTAACGTACACGGATGGAAACGGATGCTCAGCAACTTCGACTCCTACATCAGTAAGTGTGAGCAACGCCCCGATTCCAGCAGTAAGTGCTTCAGCTACGGAAGTATGTAGCGGTGATTCCATTGTGTTGACTTCATCACCAGCAGATTCTTATTTATGGAGTAATGGTGGTGGCACCACACAATCAATTACAGTAACAACAGGTGGCTCATACACCGTAACAGTGACCAACGCAAATGCATGTGACGGAGCGGGAACCTCAACTCCAATTACGGTTACTGTGCTTCCGACACCAGTGGCGTCGGCAACATACACGGTAAGTGGAAATGTGGTGACATTCACAAACACAACAACAAATGGTGTTAG
>JBEIKR010000128.1:0-8097 GCA_040379705.1 Crocinitomicaceae bacterium
AAGAGGTTAAATTCAATGATGTAATTCGTAATTGGACAAAAGAACCGCTGCGCTGTAAGACAAAAGACCGCTGCGCTTAAGGACTTAATCAATCTTCGAAGAGTTTAAATTCAATGATGTAATTCGTAATTCGTAATTCGTAATTCGTAACTCGTAACTCGTAATTCGTAATTCGTAATTCGTAATTCGTAACTCGTAATTCGTAACTCGTAACTCGTAATTCATAATTCGTAACTCGTAATTCGTAACTCGTAATTCGTAATTCGTAACTCGTAACTTGTAATTCGTAATTTGTAACTCTTAACGCGTAACTAACAAACTTCGCCCCTTTTCATTATATTTGTTTCCATGCGGACCGTCGATGAAATAATGCAACCGATACAGTCAGAAATGACTGAGTTTGAAGTGCGTTTTCGTCAAAGCATGAAGTCAAAAGTGCCGCTACTCGACAAAATCACCCACTACATTATTCGACGTAAAGGCAAGCAAATGCGCCCAATGTTCATTTTCCTCACGGCGAAGATGCTCGGTGAGATGAATGATCGTTCGTACGATGCCGCGTCATTGGTGGAATTACTCCACACAGCGACGTTGGTGCATGATGATGTGGTGGATGATGCCAATGAACGTCGAGGTTTTTTCTCCGTCAATGCCCTGTGGAAAAATAAAATTGCTGTCCTCGTGGGAGATTACATGCTGTCGCGCGTATTGTTACTGTCGATTGAAAAGAAAAATGTTCGCTTGCTCGAAGTGGTCGCACGCGCAGTGCGGGAAATGAGTGAGGGCGAATTATTACAAATTGAGAAGGCACGACGACTTGATATTACTGAGGAGATTTACTTTGAAGTAATCCGACAAAAAACGGCGTCATTGATTGCCACCTGCTGTGAAGCTGGAGCTATTTCAGTCGATCGCGAAGATATGAGTGAGCGCATGCGCATGTTTGGTGAATTGGTGGGATTGGCGTTTCAAATCAAGGACGACATCTTCGACTATGGCACTTCTGGCAACATCGGAAAGCCTACTGGTTTGGATATACGCGAACGTAAAATGACCTTGCCGCTGATCTATACGCTCAACACGGCACCGAAAGAGGTCCGCAAGGAATTGATTAATATTGTTAAAAACAAAAACGAACATACCAAGCAAGTGCGACGCGCCGTTGAATTGGTGATTCAGTATGGCGGAATTGAGTATGCTCATGGCAAGATGTTAGAATTGAAAACTCAAGCCCTGGACTTATTGACTGACATTCCTGATTCAGCTGCCAAGCAATCGCTGATAGGTCTTGTAGAATACACCACAACACGTGAAAAATAAGAATGAAAAATGTATAAAATTATTACCCTAAGTATCCTTTTTTGTTTAATGTTATCCAGCTGCGGAACCGGCGAAGAAACCGATGAATCTGCAGGACCTCAAAAGAAGGAAGTACTGGTTGAAGTGAAAGATGGGATTTATACAGAATGGTATCCTGGAAAAAAGAACATCAAGTATAGAGGGGGAATGACGAAGGATAAAAAGCGCACAGGTCGTTGGGTTTTCTATTCGGAAAATGGCATGGAGCTTTCCACGACGATGTACGAACAGGGAATTCGTGAAGGGTTTACGATTGTTAAATATCCAAATGGTGGAATTCACTACCGTGGTGAATATAAAAACGACATCACTGTAGGTGTTTGGACCACCTATGATGAGAAAGGTAATGTGACAGACGAAAAGGATTTCGGATACCCTGTTGAATAATACATGTCTAAAATTCCTCCACATATTGTCGAAGAAGTAATGCAAACTGCTCGGATCGAAGAAGTGATCGGTGAGTTTGTCAACTTAAAGCGTGCGGGATCCAATTTAAAAGGACTCAGTCCCTTCACGGATGAAAAAACGCCTTCCTTTGTAGTATCTCCGGCGAAACAAATTTTTAAGTGTTTCTCAACGAGTAAAGGTGGTACCGTTGTGACTTTCATCATGGAAAAGGAACACTTTTCATTTCCAGAAGCAATACGTTGGCTTGCGGATAAATACGGTATTCAAATACCTGAAGATGCGCCAGAATCCGCGGAACAAATTGCAGCGACAACTGAACGTGAAAGCCTCTTCATCATTAATGAGTTTGCGAAAGAGCACTTCAAAGAACGCATGCATGAATCAGAAGAGGGGAATGCAATCGCCCTTTCCTACTTCGAGGAACGTGGTTTTCGCAAAGATATCATTGAAAAATTTCAACTTGGTTACTGCTTAAACAGCGGCGATGATTTTACCAAAGCTTCCTTAGCCAAAGGATATAAATTAGAATACCTAGAGAAAGTTGGACTTGTGAAGTCTAAAGAGGATCGCCATTTCGACTTTTTCCGTGGTCGTGTCATGTTCCCAATTCACAGTGTTTCAGGGCGCGTTTTGGGCTTTGGAGGTAGAACATTATTCACCGATAAAAAAATTGCCAAGTACTTCAACTCTCCAGAGAGTCCAATCTACAACAAAAGTGAAATTTTGTATGGATTGTATTTCTCGAAGGGGGATATTATAAAATATGACAATTGCTTCTTGTGTGAGGGATACACAGACGTAATAAGTATGTACCAAGCCGGTATTCAGAATGTTGTATCCTCTTCAGGCACTTCACTCACGAAGGACCAAATTAAACTCATCCGTCGCTATACCAACAACGTAACCATTTTATATGATGGTGATGCTGCCGGAATCAAAGCATCATTCCGTGGAATTGATTTAATTCTTGAAGAAGGATTGAACGTCAAGGTGGTCCTTTTTCCAGATGGTGAAGATCCTGACTCTTATTCGAAAAAAGCAAGTTCTGCAGAGCTCGAAACCTATATTAAAGAGCATACGCAAGATTTCATATCGTTTAAATCAGATTTGCTATTAAAAGATGGGGAAACGGATCCTATCAAGCTGGCTGAACTCATCAAGGACATCGCACATTCGGTGGCATTGATTCCTGATCAGATTACCCGAACGGTATATATGCAGCAAATATCGACACGCTTTGGGATTAGTGAACAGGTGGTTTCTGGTGAGTTGATCAAACTGCGAAAGAATGTTGTCGCACAGCAATTAGAGCAGCCTGAGCTTCGTGAAATATATACCCCAAAAGAACCTGAGGCACTAACGAATCTTGTTGCAAATAAGGATAAAAATGAGCTATATCGGGATGAACATGGATTGATTCGGCTATTGATCAAATTTGGAACGCGTCTCGTACACATCGAGCATGTCAATGAACAGGGCGAAAAATCACTCATGGAAACGAGTGTGATCGAACTCATTTGCCATGAATTGGATAAGGATGGCTTAACCTTTACCACGCCCTTGTTTGAAACAATTTATCAGTTATTTCGCGATGGACTCACGGAAAACACCTTGTTAAAAACAAGTTATTTTAAGCATTTAGAAGACCAAGAAATCGTGCGATACGTGAGTGATATTGAATCCTCTGACCATGAATTAAGCGCTCATTGGATCAATAAGTATAAGATTCATACGCGTTCAGAATCCGATAAACTGAATGATGCCGTGATGAATGCAATTTACAGCTTCAAGGCTGCAAAAATTGAACAAAGTATCGATGCAATTCGTGCGAAACTTTCCGCAGAAGAGGCTCCTGATGATGAAGAAATTTCAGATTTAGTCGCCGAACAAATACTTTTAGAAAAAATTAAATTGGCTTTTTCTGCCAAACTTGGCCGAATAATTTTGAGATAAGATGTTAAGTAAAACGATTTTCAATCTTGGTCCTTACGATGTGTGCTTTTGGAATATCATTTTCCTAGCCATCATCTTCTTCGTGGCAATGATTCTGCGACGAGTGATTCACCGTTCATTGAAACGCTATTTGCAGCATGCAAACATACGTGTGGAAGGCAGAAATGTGACGTGGCTGAGATTACTTAGTCAAAGTGTATACATTATCGCGGTCTATATTTCAGTGTTGAGTTTTAATTTCAACAATGAGGACGTCACTTTTGGAGACTTCTTGAACTTCAACCTTATAGAATCGAAGAAGTTTACCCTAAGTTTCTACCACATCCTATCGATCATCACGATTTTTTTCGTGGCGAGAATCATTCTGAATGTGGTCAAACTATATATCAGCAAGCGCCTTAGACGCAAACCTGATTTTAATCCTGCCACAGAATTTGTGTATGTGCAAATTGCGAAATACATCATCTATATTTTTGCGATCCTCACGAGCTTCAAGGCCCTTGAAATTGACCTTTCCTTATTGATTACAGGATCATTGGGGATTTTCGTTGGACTAGGTCTTGGTCTCCAAGATGTATTTAAAGACATGTTCGCGGGCCTTGTACTTTTGGTAGAAGGGAATGTTCGTGTCGGAGATATCGTAGAGGTTTCAAACGGCGGAAAAACAGAAGGGTTTGTTGCTAAAATCTTAAAGGTCAATATTCGAACTACCCAAATTGAAACACGTGATGGCAATGTACTCATTATCCCGAACACAAAACTGACTCAAGAATATGTCGAAAACTGGAGCCATGGCTCTGATCTTTCGCGTTTTAAAATTAATCTGACCATCGAATATGGCTGTGATGCAGAGCTCGTGACACGTCTGCTGAAGCAAGCAGCCTTGGCACATCCGAAAGTACGAAAAACACAACCCATCGATGTGCGACTTTCACATTTTGGCGATAGCGGACTCGAGATGGAATTGATTTTCTGGGCAGACCAAAGCTGGGATATCAACAATTATAAGTCTGAAATCCGGTTTGAAATCGATCGTCTCTTCCGAGAATATGGAATCCGCGTACCGTATCCGCAACGCACCATTCACATGAAGGAGCACTAATCCTCCAACAACAATTTGTACCGTTGAATGGTGTTTTCCAACCCTAAATACAGGGCATCGGAAATTAAGGCATGACCGATCGACACCTCCGCCAACCATGGAATGGATTGCTTGAAAAATCGCAGGTTCTCGAGACTTAAATCGTGTCCTGCATTAATCTCTAAACCAAGTGAACGAGCCAATTCCGCAGCCCTTACATACGATTCAATCGCCTTTGCTGGATGTAACGGAAACTCTTCTGCGAAAGGTCCGGTGTATAATTCAACCCGATCCACACCGCACTTTGCTGCATATTCAATATTCACAGGATTCGTATCGACAAATATTGAACTTCTCACACCTAAACCACGAAATACATCGACCAATTCAGTGAGTTGAGCCTGATGCTTCACGGTATCCCATCCTGCATTTGACGTGAGCACATGCGGGGGGTCTGGAACAAGCGTTGCTTGGGCAGGAATCGTATCTTCGATCAAGCGCATATACCGATGATCGGGATAACCTTCAATATTGAATTCACTGCGAACTACTTTCTTTAAGTCATACACATCTTGCGCAGTAATATGACGTTCATCCGGTCTAGGATGCACAGTAATGCCATCAGCGCCAAAGCGTTCACAGTCCATTGCAACTTGAACGACATTCGGAGTATTTCCTCCGCGTGCGTTTCTGATGGTTGCGATTTTATTGATGTTCACGCTTAATTTGGTCATACTTCCTAACAATTTTTGGCAGCGCAAAAATACGAAGTTCAGAACTTAATTACTACTTTGGCTTTACGAATGAGAGCAATAGAACTTATTACGGAAGAAATTCCTCCGCTAACCCATAACGATACAGGTGATAAGGCCCTTCGCTGGATGGATGAATTTAAGGTTTCTCACCTACCCGTGCTGAAAAATGGAAATTTTGTAGGTGTTCTGTCTGAATCGGATGTGTTGGACAAGATGGACCTCGATCAGACGCTGGACGTGTTATTCGACCATCTTCCTCGTCCATATGTTTTTGCACAAGCACACATATATGAAGTACTCGCTAAAATGTCGGACCTTCGCATCAGCATCATGCCTATATTGGATGAAAACGAGGGATATCTTGGGTGCACGAGCGTGTATCATTTGATGTCTTTAATTGCCAATACGGGAAGCATTAAAGAGATGGGTGGCATCTTAGTTATTGAAGTAAACACAGTGGATTATTCCATGGCACAAATTGCACAAATCGTTGAAAGCAACAATGCGCGAATCTTGAGCTCCTACATCATGAGCAGTCCTGATTCTACCAAGCTCGAGGTGACATTGAAAATCAATCAAATCGAGTTAGGAAGCATTATTCGAACTTTTGAGCGTTACGACTATGTGATTAAGGCTTCCTTTCAACGAAGTGAAGTGGATGACGACATCCAAACACGGTATGAATCTTTGATGAAATTCCTAAAATTCTGATATGAACGTCGCAATTTACGGGAGAAAAGTCAACAAGCAGAGCATCGTGTATTTTAATGAAGTACTTGAAGCACTCCACGCCTTCGGTTGGAACCCAGTACTTGAAAAAGAACTCAAAGACCAACTTGTTACGAAGGGAGGGATTTCGGAAAAAATCGATGAGTTCGCGAGCCATGCTGACTTTAAGAGTGGAATCGACTTAACCATTAGTCTCGGTGGAGACGGTACCTTTATTAAAACGGTTGGATTCATTCGCGATTCAGGGGTGCCCATTATCGGAATAAATACTGGACGCTTAGGATTCTTGGCGAATATTTCCAAAGATCAAATAAAAATTGCGTTGGATCAGTTTCGCGAAAAGAAGTTTGAATACCAAAAGCGCTCATTGCTTCGAATACATACAGAAGAGAATCTTTTTGGAGAAGATAACTTTGCATTAAATGAAGTGACTATTCAGAAACGGGATACCGCATCGATGATTACAGTGCATGCCTCTTTAGACAACAAGTACTTAAACTCCTATTGGGCCGATGGTCTCATTGTGTCAACACCTACAGGATCTACTGCCTATAACTTAAGTTGTGGCGGTCCAATAATCACCCCAGGATGCCAAGTGCACATCCTAACCCCAATTGCACCGCATAATCTGAATGTCCGTCCTGTGGTTGTTCCGGACCATATGCCAATCAAGTTGAGCATCGAAGGGAGGGAACGACGGTACCTCATCAGTTTGGATGGAAATTCAAAAAATATTCGTCAAGGTGAAGAAGTATTAATCACAAAAGCGGAATTTATGATCAATGTGGTTAAATTTGAGGACAATAACTTCCTTGACACCATCCGAAACAAGATGTTGTGGGGAATAGATAAACGCAATTAAAAGTAAAAACATACCGAAATGAAAAATGTACGCATCATCCTAATGCTCTTGGTAGCAATCCTTTTCACAAACACAACGATGGCTGGCAAAGAAAAAAAGCCGAAGTTGGAACCTGGGATTTATGTAGAATTCAATACAACAAAAGGTGTGATCCTTTGTGTGTTGGAGTACCAAAAAACGCCAATGACCGTTGGAAGTTTCGTAGGTTTAGCTGAAGGGAAATTGACAATTTTCGATACTGTAAAATATGCAACACCGTTTTACAATGGACTGAAGTTCCACCGTGTAATTGCTGATTTTATGATTCAAGGTGGAGATCCTGACGGAACAGGTTCGGGAGGCCCACAGCATCGTTTTCCAGATGAAATTCATCCAGACTTAAAACATACGGGTCCTGGTATTTTGTCTATGGCCAATGCTGGACCTGGAACGAATGGAAGTCAGTTTTTTATTACGCACAAAGAAACACCTTGGTTGGATGGGAAACACACCGTTTTTGGTCATGTGATTCAAGGCCAAGATATAGTCAATGCCATTGCCCAGGATGATGTAATGAATACGGTAAAAATCATCCGTGTGGGTAAAGATGCAAAAAAATGGGATGCATCGAAAGCGTTCATGGCCAATTACAACAAATTGATGGCATCGGAACTTGCACGTGCAGATGAACTAAAGAAAATTGCCGCCATGACTGAGGAGGAATACAAAAATTACATGTTCCAAGAGGTGAAAAAGACATACCCGAATGCGCAGTTATCGCCTTCTGGATTGGTATATATCATTGAAAATCCAGGGACGGGAGATAAGCCGGTGAAAGGAACACATTTATCTGTTCATTACCGTGGAACATTCCGTGCAGATGGCAAACAGTTCGATGCATCTTACGACCGAGGAATGCCAATGGATTTTACGTATCTTGACCAAAAGATGATTCCTGGATTTGAGGAAGG
>JBEIKR010000129.1:0-8081 GCA_040379705.1 Crocinitomicaceae bacterium
GAAAATGGTGCGACTTGGGATGCAGCCACACGAACATTGAATGTATCCGTGACTTGTAATTTCCAAGCTGCAGCAAACAGCAACTACAAATTGGCTTGTGTATTGACTGAAGATGATGTAACTGGTACTACTGGAGCATATAACCAATCCAATGCCTACGCTGGTGGTGCAAATGGTGTGATGGGTGGATTCGAAGCATTGTCTAATCCTGTTCCTGCAGCACAGATGGTGTACAACCACGTTGCACGTGTAATTGCCCCTTCATTTACTGGTTTGGCAACAGCTTTCCCTGCCACTGTGAATTCAGGTGATGTTGTGACCAACAATTTCTCATTTGTGCTTCCTGCCACATGGGATGAGACAAAAATTCACATCATCGGTTTGTTATTCGATCCATCAGGACGCATCGACAACGCTGGTAAAGCGACAATTGATGAGGCAATTGCGAATGGTTATGTGAACGGAAATGGAGCAGGTGTTGAGGATTTGACATTGAATGGTCCAGACCAAGTGATGACAGTATATCCAAACCCAGCGGGTGCGTTTACAACAGTTGCGATCCAATTGACACAAGAATCTGCTGTGGCACTTCGCGTGGTGGACATGTCAGGAAAAACAGTAGCATTCAAAAACTATGGTTCAATGAATGGTGCTTCAACAATTGATATGAATACATCAATGCTTGATGCAGGTGTGTACATGATTGAATTGACTGTAAACAATCAAACAATGGTTCAGCGTCTGGTCGTTGAATAAGAAATAAAATTTCAATGAATTAGGGTGGCTTCGGTCACCCTTTTTTGTGTCCATCAACGAAAATCGAATACCTTTGCGCCATGAAATGGATTGGAGAACGCGTGAGCTTCAGTGAAGACAAGATTCGCACAACGATAGTGATTGAACCAGAGAATACCTTTTGGGTGAAAGGACTCATGGGGGCATGGCTTTCCATGTGGTTGACTATCGGTGCGGTAGTGATTTGGGCGTATTTCACCTTGAAACTGACAAGCCAAGAACAAATCATCTTGCTTGTGTTTCTATCCTTCTGGGTGTATTATGCGGTGAAGGTTGCACGGTCGTTTTTTTGGCTCTTGTGGGGAAAAGAAATGATTAAGATCGACGAAGCCTCCTTGACGTACAAAAAGTCCATAAAAAAATACGGCAGGGCAGTGCCTTACTATTTCGAGAATATCAATAAAATGGCGATGTCGGTTCCTGAGGAGCGTTCGATGCAACGTGTGTGGGAAGCATCACCTTGGATTCGCGGTGGTGAACGGATCGAATTTGAATACAACGGAAAAATGATTCGCTTCGGCAGAAAACTCAATGAAAAAGATGCGAAGTTGTTGTTTCAATTGGTGACCAAGCGTATTGAGGAGAGATTAAAGAAAATTAAAAATTAAAAATGAAGGATTAAGAATTAGTTCATTCTTCATTTTTAATTCTTCATTCTAACTGTTACTTTTCAAAAAAAAGGCATTTACCCCTCGGTTTTTTAAATTGAACAGCATGATCTACAAGCTTATTTTCTCGGTATTTTTTCTTTGGACGGCGCTCAGTGCATGTAGTCAAGCATCCACAACAAAAGAGCAGGATCCAAAAACTCCAAACTCAAACCCAAACCCAACGGAAGATACGACTCAGGCCTTTTCGTTTATAAACCCATCTGGCAAAACCATAGAAACCCGATTTCCAGTGCCTCCAGGATTTGTGCGCGACAGCAGTTCAGCCAATTCATTTACCTTTTATTTACGCAATCTTCCACTCAAGCCCGACGGTTCGCCTGTGCTTTTGTACGATGGATCTCAGAAGGGCTACCAAGATGGACAATGTGCCGTGGTGAATTTACCAATCGGAAAAAAAGATTTACACCAGTGTGCGGATGCGCTCATGCGTTTGCGTGCGGAGTACCTATGGAATCAGAAACGTTTTGATGAAATTGGCTTCCACTTGGTGAGTGGTTTTTACACCAAATACGCTCCTTGGATGAATGGTTCACGTGTGAGTTTGCAAGGTGGCGCACATTGGGTGCCTACAACAGCGGCTTCGAACACTTACAACGACTTCTGGAAATACATGGAATTCATCTTTTCCTATGCCAGCACGCTGTCTTTGGCGCGTGAGATGAAATCCATTCAACCCAAAGAAATTGCCATTGGAGACGTTTTTATCAAGGGTGGTGCTCCAGGGCATTGCGTGATTGTCATTGATCTGGTTCGCAACCCAGAAACGGGTGAGAAGAAATTCCTGTTGGCACAAAGCTACATGCCTGCGCAGGAGATTCAAGTCTTGCGCAATCCATCAAGCGAGGACATGTGGTACACTGCTGTGGATGGTGGTAATTTAGAAACGCCGGAATGGTCGTTTACGTGGGACCAGTTGAAGCGGTTTTGATCAATACGGTCCCGCCAAAATCGCCATCACCGCATCAGCCAAAATCCCGTTGGTTGTCATGATGCAATCCGAATAACTTGTTGAATTGCCTTTGTAGATTTTGCCATCGTTGAAGGTCAAGAGGCAATCGGAATAACTCGTGGAGTTGCCTTTGTAAACTTTATCGTTGCTGATGGTGTACAAACAATCCGAATAGCTGGTCGAATTGCCTTGGTAGATTTTGCCATCGCTCACGGTGTACAAACAATCAGAATAACTAGTCGAATTCCCATGGTACACTTTATTTCCTGAAATGGTCATGCGGCAGTCGGAGTAGCTAGTGGAATTGCCTGTGTAGATTTTATCGTTGTTGATCGTGAAAAGACAGTCGGAGTAACTGGTTGAGTTTCCTTTGTACACTTTGGTTTGTGCCTGTGATTGAAAAAGGGAGAACAGGATAATCAATAAGGTGAATGTGCTTTTCATGGGTATAGGTTTAAGGTTTTGGTTGCGAATGAACTAATGCGGGATGAATTTACACATTTCGATCGATGACTATGTCGAAGGTGGTCAATAATCCTGGAATTCCGCTCAGGGCGAATGTTGCTTTTTTAATGCGGTTAATCGTCGGATCGATGGTATAATGCACTGCTGTGCTCAAGTCGGCCTTGATCAAATTGGTGTTTTCAAAGCGCGCTCCGATGAGGTTGCAATCGTTAAATTTCGCTTCCGTCAATTCGCATTCGGTGAAATCAACCTCCTCTAAATGACAACCCGAAAAGTGCTGTTTCTTCATTTTCAATTGGTAAAATGAGGAGTGGTTGAGCTGACAGTTATTAAAGGTGAAACTCAAACCGAACGGATTGCATTCCTCGAAATGGAGTCCAAACATCTTGCAACCTTTGAAAGTCACATCTTGAAAAGAAGCTCCAGAAAGTTTAACAAAACTGAGGTTACACTCTACAAAGGTGCAGGCATCAAACTTGATCCCCGCCATGGAAGAACTGGAAAAATCACAAAAATGAAATTCACATTCTACATACTCACCAGCTGCTAAAGCGGATTCGCTGTAGTTTTCTTTTTCAAATTTTTTGTTTTCTGTGAAATTCACTTTGAGGTATTTAAAGGTTGATGTTTATAGAATGAAAATTAAGAATTAAAAATTAAGAATTAAAAATGATGGGCTGGTGGGGTGGGTTTGCTAAATTAATGTTCCTTCCCAATAGTCCCCACCGCATCGTGGTTCTCGGGACAAGCACTCCAAAAAGGGAGAGACGATTAGCGACTTGACTTTAACTTAAGTGTGTAGTAATAAAACCAAGTAACTCATAACTCGTAACTCGACACTTTTTCAATTCTTTTGTCTTTTGTGGCTTGGAGTGTCTCAGACACCAATGTTAAGAACATGTCCTTTGTCTTTTGTCCATCGTCAATTGTCCCTTTTCACCAAACTTTTCTCCATCAAAAAGTGTTGCAGCACCCCGAAAAGCTTGTGCGATGGTTCAATCAAGGTGTAACCCAATGTCAAATAAAAGTCCACAGCGTAATCTCTGGCGTGAAGGATCATTTTTGTATTTCCTTGTTTTACAGCGTGCTGTTCAGTGGCTTCCATGATTATTCGGCCGTAACCCTTGCCTTGCTCGGCAGATTCAACGGCGACGAAGCGAACTTGTGCTGTGGTGTCATCATGACGATCCAAGCGGGCGATGGCTTTTAAGGTGCCGTCTTCAAACAACGCGAAATGGATTCCTGTCGTATCTCCATCGTTGCGCTCACTGCCTCGTGCTTGGTCCAAAGGTTCACGCAAAACGCGATAACGCAAGTCGTAGTATGCGTCCCATTCGTGGTCCTGTGGGGTGCGAATTTCTAGTGCCATTTGAATGCGATTGAACTTACACGTTTGGTCAATATCCCTGCTTGATCTTCTTCTCGAATCAGTGATTTAGCCGCCTCGTCTTCGAATACTTCCTGCAAATTCCTGACTTTCGCCACGGGAACATTGGATTGTATAAGTGTGTCCAATATTTCTTTGGTGGTTAAATGTTTGACTTTTTCTTCAATCAACGCCCGCAAAGTCTCGCGGTTTTTCACGCGGACAATATTCTCTGCAAATTGCGGGTCGTTCGTGAGTGCTTCGAGGTCTAAAAAATGACACAATTTCACGAAATGGGCATTGCTCCCCACAGCAAAGGTGACAATATCGCCATCCTTGGTGGTAAACAATTCACCGTAGGGCGAGATATTCGGATGGGCACTTCCGATGCGCGCTGGAATTTTTCCTGCCATCAAATAATTGGAGGCCTGGTTCATTAAACTACAAACCGCAGCATCGTACAATGAAACGCTGACAGAACGTCCTTTTCCAGTAATATTTCTGTCAATCAATGCAATCAAAAGTGCTTCTTTTAATTGGTGTCCGGCAAGCACGTCGATAAGGGCAACAGGCATTTTCACTGGACCACTTTCTTGTGTGCCATTCATAGACATAAACCCTGTTTCAGCTTGAAGAATAAGGTCATAGGCTACACGATTGCTCGTATCGCCAAAACCATTGATTTTTCCAATGATGAGTTTCGGGTTGATGGCATGAAGTATTTCATCTTTAATGCCTAATTTTTCCTCGTCTCCATGTTTGAAGTTCGAAATGAGGATGTCGGCTTCTTTGATCAATTCAAGGAAACTGGCATGACCCTCATTATTTTTCAGGTCAATAGCTTTCTCTTTCTTCAGGTAATTGACTGAGGAAAAATAAGCGGAAATCGGTGATTCTGGATCCTCACCGGCCAATTTCCACGAACGCGTGACATCTGGGATAGCTGGATTTTCAACTTTAATAACCTTGGCTCCCAACTCAGCGAAAAAGGTCCCAACAGATGGTCCTGCCAAAACAGTGGAAGCATCGATAACGGTCAACTTTTCAAACATAAAGTAGTGCTGAATTTATCCGATTCGCAACGACGGCTTCTGCCAAGGCGCGAAAAAAAAATCAAAGCGTTTCATGCATTAATTCATCGCGCCATACTGCACATACAGTAGGATTTGATTTTCTTGTTCTGCATTAAGTTTTGCTTCTTTTGCCATTGAAGGAACAATTTTGCTCCATTGGGCTTTGCTGTATTGTGACGGATGCGGGAGGTCATGGCATTTGCCACAGTTGGTATCAAAAAGCGTTTTTCCTTCTAGGTATTTCACCTCTGGTTTCGTTTCAGTTTGCTCTTTTATAGGTGTAACTTCTTGTTCAACAACAACCTTTGGAGCACACGCTACCAAAAGTGAGGCACTTGCAAATGCGAAGATGTATTTTTTCATAATTGTTCTATTTTTTCAATGGTCACCGAGGTGATTCCTTGTCTTACAAAATTAAGCTTTTTCGCGGCCTTCAGTGAAAGATCAATGATGTGGGGCGAACTTTTACTCATTCGGTCATTTATTTTAACAATAACGCTAGAGTCATTGCTGAGATTCCTGACGATGACGCGTGTGCCAAAAGGAAGTGTTTTGTGCGCGGCCGTTAGACTGTCTTGGCGAAAGATGTCACCCGAAGAGGTGCGTCTGCCTTCAAACTTGGAGGAATAATAGCTTGCATTTCCTTGTTCAATCACCTGTTTAACAGTAAAAGAAATCAAGAAAAGAGCGCAAATGGCGATGAGATAATTCTTCATGAAACGCTAAATTTGTCGGACAAGATAGGCAAACTAGCCGTTGTCGACAACATTTTTATTTCAATTAGACCATTCATTCATGGAAAAAGGCACCTTCATTCTCACCCACAGTGGGCTCAATAAACGTTCAGTGGATAACACATTAAATCTATTGGAGTCAGGTGCAACGGTGCCATTTATCGCACGTTACCGCAAGGAAATGACAGGAGCCTTGGATGAGGTGGAAATTGCCACAATTCGTGATTTAGCTAAAAAGCATGATGAAATCATTGCACGTCAAAAGACCATTATATCGTCCATTGAGGAACAAGGTAAATTAACGGATGAATTGAAGTCCAAGGTACAAGGATGTTTTGATACTGTTGAATTGGAAGACATCTATTTGCCCTATAAACAACGCAAGCAAACGCGTGGTGACAAAGCCAAGAAATTGGGGTTGGAACCTTTGGCGAAGATGATTATGTCGCAGCGGGGTGGCGATCCAGAACAGATGGCAGAGCGTTTTGTGAAAGGGGATGTGGAAGATGAAGCTTCGGCCATTCAAGGTGCCATGGACATCATATCTGAGTGGATCAATGAAAGTGCAACAGCTCGAGCGCGTGTACGTCAGCTATTTGCCCGAAGGGCAGTATTGCAATCCAAAATGGTGAAAGGAAAAGAGGAGGAAGGAGCGAAATACAGGGATTACTTTGATTTTTCTGAACCTTTACATAAATGTGCATCTCACCGCTTTTTGGCTTTGGTCCGTGCGGAACGTGAAGGATTTTTATCGCTGAAGGCACAACCTGGTGCGGAGGAAGCCATTGAACAGTTGGAACGATTTTTTGTCCGAGGAAACGATGCGTGTGCCGAAGTTGTTGCTGTGTCATGCATGGATGCCTACAAGCGCTTGATGTGTCCTTCATTGGAAAATGAACTGATGAATGAATACAAGCGAAAAGCAGATCTTGAAGCGATTAAGGTGTTTTCTTCGAACCTTCGGCAGCTCTTGCTCGCAGCTCCTGTGGGATCAAAGCGTGTCTTGGCGATTGATCCAGGATTTCGAACAGGATGTAAAGTGGTTTGTCTGAATGAGTCTGGTGACTTGTTGACTAATGTTACCATTTATCCGCACCCACCTCAAAATGAATCATCTCAAGCGCAAGCGAAAATAGCGCAGTTGGTTCAGGCGTATAAAATTGAAGTGATCGCCATTGGTGATGGCACCGCAGGACGAGAAACGGAAGCATTTGTCAAGCGCATCCGATTCGACCGTGACTTAGAAGTCTATTCTGTTCGTGAAGATGGCGCTTCCATTTATTCGGCAAGTTCCATTGCGCGAAAGGAGTTTCCTGATTACGATGTGACTGTTCGCGGTTCCGTTTCCATTGGTCGTCGCTTGATGGATCCCTTGGCGGAATTGGTAAAGATTGATCCAAAATCAGTGGGCGTAGGACAATACCAGCACGAAGTTGATCAATCTGACCTAAAGCATGCACTGGATGATGTGGTGGTTTCCTGTGTGAATACGGTCGGTGTGGATTTAAATACGGCATCCCCTTATTTGTTGGGATACGTTTCCGGTTTGGGTCCTACCTTGGCGGAAAGCATTGTGGCTTACCGCTCGGAGATTGGTGGATTCACATCGCGTGCAGAATTGAAAAAAGTAAAGCGTTTGGGCGACAAGGCCTTTGAACAAGCTGCAGGATTTTTACGCGTACGAAATAGCGAGAACCCTTTGGACAATTCAGCACTGCATCCGGAAAGTTATCCATTGGTGAATAAAATGGCCAAGAAATTAAAAGTGGACCTGAAGGACTTAATTGGCAATGACGACCTGTTGAAATCCATCGCTCGAACAGATTTTCCAGAGATTGATCAATATACCTTTGACGACATCATCAAGGAATTGAAAAAGCCGGGAAGAGATCCGAGGAAGAAGGCGAAAGTGTTGGAGTTCGATTCACGTATTCGCACCATTGACGATTTAAAAGTGGGGATGGTCTTACCGGGAATTGTGACAAATGTGACAGATTTTGGTGCATTTGTGAATATCGGAATCAAAGA
>JBEIKR010000130.1:0-7743 GCA_040379705.1 Crocinitomicaceae bacterium
CAAAAGACAAAAGACAAAAGACAAAGGACAAAGGACAATGGACAATGGACAAGGTACAAGGGACAAAAGACAAAAGACAAAAGACAAAAGACAAAGGACAAAGGACAAAGGACAAAGGACAATGGACAATGGACGTTAAGATTTTAAGACATTAAGATTTGTAACTTTAATTCGTAATTCGTAATTCGTAATTCGTAATTCGTAATTCGTAATTCGTAATTCGTAATTCGTAACTTATATCTCGTAACTCACAATAAATGGCACTTATTCTTGAATGCAGAGGAATGCATCCTCAACACGGAGACAATTGTTGGTTCGCGCCGAATGCAACCATCGTAGGTGATGTCATCATGGGTGACGAATGTTCTGTCTGGTTTTCTGCTGTTGTGCGTGGCGATGTGAATTCCATTCGAATGGGAAACAAAGTCAACATTCAAGATGGCGCTGTGATTCATTGTACTTACGAAAAAACAAAGGTGAACTTGGGGAATAATGTTTCGATTGGACACAACGCCTTGGTGCATGGATGTACCGTTGAAGACAACGTTTTGATCGGCATGGGGTCGATTGTGATGGACGATTGTTACATTGAATCAAACTGCATCATTGCAGCTGGGGCTGTATTGCTCGAAGGAACACGCGTAGAGGCTTGGAGCATCTATGCTGGAGTGCCCGCAAAAAAAGTGAAGACCTTATCGCCAGAGCTATTCGCTGGAGAGGTACAACGTATTGCTAACAATTACTTGAAGTACGCAAGTTGGTTCAAGGAAGAAAAATAACGCGCGTGAAAGACATTGAGACCTACGAAGAATGTCAATTTCTCATCGAAGGATTCTATGATAAACTGATGGTTGATGCATACATTGGGCATTATTTCCAAGGTTTGGATTTAAGCAAACATATCCCTCGTGTGGCTGAATTTTGGGCTTTTATTCTCATTGATCGAACAGGATACACAGGAAACATGATGGACGCCCATTCACGTTTGCCGCTAAAATTAGATGATTTCGATCGTTGGTTGTCACTTTTTCATGAAACAGTCCGAGAAAATTTCATGGGAGAAAAGTCCGATTTAGCCATCGAACGTTCCAAATTGATTGCTTGGACGATGAAAGCGAAGCTCTCTTAATGCCTTTTATTCCAAGACAATAGTGACGATACCTTTCATGTCTTCGGCGTCCGTTCCGGTATCAATGATATAGTAATAGGACCCTACAGGCATTGCCTTTCCGTCAAGTTTACCATCCCACGCTGAATTCGTATAATCACCCGTCTTTGACTCATAGAGTTTATCTCCCCAACGGTTATAAATCGACACGGTATTCTTCGGATACACCGCATCCAAATCAACAATGACCCAGGTGTCATTGATATTGTCCGCATCCGGAGTAAATGCCGTTGGTAAGATGACATCACAAATTTCAATGGTTATATCATATGAAGATACAGGACTTGTGCACCCATTTATTTGTTCGATTACATAATATGTGGAAGTACCAACAGTAGGAATAGGTGCGATATCGAATCCAGTACCCAAAAGATCAGTTAAATTAAGATCTGAAAACCATGAAAGCTCTCCGCTTGTACCCATAGCCGTTAAAGGCAAAATTTCCCAAGTGGAACAATACGTTAAATCTGGTCCAACCGTTGGTGCAGGTGGTGTTGGTGTAACGGTAATTGAGAATGTTTGCTCATCAGTACAATTATTCGCTGAGGTATAGATATAAACCGTTTGTGTACTGGAAAGAGTTTGTCCGACTGAAAGTTGTGTTCCTGTGGCATTGGCTCCTGTCCAGAAAGATGCGTCAGGCCCCAGATTGCTCCCTGTAATCGCAGGTAAAATATAGTTGTCGCATACACTTTCATCAGGAATATCATTCAACACTGGCGTTGGTGGTACGATCAAAGTGGTAGTGGCCGTATTCGACACGCATCCTCCGGGGTTTGATACCAATGAAAAAGAATAAGATCCACCGGACAAATTGTTTAGTGTGTAAGGCAAAGTACCATTCGCTATTCCCGTGGCAGTTCCTGTCCAAGTGAGTGTTCCTGTACCCGGACCGTTCACGGTAATAATTCCATCCGTTCCTGTGCATGATGGGGGGTCTGTTGATACCAGTGAAATTGAAGGTATTGGATAAATGGTTACAGTTGTTTGAACGGTGTTAGAACAGCCGCTCGCATTCGTTGCTGTAACAGAAAAAACTTCTCCATCCACTGCACCTGTGATCGTTGGATTTTGCACATTGGCATTGGAAAATACTGCAGCACCGTTTGATGTCCAGGACCAAGTTGTCGCCACTCCGCCTGTTTCATTCAATTGAAGAGGTGCGCCCTCGCATATAGGTGATGTATTCGAGGCTGCAACCGGAAAGTCAGCTGGTTCAAGAATCGTGAAATTAAATACTTGTTGACAATTGTTGTTGTCATCATTTACCGTTGCCGTATATGACCCTGCACACAGTGTCGGTTGATTCGTCCCATTGCCACCGAAAATGACCCCGGAATTTTGCCAAACTACGGAATATGGTGGTGTTCCACCTGTAATATTGACGTTGGCTGTTCCATTACAGGCTCCAAAACACGATACATCCGTATGACTTAAGGTCGATATTGGTCCACTTGTGGTTGTGAGCGTAATGGTACCTGTCACTTGACATCCATTTACATCTTTTACTACAATGTTATATGTTCCCGCGCTTAAGTTTGAAAAAATTCCATTCGAAGAAAATGAGGCGCCTCCATTGATTGAGTATAAATACGCTGGACCGTTACCATCTTGACCTTGAAGCGAAATAAAACCATCTCCATTGCCACAGTTTTCGTTGTTCACCGTATTCAAGTAATTTAACGGAATAATTGGTGCTATTGTCACGATCGCAGTATCGGTGCATCCAATCGACGATGTAATGACCACCTTATAAGTTCCATCGCAAAGTCCTGTTGCTATCGCTGATGTCTGGCCAATTGGTGTATTGCTGGCATTCAACCATTGATAAGTATAACCCGCAATCGATCCAGCAGCGGAGGCACTTGCTTGTCCGTCACATCCACACACCTCGTTTTGAATGGTTAATGCATTCGCCACCAAGGGTTGAATCGGCGTACAACTGTTGTTAAATTGAGCTATATAGGCTTCATTTAATGCGTTGTTTGGCACACCTGGTGTTTGTAAGTTCGCACCACAAGTAAAGGCATCCAAAGCCGTTTCTCCATCCGCACATCCTTCCGACCAATTTAATTGATTGTAGGGGTCATTCCCATTGAAGTACCAAACATCATCTTGACCATTCCCAGGAAAATATATTAAATTATTTAGGTTGTCGGTTCCCCAACAAAGTGAAAACACTTCGCAACCAGAAAGATTCACAATCCTTGCGCAGTCTCCCGCATTTGCCATTAGAGTTGTATTCCAATTGCCACCTGGTATCCAACCAGTCCCTGGGTAAGAGCATGCGACAGCGCCCGGTGTTGTTATATTGGTTTCGAAAAGAGCGGTATTATTGACTGGTGCAACTATCCGACAGTTCCCATCAGCCAAGGAAATATCAGCTGCTGGAATTGCCGGATTTTGATCAATATTGTTGTACAAAAGAATAATGGTACCTAATGGAACACATGCCCATACAGGATCTTGGGAAAAGCGAATCGCTCCACCTGCTACACCACTTGGACCATGATATCCGCTATTATCATCGAAAATCCATCCTCGGATATCGATACAAGGTGGGGAAGAACTTACGCAATTGTACACTGCAGCTGTATCCACCACAACCAATTCAACATATTCTTTATTTCCGTTTGGGCCATTCGACACTTCATTGATAATCAATGTTTGAGCATTTGAAGCAGCAACAAAAAACAGGAAAAATACTAGAGCGATAAAACGCATGGTGATTTAATCTAAAAATGATGCTAAAAGTAAGAAAAAGAGAGGCAACTTTTTAGGGTTTTATGAAATTGATTAAAACTTCATGATTCCTTAAAAATGAACATGTTCAGATAGTACCTCAACCCCCAAGAAACCTTTCGCATTTCGATTAAAAACATTCGTATTTTCAGAGGTCAAAAAGTGTAGTTTTCCATTTTTCGAACATCGAATTTCTATCTCGGGATGCGCATTTAAGTATGCATCAAGCTTTTCCGCTACGATTGGCCCTTGTGCAATCACTTGTATGCCTTCTGGTACTATACTTTGAATATACTCACTGATCAATGGATAATGCGTGCAACCCAACACGATGACATCGATTTGCGGATCTTGCCGCAGTAAGGCATCGACATCTGACTTGATAAACACCTTTCCCGCTTCCGTCACGTGACTACCTGTTTCAATCAGTGGTACCCACATTGGACAGGCTTGTTGAACAACATGAGTATCTGGGGAAAACTTGTGCAATTCAATGACATAGGACTCAGACTTCACTGTTCCCTCAGTTGCCAATACACCCACATGTCCAGTTGCAGTGAGCGCACCGATAACCTCCGTACTTGGTCGAATCACCCCAAGCACTCGATTGTTCGGTGCTAGGAAAGGCAAGTCATTTTGCTGAATGGTCCGCAATGCCTTGGCCGATGCTGTGTTGCATGCGAGAATAATCAGTGGGCAACCACGTGAAAAAAGTTCTTTCACCGCCTCAAGCGTGTATTCATACACCACATCAAACGATCGATTTCCGTATGGCGAACGTGCATTATCTCCCAAATACAAATAATCGTATTGAGGTAAGCGATGGCGAATCTCTTTCAGTACTGTTAAACCGCCATATCCGGAATCAAAAACACCAATTGGACCTGTTAAATTCATCATGATCAAAGTACAGCGAAGGTACGAAAGTCCGTGAGATGTTTAAAACAAAAACGGCGATCAACACATGACCGCCGTTCTATACATTCTGTATTGTTTATTTCTTCATTGCTTCTGCGTCCAAAATCAACAATTCAGTAATAACTTCACCCGTGATGTCTGTTCCACCATCAGAATAAAGGATTACACTAAAATCGTCAATTGACAATACATAATTCAATTTTTTACGCTCAGCCACAATTTTTACTGCTTTCTGAACACGTTCAAGGATTGGTTGATTCAAATCCTGTCCAAAAATTTGTAATTCTTGTTGGAATGCTTGTTCACGATCTTGCATCGCTTGTTGCTTCTTCATCAACTTATCCTCCTCAATTTTGATCATCACTTGAGGCATGTTCGGGCGGGCATTTTCATACACAGCCAAAGCAGATTGGAAATCTTGTTGCATTTCTTGCAATTCTTCGATGCCTTTTTTCTCGTAATCTTGGAGCATTTTCATCGCCTCTTTTCGAGAGGGCATTGTATCCAATAATTTTTGAGTGTTCACATGTCCAACCTTAGACTGGGCAACTGCCGCACCGACACTGAACATTACAAGAAGAGCCAATACTAACTTTTTCATTTTTTGATTTTTAGGGTTATATTTATTTATTACCTGTGATGCCCATCTCTTTTAATACTTCATCACTGATATCGTACTTGCTATCTGCATACACTAGGTTACTTTGGTTCGCTTTATCAAACACAAAAGAATAGTTACGTTTTGAGGCTACCTTTTGCATGGCTTCATACACGCGTTCTTGAATCGGTTTAATTAATTCTTGGCGTTTTTGAAAGTAATCTCCACTCACGCCGAACCGCAATTTTTGCATTTCCATTGCTTCGGTTTCGAGTTTTTCAATTTCTTCTTTTCTCTTGGCTTTTTCTTCTGTAGGCAAGAGGACCTCTTCACGCGCAAAATTCTCTTTTTTCGTCTTCAAAACAGCGTATCGTTCCTCGATTTCCTTGGTCCATCGATCTGCTAACTTATCTAATTTATCTTTTGCCTCTTTGTATTCTGGAACGTTTTCCAAAATATAATCAGAATCGATGTATGCATATTTTTGGGCAAACGCAAAGTATGTGCCAAGTACGAATACAAAAGAAAGAATAACACTTTTCATCGTTAATTTTTGCTGCGAAACGCCGAAGATAATCATTTTATTGCGCGTTTCCAAAGATTAAAGTTCCCCGAGATTCATCCCAATAGTAAATGTCAGCTTCGGATAAAAGCCTTTTGAATCAATCGAACCATCGGACCCATTGGCATTCATGAAATCTCTTGACCATGAATCCAATTTGTCAAATCCAAGGCCATAATCGAGCCCAAGCATCCCGAACATTGGAAGGAATACACGAATACCTACTCCTGCTGCACGCTTTACATTAAACGGATTAAACTTCGCAATGGATGGAAATGTGTTTCCAGCCTCCGCAAAAAGCAAGGCATAGAAGGTTGCCGATGGATTCAATGAGATGGGATAACGCAATTCCAAGGTATACTTTGCAATAATCGGATCATTCGCAGAAGATGAAATTGAGTTGTCATCGTATCCTCTCAAGGCTATAATCTCACGTCCACCAAGCTGATTAACACCTGTTAAACCACTTCCACCCAATGAAAAACGATCGAATGGTGTAATTCCTTTCCCGGCGGTATATGCACCTATAAATCCAAAACCAAAGCGAGGCATTAAGACAAGCTTTTTGTCTGGAGTAAGTGGCAAGAACCATTCACCGGTGAATTTAATTTTAAAGTATTCCAAATACTTGTAGCGCTCCTGATTGTTTAATCCTGAATAATCATCAATATTGTCAAAGTAGGAATATGGCAGTGTACCTTTCGCCATGAACGTAAAGTTTGAACCACTTTGCGGATAAATTGGTGCACTCACTGAACTGCGTTGCAACACATATTTCAAGGCAATGTCATTGGCATAACCATTTGGAAAAATTGGGAAGCGCAAATCATCCACCACATCATAATATTGATAACTCAACTCATAATACGCTGTAAAGTAGTCGTCTGGCCATTTCTTACGACGACCAAAGCCCAGTGATGTACCTGTGATTGAAATCCCAGAATATAACTCATTTGACGGCAAATATCCATTTCCAAGTGCTGTATGGTTCATCGAGAAGGACAATGAATTTGGTTTCTTCCCGCCCAACCATGGCTCTGTAAAAGAAAAAGTATATCCCTGATAGAAGCGACCATTTGTTTGCGCACGGATCGATAGGCGCTGTCCATCACCACCCGGCAACGGCGACCAAGCCCCTTTCTTGAAAATATTGCGTGTGGAGAAATTGTTGAATGTTAAGCCCAATGTACCAATGATTCGGCCATTTCCTGTTGGACCTGCGCCTCCGTAACCTCCTGAAAGTTCAATCTGATCCGAAGACTTCTCTTCCACGACGTATTCAATATCCACAGTACCATCTGCTGGATTGGGAATTGGGTTGACCTGGAATCCTTGTTCATTGAAAAAGCCCAACTGAGCAAGTTCGCGTTGTGTACGTATGATGTCATTTCGATTGAATAAGTCACCCGGCTTTGTGCGAATCTCCCGGCGAATCACATTGTCATTGGTCTTTGAGTTTCCGCGAATGATGATTCGACGCACACGCGCTTCTTTCCCTTCGATGATGCGCATCTGGAAGTTAATGTGGTTGTCTTGAACGTTTGTTTCCACCGGAATAATTTGGAAGAACAAATAACCACGGTCCATGTAAAGTGATGAAATATCTCTTCCATCTTCACTCATGAAAAGGCGCTTCTCCAAGAGTGGTTTATTGAAGATATCACCACGTTTAATTCCAAGTACGGTATCAAGGTAAGAAGATCTAAACTTGGTATTTCCTATCCAATCAATATTTCCAAAATAATATTTCCCACC
>JBEIKR010000131.1:0-7671 GCA_040379705.1 Crocinitomicaceae bacterium
ATTACCTACTTGAAAATCTCCAATAAATCCAAAGGATTGCTCATGAATTTTAATGAAGCAAAATTGATCGATGGTGTAAAACGAATTAGTAATGACAGGTAATGCCTGTTGGGTAATTACGACATTACTTCTTTGGACTTGCTATCTAGCGAAATCTCCAAGGCCATTATCATTGCACACATCCCCCAAATAGGCACAGCGGCTTTGTCGGTGTCGAGGAAATTGTTCAATACACCATGTACAAAATAGGTGGTCAATGAAAGAATCATCGCTATCAATAGAACGCGGATTTCTTTGTCTTCGGCAGGCCACCGGTTGTAGAGTGTAATTGCTTTATAGAATATTGTGGCAATAATAAGGCAAATCGAAAGTAAACCAATCAATCCCATTTCTGCCAGTGGCCCTAAAAATTCACTATGTGCATTTCCAAGGTTTCCGAAGTTGGTAGAGATAATGGTTAAGTTTTCAGGTTCTTGGAAGCGCGCGTATTCGAATGCATATGTTCCTGGTCCGAAACCAAAAAATGGTCGCTCCTCAAACATGGCAATCGCACATGACCAACGATTGATCCGCTCAAGGTTGGAAGCATCTGTAGAAACGTTTGTGGCACTTTGTAGTCGTTCACCAAATTCTTCGGTGGTATGCTCATACTTGTTGCGTTCAAGCTCCATCTGAATTGAATCCCAAGAGAAAAAGAGTACGCCACCGGCAAAAACGGTCACAGCGGCGATAATACTGAATTTCACTTTAAAACGAATCAAGGCCCATACTCCCAAGGCTGCAATGATGCTCAGCCACGCCGCACGTGTATACGAAAAGTACAAGCCAAGCAAAGAGATACCCATGAAAGCAAGCAGTGTTGCTTGAATGAGTGGCGTATGTTTCTTTGAGAAATAAAGCCCGAAAATTAGCGGGATGACCAAAGCTACAATCGCTCCGTAGATGGTGTGATCCTTAAAAAATGGCCACATCACCCAGTGACTTTCCTTTTCTCCAAAGCGATATCCCGCATGCACGATGAGTGTATAGGTGATGGCTACAATCATCCCTATGGAAAATAGCCAGAAGAATCGTGTGATACTGATTTTATCCCGAAACACATAGGTGCCAAGTAAGAGCATGGGAATGAGAAACCACAGTCGCGCCAAAAGAAACTTTAAACTGGCTACGGGATCGGAACTGGTAATTGAAGTGATGAATACCCAGAATAGGTAGAAGGAAATAGCCCAAATGAGTGGGTTTTTCCAAATGGCTTTCGGAACAATTGGTCGCTGAATCTGCATAAGAATCAACAGCATCATGAAGCCAAATAAAAGGGGTTCTGTCGGAATAAAAAGACCAAAACTCTGCGTGTACTCTTCAATATTAATGGACAATGGAGTAAAAAGTGCCAAGCTTAGAAACGCCCATTCTGTTTGATAGATGGCGTAGTAAACAGCAACCAGCGCAAAAGGAAATAGTGTGTACCAAATCTGATCCTGCCAGATGAAATAGCATGAAAGTACCGCATACGCGATTCCAGCCAGCAATAAACCGAGATTTCGGCGCACGTATTCCACGTTATCCCAGTTTCTTCAGCTCGTTGATTCGCTCCTTGATGAGCAAGGCAAAGACCATGAAAACAAAAGAACCAATGGTCGCTAATAAGACAATAATCATGCGCTTCGGCTTGTCCTTTTTATCGGCAACAACCGCGCGTTCAACGACAAACTTATGGTTGAAGTCTGTGTTTGCATCCGATTCAGCTTGTTCATACGACACCATGAACTCTTCAAGTTTCATGATTTTTTCGTTCCGTATGAATTCCAATCCGTCGAAGTCTGAACCATATTTCAAGTTCACATCGATGGTTTTCTTGATTTCAGCTTTTTCCGCAGCGCTCTTCGAATCCACGTAGGCTTGGAAAAGATTTGTACGTCCCTCCAAGGAAACAACCCCAAGTTCTGCCAATGAATCCAATTTCGACAAGACAAATTCGCGGTCAGCTTCCATTTGTTCCTTCTTCCGCTTGTTGATTTCAAAGGCTGGAAGGGTACGCTCGCGGATCATTTCATTTTTAACCGTATCGATGAGGTCCACAATCTTATTCGCCATGTCTGCGGCTAGTTGTGGCTCACGGTCGAGCACATCAATTTGAATTGAACCATACCGTGTGCGCACAAACAGGAAGTGGTCGTTGTATTTCTCAATCAGCTTGAAGTGCTTGTTTGGGTCACTCGGTGAGATATTGTAATGCTCCATTAAATCAAATTGCTCGACGATTTTGTCACGAATTCGAGAGGACTGCAAAATTTGAACGAGCTGTTCTGCTTGCTCTTCTTCCCCAAAATCCATCGACGCAGCTTTTGCATTCCGCTGCTCAGAAAATGAAACAGTGCTTGTAGCTGCGGGAAAGACAACAGCAGTTGAACGGTAAATAGGTGTTAAGAGCAGAGAAACAACAATCGAACAAACCATGACGATTCCTGTAGTGATCATTAAAATCTTGCGTTTCTTCCAGATGAACACCAACAAGTTTTGGCGTTCCTTATCGAGTTCACTCATCGTGTCGCTCATGCTTATTATTTTAAATTGGCGAAGTTAGTATATTCCTTTTTTAAGTTGTGCATTTAACTCAAATCAAACACTTTTATTTTAACCTACAAAGAGTGATTTACAGTTTTTCACGAATGACTTGGCGTAATTGTTCAAGATCAATCAATTTGAAAATAAATAAAAGTCCTAGCCCAATGAGGCACTCGAGAATAAATGCCCACATCGCAAGGGGCAGAAAATTAGTTAGAAGAATCATTGCGATTGCAATTCCTAAGAATTTTCCCACAGTAAAAATAGGTTGAGAAGGAGGCATATAATGGTGAACACGTACGATTTGTAGAATCGCAGTTAACGATTGTGTACACAAGGTCGAACACGCAGCGCCTGTAGCCCCGAATTTTGGGATGAGAATAAAGTTTAGCGTCACATTTATAGAGATTCCAATCGCAGAAATGATGTTTAAGTAGCGCAAATCTCCTTTCGCTGTAAGCACTGTACCATAGATCAATGTGGCAGCCATGGCAACAAAACTCCACATGAGCAAGATAAATGATGGCGCTGCGGTGTAATTATTTTCTTTATAAATCCAACCCAAAATTAGTGGTGCAAGATGTGTAGAAATCAAGGCCAGTACCACAGCTCCTCCAATGAGCAAATCTCGAGCACTTTCAATAAGGATCGACGTGTCTTTCGACTTCTCTTTGATCATGCGAGAAAACACGGGAAAAAGCATCGTGGAGAAGAGCATTCCAAACATAAAAAGTGTGTCGAGCAAACGAAAACCTTTCGCATATACCCCTGCTTCATGGGCACCATCTGGATGAATGCGTTCGATCATAATAGAATCTGTTCGGGTATAAAGCATCATCAGTAATACCAATAAAGCGTATGGCAAACTCTGACGAATAATGGCAATAGAGAATGCTCGTTTTATTGAGATTTTTGGCACTCCAATTTTGGCAATGAGCAAGGACAAGGCTATAATTAAAGTAAGGGCATAAGCGATTGTTTGTGACCATATGAGCCACTCAATACGGAATGAATTTCCACGGCTGATATATAATAAAAAGCCACACATGGCAATCAACAGAAGTTTATCCAGTACAGAAATTACCGCATCTGTCCGAAAGAGATGAAGTCCTCCAAGATGACTTCGAATGTACAGGATGAAGGTGCTTAATAGCTGATTAAAAACAAGAATGGAAAGAATTAAAAGCGCATTTCCACGATAGCCGATGATGAATCCTATCGTGAATGTGATCAGAGCATAGCCGATGAAAAGCAGTAATCTTAAACCGATAATCTTCCCCATGTAACCGGGGATTATATGAGGATATTGTGCGACATTTTTCGTTGTATAATTGTTAATCCCCAAATCCATTAAGATGTTGAACAGATACGATAAGTTGAGTAACGAGAAGTAGAGCCCATAGGCATCTGAGCCAATGCGATTTTGAACTGCCGCATCAATGCCAAAGATGGCCACGGGTTTTACCAGCACATTCAGTAGGATAATAATCAGAAGGTCAATAAGGAGTTTCTTCTTCATGCGCAGCAATAACGCAACAATGTAAGATTAATTGGGCAGAAAGATAAAATTCTGATTGGTATGTTTGTGCGCAAGGAAAGGGATCAATTCACCGCTAACGACCACAAAGGGTGAATAGTTGAAGTGTTGCATCAATTCCATGCACCGTGTGCGATTGTCGTTGTTCCACAGTTCAGTGTAGATAACAGGGTGATTCGTTTCGATTACACGAGTCCCACCTTTCAAGGCGAAATATTCGAAATTTTCGACGTCGATTTTAATTCCTTGGATCTTTTGCCCATTGATTAAGTTATCAATAGTATTCAATGGTACCTGAAACTCTTCACCATCGTTCCACTCTGTAATTGATTCGTGTTTGACGTGACTCAATCCCTGCATGCGTGTTTTTCCTTGATGCGGCAAAATCATCTTTACATTGCCCTCTTCTTCACCAACAGCCGTTTCATATACAGTCACTTTTGTTAGCCCAAAATGCTTGATAATGCGCTTCAACACGGAGATATTGTCAGGAATAGGTTCGATGGCATGTATCGTAGAATTCGGAAGGTTTTTTGAAAGATGAACCGTCATGATTCCAAGGTTGGCACCAATGTCCAAAACATCCCCATTACCATCTTTTAGTAGCGAAAGGAAGTGGAAGAAATCCTTTTCGTTGGCATCAGTTCTTAAGGTGCGAATCTTCATCAATGCGAATACATACAGATAGGTTCGAAAACCCATTACACGTTGCAGTATATATTTGATGCTATTCTTCACCTTGACAAAAACGGTGCAAAGGTAGTAAAGTTGACGAGAACAGCACGCACTCAATGGCGAAGCCTATTGCTTATTTCACCACAAGCTTAAAACCTTTTCCATGTACATTCATGATTTCGATGGCTGGATCTTCCTTCAATAATTTGCGGAGTTTCGCGATGTACACATCCATGCTTCGTCCATTGAAGTAATTGTCATCGCCCCAAATCAAGCGTAAGGTGGCATTGCGATCAAGAATTTCGTTTTCATTTTTCACCAAAAGGTGCAACAGTTCATTCTCTTTTGTTGTAAGTTTTTTAGGCCCATCACTCAGGTGAAGTACACGTGATTCTGGTTCATAGTGTATGGTTCCGACGGTGAGGATCTCACTTTCTGACAATGTATTTGGTTCTATACGGCGCATGATGGCGGTGATCCGTGCCAACAATTCTTCCATAGAAAACGGTTTGGTAAGGTAATCATCTGCGCCAATGTTGAAGCCTTCAAGTTTATCTTCCTTCATCGATTTTGCGGTCAGAAAAAGAATCGGAATTTTCTTGTCCGTTTCGCGTATTTCTTTGGCCAAAGTAAATCCATCCATCTCAGGCATCATCACATCGAAAATACAAAAGTCGATGCCTCCTTCTCCGAAAATTCGGAAGGCAATCTTTCCATTTTCAGCCAACACAGCATCAAAGCCCTTATTCACTAAAAAGGTGTGCAGCAAACGCCCAAGATTTTCATCATCTTCAGCAAGTAGGATTTTTGTTTTTTTTGTCATGTGTTTGTTCTATTGTGAGGGTGAATTCTGATCCTTCGCCATATTTACTTTTAACGCCAATCGACCAGCCATGCAAGTCAGCAATGGCCTTTACATAACTAAGCCCAAGACCGAAGCCCTTGACATTATGTAAATTACCCGTTGGAACGCGGAAAAGCTTATCGAAGATTTTACTTAAGTGTTCTTTTTTAATACCAATACCAGCATCTTTAACGCTTAGCAGTACTTTCTTATTTTCTAATCCAAGTTTTATATGCACCTGTGGATTTTTCTCGCTGTATTTAATGGCATTGTCCACAAGGTTACTGATGAGGTTGGTCAAATGCATTTTGTCGGCATCTACTGTGATTAACTCGGAAGGTAACTCAAGCACAATTTTTCCACCGCTATTTTGAACCCGAAGGGAAGCATTTTGAGCCACATCATGAATCACTTCCTGAAGAATAATGGATTCTTTGTTCAATTTTAGCTGTCCTTTATCGGTCACGGCACTTTGCAGGATGCGTTCCACGAGAACACCAAGTCGCTTGTTTTCATCACTGATCATTCGGACGTAGGGCTTCATGTCTGTGGCACTTCCACCCACCATATCGTCATCTTCCATCGCTTCACAGGCCAAAGAAATGGTCGATATGGGCGTTTTAAACTCATGCGTCATATTTGAAATGAAGTCGTTTTTCATCTCTGACAATTTATTCTGTGTAAGGATGGTTTTAAACATGAACATGAGGGCCACAATAATCAGCATCATCAAGGTTAAACTGATTACCAATGGACCCCACATCTCTGTGAAGAGGAAGGCATTTTTCTCCGGAAACCAAACGTGCAAGTACAGGTCATCGTCAAGGATATTGCTTGGGAAAAGTATCGTTTTACCGGTTTTCAAGGTGTCGAGTTTGTTGCTGTATGTGGCAGGCGCATTGTCAAACTTGATGGACATCCCATATTCATCGGCCACCATGAACTTGTACTTTTTGGGTAGGTCGTCATTGCCTAACTCCGTGCGAATGACGGAATCAAGAAATGCTGGATCAATGCGTTTGGATGCCGCTTCGTACACATTGTTCCGAAAGGCTTCCACCATCATGTCATTGAAGAACTTTGCTTTCTTAAATACTTGTTGAAGTACACGTTGGTCCAACTGAATGGCAATCTTCAATGAATCGTTCGTCGGTATTTGCTTTCGCTGCTTATCAAACAAATCGCGCAACTGACGCACATCTCGGGCTAGGACCTTTTGTTCGGTCGTCACTCCAGAAATTGAATCGTAGGCTTTGCCTTTAATGACCAAGTAATGTTGCATTTCACCCCGTTCAAAAATAGAGGTATCGCGGATGGAAATGGATTCTTGCGTGCTCAGTAGTGACTTGAATTCTTCCTTGAGAATTTTCTTGTATTGTCCGCTAAAATCACGATTGACAATGTGCATATAACGACGAATGTCTTCCGCTTTTTCATGTCGAATGGCGATACGTTCAAGGGAGGAAGATAAATTCAGAGAAAACTGATTCGATTTTCGGTCATAGAGCTGGGCCATTTGAAATGCTTGAATTACAAGCAACGCCAGTAAGGCAATGACCACAGACAAGATGATAAGATTGACACGAATTTTCCTCAATTCCCAAGTTTTTAACGAATGTAAGCACCCCGTTCGGTGTGTCGTTGGGGCTTAACTTTTTTTAACAGCAAACGCAATGTATGGAAATTCACAGTTGAAAGGCTGATAAAAACTGTGTGCATAGACGATTTTAATTGGTTCATCGTTGTACATTCGTGCGAATGTCTTTCAGAAAAAGTCAAGTAGTGTTTTTTTTCTTTGTTGTGCTGGTGCAGTTGGCATCAGGACAAACGACCTCCTTGCGCGAGAAAATTCTCACAACTCCAAAAGACACCATACGATTGGATACGCTTTCCATCTATCCTGCATCCTTTGAAGTGTGGTGTGGAAATGAAAAAATGTCGTCCTTGAGTTACCATCTCGATTATGCGACTTCCGTTTTTTCAATGATCGATTCCTGCTCGGACAGTATAAAGCTGCGGTATCGAGTCTTGCCCATGGACCTTTCTAAAA
>JBEIKR010000132.1:0-7630 GCA_040379705.1 Crocinitomicaceae bacterium
CTTGAATCAACTTGATGGATTTATCGCGACCAACTGTTATTGGAATGACCACTCCTGGAAAAAGTACATTGTTGCGCAAGGGAAGTATCGCCAATTCGTCAGGCAACACCTCATTGTTCATGCTCTCCTCTTCTTCCGCCGTAATCAACGGAATAAACTCCCCTTCTGCCTCACTAAATTGGTTCATGGACATTACGTCACCATTGAAAAAATCTTCCATTCTCTTTAATTTTATATCTCCCTCAACACCGACAAAGTGTCAGTAATACAAATCTCACGTCTCATGCTTTAGGCTGAAACGGAAGATTTCTTCAGGCTGCGCTCAAATGTCAAAGCTAGTGCCATCAAAAAATTCGGAAATATTGTCGCTTTAATTGTCAGCAATATGCTTGAGGATACTTACTTCCTCTTCTGAAAGATGGCATCCACGCCTTGCCATCATGTTGTTTGCATACTCAATGGCCTTGTCAAACTTAAATGGAACGAATTCATTTCCACCACCCCAACGAAAGGAAGGAACATATTTATCTGGAAAGCCTGCGCCAAACACATTGGTTGAAACCCCGATAACCGTGGCTGTATTGAACATGGTATTGATGCCGCATTTGGAATGATCCCCCATGCAAACTCCCATGAACAAAGCATCCGTTTTTTCTTCTTGTTGTGTTTCAAACGAATAAGTGCTTACCGCGGCATAGTTATTTTTAAGGTTCGACGTATTCGTGTCAGCGCCCAAATTGCACCACTCGCCTATCAAGGCATTGCCTAAAAACCCATCGTGACCTTTGTTCGAATAGGTTTGAAAAACAACATTATTCACTTCTCCCCCGACTTTACAATGGGGGCCGAGTGTTGTTGCGCCATACACTTTGGTCCCTAGTTTCAACGCGCTATGTTCACACATCGCCAATGGCCCACGAACGAGTGATCCTTCCATGATTTCCGCTTCTTTCCCAATGTAGACAACACCATCTTTTGTATTGATCACAGCGGCCTCTACATTCGCCCCCTCTTCGATAAATAGTTTTGAAGCGTCGCCAATCAGCGTATTAGTTTTAGATAATGCCTTTGATTTTCTTCCTGCCGTTAAGCGCTGAAAATCTTGCTCGAGCACTTGATCATTTTTCTGATAGATGTGCCATCTTTCTGAAATGACAACAGGTTTATCGCCTTTGTACTGAACGCGCGAAGCTCCACCAATGCCATTGCTACCGATCCAAAGTTCATCCATGAACAACATTTCCCCATCGGAAAGCCCTAGCAACGACGCGATCACCTCTTCATTGGGTATCACTTGCGCATTCACTGAGAGATTTGGCATTTCAAAACCAGGGAAACGACCAGACAAATATTCTTCCGTCACATACCCAATTTCTGCTTCAGGCAGGTATGTTTTCCAGCGTTCATCATTGGTTAAAATCCCCATGCGCACGTTTCCCAAGGGACGCGTCAAGGTCAATGGTGCAAAGCGCAAATGCATGCCGTGGTCATCAAGTACGATCTTCATGAGCGGGAATTAAAGGTGTTTTTTTTTGAAATGAGCGTTAATCCAATAAATGTCAGTAAACCATTCAAAATCAATAGTTCATTACCGAATTTGTATCCACCCATGAGTGATTCAGAATGTTTATCCAACCAATAGCAAGCCAGTGGAACAAGCACGCAAACAACCGGAACAAACCATTCGTTCAACTTACGCTTGGTGAAGATTCCAAAGGAGAACAAGCCCAAAAGTGGTCCATAGGTATACCCGGCAATGGTCAGAATGAGTCCAATTAAATCAGTACCTGGATTCGCATCGACATACCATTTAGTGAGGAGAATGATTACCAAGAATAAAAGAGAGAATCCGATGTGAACCAATAACTTCAGGCGTTGACGTTCCTTTTCTTCACGGTTGTGAAAATTAAGGAAATCTATGCAAAAACCGGTCGTCAGCGCGGCCAGGGCACTATCCGCAGAAGCATAGGATGAAGCTGTAATTCCTAGCAAGAAGAAAATTCCTGCAATGGTACCGAAATTATTTAGCGCCAAGGTTGGGAACACATGGTCAGTTTTGACGTTTTCACCTGCCATCGGCAAATCAACTCCCTTCGCTGCTGCATAGACGTATAAAGCGCCTCCTAGCAAAAGAAACAAGAAATTCGTCACCACTAAAATCGTGGTAAAAGAGTACATGTTTTTTTGTGCGTCGCCGATTGACTTGCATGTTAAATTCTTCTGCATCAAGTCTTGATCGAGACCTGTCATGGCAATAGCTAAAAACATTCCTCCAAAAAATTGCTTCGGAAAGAAGAGTTTGGAATTTGGATCGTCGAAGAAGAAAATTTGGGTCATTGAACCGCCTGAAGTTGTTTTCGTTTGACCGATCATCTTGTACAAGCCAGAGAAATCGACGTGCAATACATTGGCAATGATAATCGTACATATCACCACAGCACTGACCAAAAAGAGCGTTTGAAAAGTATCCGTATATACAATTGTTTTAATACCGCCCTTGAAAGTATATACCCAAATCAAAGCGATTGTTATCACTGCTGTCAACCAATACGGTACATTTAAATCCTCAAATAAAAACAGTTGAAGTACGATTGTCGCGAGATAGAGGCGCGTTGCAGATCCAAGGGTACGCGAAAGAATGAAAAACGCCGCACCTGTCTTATAGGAAACCACTCCAAAACGATCTTTCAGGTATTCGTAAATGGAGGTAACATTCAAGCGATAATAAAGCGGCATGAGTACCTGAGCAATTACAATATATCCAAGAACGTAGCCCAAAACGATTTGGAAATACGCCATTCCTTCTGTGAGTACCTTCCCTGGAACAGAGATAAACGTGACGCCAGACAACGAGGCACCAATCATTCCAAAAGCGACCAAATACCAAGGACTTTGTTTATTTCCGGTAAAAAAAGACTCCGTATCTGCATTGCGCGATGTGATCCAGGAGATGAAGATCAACATCGAGAAATACGCAATTAACACGCTAAGGATGATGGAAGTGCTCATTGAATCAATTGTACAGATGAAGTTAGTATTAAAAATCAATCACATGAGTACTTACACACGTGTTCTTTTGTCAAAGGTAATTTTATCTTTGCAAATAAAATACAAGAACATGGATGCCTTGCTTCAGATTGCTTTAATCATCTTCCCAGCAGGAGGTGTATTGCTAACAACGATTTTCTTCCTGCGCCGAGAATCAGCCAAAGAAATTCGTTCAGTGCAAATTGAACTTAAGAAACAACGCCAAGAGTACTTTTTGCCCAATCGCGTGGAGGCTTACCAACGTGCCGTACTTTTAATGGAGCGAATACATCCCAATAGTTTAGTGATGCGTTTACACAATCCTGGATTGCCTGCACGTGCGCTTCAAGCTGACTTTTTGAAAGCCATTCGTGAAGAATATGACCACAATGTCGCGCAACAGTTGTTTGTTTCCCCTCAAGGATGGCAGATGGTAAAAAACTCTAAAGAGGAGACAATCAAAATCATCAATATTGCGGGAAATCAAATGAGCGCCACATCTACCGGGATGGACTTGTCTGCAAAGATTTTTGAGATTGTTGCTGAAGTTGGTGAATTACCGACTGAAATCACAGTGAATTACCTGAAAAAGGAAATGCAAGAACTGTTTTAAGCTTAGGTCATCTGAACAATAATATCGTCAATTTGAATGAGATCTCCGGGAATTAGTTTCGCCCGTTTTCTATATTCAATTTCTCCATTGCGCGTGACTTCCCCACCCTCAACGATGTGCTTGGCATGTCCGCCTGTTTCTGCAATCCCCAAGGCTTTAAGCAATTGAATCAACTCAATGTACTCCCCCTCAATCTTAAATTCACTTTCCATTTTTACGCAGCATTTCGTTGAACAATGTATATAGTTTTTCCGCCCCTTGAAAGGATGAAATTGTGCCATTAAAAACATTTTTTTCCATTTCGGACAGCGCTTGATGCATTTCTTGATTTCCGAAAAATTCATGCAAGATCATTTCTTTCAGGCTTTCATTGAGCCAATAGCAATCTTGTTTTTTTCGATTTTCATCAAACCACCCGTTGATGCGCGTAGTGTTTACATACGATTCTATGGTGGACCACACTTTGTCAATATTGACATTCTGTACTGCACTGCAAGTGAATGATGGAGCAATCCAAGCGCTTGATTTTGGTGGAAACAAGTGCATCGCATTCGCATATTCTCGTGCGGCCATTTCCGCTTTCTTGATATTTTCTCCATCTGCTTTGGTAATCACCAAAGCATCCGCCATCTCCATGATTCCGCGTTTAATTCCTTGCAACTCATCTCCAGCACCGGAAAGCATCAATAAAAGGAAGAAATCCACCATGGAATGCACCAAGGTTTCAGATTGACCCACACCGACTGTTTCAATGAGGATCACATCAAAGCCTGCCGCTTCACATAGGTATATGGCCTCGCGTGTGCGTCGTGCTACACCACCAAGGGTTCCCCCAGCCGCCGTCGGTCGTATGAACACATTGGGGTGAACGGACAAATGTTGCATGCGGGTTTTATCTCCAAGGATGCTTCCACCACTTTCCGCACTCGAGGGATCAATCGCCAATACAGCCACTTTTAATCCTTTGTCGGCCAACAGGCATCCAAATGATTCAATGAAGGTGCTTTTGCCCACTCCGGGAACTCCTGTAATACCAATTCGTATGGATTGATGTCCAACTATCAACGCTCGATTCACCAATTCATTGGCTTCATTTCGATCGCGATCAAGTGTACTTTCTAGCACTGTAATCCCAGCACTGAGTGCCTCTTTATCGCCTTCAATGATGCGCGGAAATAAATGCTCCGCAGAGAGGGAATCCTTCCGTTCTTTGCGTCGCCGCAGCCAATCTTCCAAATGTTGCTCATCCATGGAGAACAAATGTATTTAAAAGTTCGCTGCTTTGGCAACTTTCTTAATTTTGTTGCATGACCAGAATAGGCCTTTTATCAGACACGCATGGTTATATTGACCCAAAGATTTACGACTATTTCAAAGACGTCGATGAAATTTGGCATGCTGGAGATATTGGGGATATTTCGGTGATTGATGAATTGAGAAAATTTAAGCCACTGCGCGGTGTTTATGGCAATATCGACGATCACCTCATCCGGTCTGAGATGCCTGAATTCAATCGATTTACATGTGAAGATGTTGAGGTTTTGATCACCCATATCGGTGGTAAACCTGGGAAATATGCCAAACCTGCGTTTGATGTATTGGAGGAAAAATCACCTAAATTATTCATCTGTGGACATTCACATATTCTGCTTGTGAAGATGGACCCACGCTACAACATGTTATGGATGAATCCGGGGGCTTGCGGATTCAAAGGATTTCACAGTGTAAAGACCATCTTGAGGTTTTGCATTACATCCGATAGGATCCACGATTTGGAAGCCATTGAGTTGGGAAAAAGAGTGTAGATTAAAATTTAACCCTGATATTTGCGTTAGTGTGCCGAAAAAATAAATGAATGACCGAATGATTCCCAAACTTGTCCTTTTATCTGTATTCATTGCAAGTGCTTTCGTCAGCAATGGACAAACGGGCGGCACCTATGCATTCCCCTTGCTTGACCTCACTTTCAATGCACGCTCTGCAGGACTTGGAAACGAGTTCATCTCAGTAAAAGACAACGATATCAACCTAGGAATTGGGAATCCTTCCTTATTGAATGCCAAGATGCATAATTCGATTTCAGTGAATCAAGCACTTTTGTCGGGAGGTATAAATTACGGAATGCTGGCCTACGGAAGAAACATGTATGGAGGTGTTGTAAGCACATCGATCCGCTACGTGAACTATGGGGAGTTTCGCTACACAGATGTCACTGGAACTGATTATGGTAGTTTCCGTCCATTTGAGTGCATTGTTGGTATTGGATATGGGAAACAATTGAATCCCCGCATTTCAGTCGGTGCCAACCTAAACCTTCTCTATTCTCAACTCGAGGTGTACAATGCTTTTGGTGCCTCCATCGATTTGGCAGGAACTTACACCAATAAAGCAGAGAATCTATTAGTCACCGCCATGATGAAAAATGTGGGGTATCAATTGAATGGGTACAGTTCGAAGCAGCACGACCCTCTTCCTGTTGAAATGCAAATGGCCGCTTCCTATAAACTAGGACATGCACCATTCCGTTTTTCATTATTGGCGCACCATCTCAATCGCTGGGATCTTAGTTACAATGACCCCAACGCCCTTCCGACACTTGATCCACTCACCGGAGATACTATTCCTGTCCCAAGGGCTGGTTTTGGAGAAAAGTTAGCTCGACACTTTACCTATCAAGCTGAAATTCTTATTTCGAAAAGCATCCACATCCGCGCGGGATTTGATTACAACAGAAGACAAGAAATGAAACTCGTGAATAGACCTGGAATTTCTGGTTTCACCTTCGGTATGGGACTCTACTTCAAAAAGTTCAGTATCGACTATGGATTTTCATCATTTTCTACTTCAGGATCATTGCATATGTTCACATTTTCGAGCTGCATCGATCGTTGGAGGAAATAAATTGATTGCACTGTTATAATAAGTGGCCACCTCAAGTTTAATTGATTACTTTCATCAAGACGGAAAAACTTTTCTGTTTTCAACCTTAATCTCACAATATGCGGTTCATTTCTATTCCAATTTTTTCGCTTGTTCTTTTCATGAGTGCCATGTTCAATGCGCATTCAGAAGGTATTAATTTTCAAAAACTGAGTACCGATCAAGCATTAAAAAAAGCAAAAAAGGAAAATAAGAAAGTATTTATTGATGTGTATGCCGTGTGGTGCGGTCCCTGTAAGTACCTCACCAACTCCGTATTTATTGATGAAGCACTCGGTGCATACATGAATGCGCACTTTGTGTGTATTAAAATTGACGGTGAAAAAGGCGAAGGCGTAAAAATGATGGATGAATTTTCCATTGACGCATTTCCAACGATGTTGTTTTTAGATGCAGAACGTAAGCAATTAAAGAAAATCGTAGGTGCCTATGAAGCAGATGACATTCTAGAGAAGGCGAAGGGGGTGATCTCTCCTGAGACCACGAAATTGTATCAACTCAACAAGCGATATTCTTCAGGAGAACGAGACAAAGCATTGATGAGTGGGTTAATCGTCGAAAAATCAAATGACGGAGAAAACATTTCCTCATTGCTCGAGGAGTACAATCAGCTTTATCCTCAATTAAATTTAGAGGACTCCAGCGATTTCCACATTTTCACACTTTCCAAATTCGAACTAAAGGATCCTTTGGTTGAATCATTTCTCAATGAACCTGACAAATACCTCGCACTCTATGGTGAAAAAGCCATTGTACACGTGAATGCCATTTTCACCAATCTTGTCGAAAAAGCAAAAGTGACCAAGGACCTAGACATGGTAAAAGATGGGCTTGAAATCTTATATCCCGTATTTCAGAAAATGGTACCAGAATTTAGCACGCCAAAAGAAAATATCATGGAACCCATCGAAATCTATTTCAATCAATAATGTTATCGTTGATGCGATGGATTTTTTTATGATTAAAAAATATTGATTTTCAAGCACTTAAAAATTATCAACAATTTTTTTTATAGTTTTTAACAACCTTTTTGAGTACTCTCCCGTAATA
>JBEIKR010000133.1:0-7356 GCA_040379705.1 Crocinitomicaceae bacterium
CCCATGGATTCTTTCTGACGTTTGATTTCACCACCCCACAGCATTCGGATATTTTTATCCAATGGCTCTTTTTTAAGGTACTTTTCAATCGCTGCAGATACGTTTCCAGATGCAGTTCCAAGCACATAGCAACGAATGGTTGTGTTTGAAATTCTGTTTTTTCGTTCTAATGACCCATTTCCGTTTTCAACGCTGATACTTGCAAATTGACTCAAGGCCACTTGCTTTCCATCGTTTGTTGTAAAGGTCATTTTACTGATATCTTCCACGTTTTTACGGTCAAATTTATCGGTCATCACGCGGATGTCGTATTCTTGACCTTTCTCGTCGAATTGAGCATCATCATTCCCTGTCAAGGCATTTTGAAGTTGCATTCCAACCACCGCAATAGGTAATCCCATTTGCCCCATTTTTTCACGGTCCAGGTCGATGCGAATTTCAGGCGTAACATCATCTGTTGAAATCGTTGGGTCTTTCGCACCATCAATTTCTAGAATGGCAGCTTTCAAACGACGGGCTTCTTTCAACAGTAGTTCTGAATCATCAGAGGACAAGAAAATTTCGATCGGTGCTTCTTCCGATTCAACCATTCCGATATTCAATGCTTTCACTTCAATACCTGGATGTTTGTCCTCTATACGCTTGCGAATTTCGTTCATGTATTGAATGGTTGGGAACGTTTTCTGCATGCCAGGTTTCATCTTTACTGTTAATTCAGATCTGTTTTCAGAACCAAAAGATGCAGCGCCCATCCCTGAGCTCGGACCTCCAACATTGGCAAATACAATGTCAACCACATCTTTTTGAGCGAGAATCATCTGTTCAATCTCAAGCGTCGTGGCATTGTTTTCTTCAAATGTGGTGCTTTTGTCGTATTTCAACTTAATCATAAACTTCCCTTGATCTCCCTGCGCAACGAACTCCTGCCCAACAATTCCAAGGCCCATGGTCGCCATACTCGCAACGAAAATTCCGAAAATAACAAGTCCCATAATAATTTTGTGGCGCAATGACCATCCCACTAATTTCACGTATTGATCCGTGAAAATCGTGATTCTGCGCTCAAACCAAAGCAAGAAGGCTTGAAAAGGTTTTTTTGGATTTAATTCAACCTCCTTGGCAAAGCGCGATGCCAACCATGGCGTTAAGGTGAAACACACGAAGAGTGACATCAAGGTTGAGACAACAACAACGATCGAGAACTGGTGCAAGATATCCGAAATTGTTCCTTCGATGAACACCACTGGAGAGAAAACCACGACATCCACAAGGGTAATCGCCAAGGCAGTAAATCCAATTTCATTTCGTCCATCGAGCGCTGCTTGACGTCGTTTCTTGCCCATTTGAAGGTGTCGGTAGATGTTTTCCAAGACCACAATCGAGTCATCCACAAGGATTCCGATGACCAATGACATAGCCAACAAGGTCATCAAGTTCAAGGTATAGCCTAGGAGATACATCGCTACGAATGTCGAAATCAACGACGCTGGAATCGAAATCAGTACGATGAATGCATTTCGTAAGCTGTGCAAGAAAAGGAGCATTACCGCTGCTACCAATAAAACAGCAAGCTCCAAATCGTGAATTACTGCGTCTACAGAGTCGATTGTCGGAATCGAAGTGTCTGTCGCCACCGTGAAGGTAATTCCTTCCTTTTTGTATTTCTTTTCAATTTCTTTGAATCGCTCTTTGGTTGCTTTCGCCATGTCCACAGCGTTGGCATCACTTTGTTTCTTGATGCGCAAACCAACACCATTTACCCCGTTCAAACGACTGATGGTGATTTGGTCTTTCGATGCATCCGAAACACTCGCGACGTCACTCAATCGAATGTTTGACGTTCCGTTGTTCGCAAGAATTAAATTCTGTAAATCTTCTACCTTCTGGAATTTTCCAGAGAAACGAACCGTCATTTGTTCCGATTCGTCCTTTACCTTTCCTGTCGGGAATTCTGCATTTGCTGCACGAATGGCTTGATTGATTGCTCCGAGAGATAGGCCGTAGAGTCGCATTTTTTCAGTGTCTACATTCACGCGAAATTCACGTTTTTCACCGCCAATAATTTGTACCTCACCAACTCCTTTTATTTGTTTAATCTGAGGGATGATTTGGTCATCCATCAATTCCATAAAAGCCCGGTCGTCCAACTTCTTACTCACGGCACTTACCTGAAGTACAGGAGAAGCATTAGGTTCAATCTTCGAAAGTACGGGTGTTTGAGCACCTTCGGGGAGATTGTTGCGGATGTTGTTCACTTTCCGCTGGGCATCTTCCAAAACCTTGTCAATATCCGCAGATTCCTTGAATTCAAGTAAGAGAATAGACGCATTGTCCAATGAAAAAGAAGTAACCTCAGAGATGTTCTCAAGTCCACTTAAGGCATCCTCGAGGGGCTTTGATACTTGACTTTCAACAGTCGCTGGCGATGCACCGGGATAGGTTGTCGTTACCGTGATGAGGGGAGGAGAGAAGTCGGGCAATAACTCGACACTCAACTGATTGTAGCACAATAGTCCACCCCCAACGAGAATCGTGAATATCACGATGATGAAGGACGGACGTTTAATTGATAATTCCGTAAGAGTCATGTCAGTCCTATTTTGAAGTTTTTACGTTTGATTTATTTTGTAGGTTGACTTGACCTTTCACTACGATGCGGTCAGATTTAGAAATACCACTGATTACTTCAATGAATTCACCATCAGATGTTCCAGCGTTGAAGGCTGTTAGGATGGCTTTCCCATTTCGAATAACGTATACTTGTGGTTTTTTTGATGAACCTACCAATGCTTTACGTGGAATAGCCAATGCGCGAATACTTGATGTATTTTGAAGATTCACAGATCCATACATTCCTGCTAATAATTCGCGGCTTGCATTTTTTACAGTGATTTGAATCTTGAAGTTGTGCGTTCGGTCTGCTTGAACACCAATGTTAACGACTTTCCCGTCAAATGAACGGCCACCATAGATATCGGCACGAACAGATACTGTTTGGCCCAACTTGAATTTCAATATGTCGCGCTCAGGAACACTCACCGTCAATTTTAATGACGAGATGTCTGTGATTTCAAATAGGGGAGAACCTCCACCAATTACTGATCCTAAATCGACCATTTTCTTTGTTATGACACCGGCAAAAGGCGCACTAATATTTGTACTTCGTAATTGTTTTTGCAATTGTTTTTTCTGAATCTCAGCCGAACGCAATCCAAGCCGGATTTTTTCTACCTGCATCTCAGGTACCGCATTGTCTTTTGATAAGTTGCTGTAACGCTTGTTGTCGCTGTCTTTTTCTTCAATTGAAATCTCAGCGTTTTCAAGTTGAAGTTGAAGCATTTCGTCATCAACCTTTGCCAATACTTGACCTTGAGAAACAGCATCTCCCTCTTCAACCGAAAGACGTACGATTTTTCCTTGGGCATCTGAACCGATAGTGTTTTGGCGAATAGGTTCGAAAATTCCCAAATAGGTGAAGGCACTTTCGAACGTATGCATCTGTGGTGCGGTAGCGTCAACAAGAACAGCTGCTTCAGTGTCATGGATGTAAATTTTCTTTTCTGCTGCCGCTTTGTTCGAAAGTAGTTTCATGATGGTAAGCCCAACGAGGAGAACTGAGACGATTGCGATGGTAATGATTCTTTTGTTCATGATGTATGCAGTTGCTATTCTTGATTTTATTTAATACTTCCGATTGATTTAAGGTAGTCAAGCTCGGCCTGACGCAATTGTATGTATGATGCGACAACCGTCGTTTGTGCTTGCTGCAAAGCGTTGTCTGCGATGATGAGGTCATTCGAACTTGCCACACCTTGCTCAAATTTTGTAGCGGTCTGGTTGTAAATGTTATCAGCAAGTTTCAATTGCTCTTGAGCGATTTTCAGTGAAGTAGTTTGTATACCAATCTGATTTAAGGCATTTGATCTTCGCAACTCGAGTTGCTGTTGTGTTTGCTCCAATTGGTTGTTGAGCTTTTCCGCGTTGAATTTGTTCGCTGCTTGCTTATGCACCTTTTCAAGTCCGTCAAATAATGTCCAATCCAAACGTAGGCCTAAAAATGCACCTTCGATTCCAACACGGTAGCTGTCTTCAGGTTTCATGTTCACACTGTAGTTGTATGTCCCGTAAAAGGATAGGTTTGGAAGATAGGCCATGTTATTTCCCTTGCGCTCCTCATTGTTCATCATCATCTGGGTTTTGATGAGTTCAAGTTCAGGGTAACTGGTCTCGCCAAGTTCAACAAGAATCGATTTTTCAACCATGGCGTCAGGAGCTAAGCTAATCGGTGCATCAGCATTCATTCCAATTAGAATGCGCAGCAAACCCTCTAGTTGAAATTTTGTGGCTCTTAATGTTTGATCGGTGTTCTGCAGGCTCAATTGGTTAATGGTTAACTTATCAACATCCGTTTGAAGCATCATTTGTTGCTTAACCATCGCTTCCATGTTGCGAATCAATTTGTCCATGTTTGCTAAATTTCCTCCTACAAAAGTGAGCTGACGATTCACTGCTTGAAGATTGAAATAGGTACTTGCTATTTGGTAACGGACTTCCTGTTCAGTTAAGCGTTGCTGAATGTCAACTATTTGATTGTTCACACGCAAGGCCGCTAAACCATAATTAAGCTGCGTGTTGAAAAGGATTTGAGTTAATTGTACATTGTTGCTCAACACGAAAGGAACACCGAATTGTACCGTTGAAAAGGTTCCTGGAGCTCCACCAAAAAATGCTGCTGGAACAACTTGTCCCGGGATAATCGCGTTGTACTTGTAGTCTCCAGTGAAGGAAATCTGTGGCAAACGCGCTGAAAGATATGAGTCGCGGTTTTTGTCCGTAATTGCGATGTCTAGGCGTGCATTTCGCAACGTCAGATTCGCCGTGTCAGCCATGCGGAGGCATGTTTCCAAGTCCAATTGCTGTGCGCGAACTGGAAGCGCTGAAATCAGGATGAATCCTGCAATTAGTCGTTTCATTGTTGTGTCTTTTGATTTGATGTGCTCGCTGGAAATAAGTATCCGATGAGCATGTCTGTGACTATTTGTTTGTGTTGAACAAGTTGTTTTTCGTATTGTTCGTCGCTGATGCCGTGCACTTGCTTGATGACTGCCGCGGCCATGAACGGAAACTGGCAATTGGACATCATCAAAAGAGTGATGCTTGCAATATCAATGTCACGCATTCTACCAGCTGCCTGTTCTACCTTGCATTCATCGAAAATTCCGGTATGTTCAATGCATTCAAATACCGCTGTGTTATCAATGTGAACACCATCTTTTCTACCCATTTCATTGATGATGAAGCTTGGGATTTCAGGATACTTCGCTAAAAACTCGTATTCACGATCAAGATAGTTGCGCAATTTTTCTTCGAGTGGCAATTCGGTGTTGAAGACATCAAGCATCGAAAGCAAGAAATCTCCCATCGCCGCTTCAAAAATAATTTTGAATAAGGCACTTTTCGATCGAAAATAGTAATTCACCAAAGCAACATTCATTCCCGCTGCTTTGGCAATTTCCCGCGATGTACACCCCGAAAATCCTTTGGCAATAAATACCTCCTTCGCGGCTTCTCTTATTTTTTGCTCAGTGGAAGAATCTTCTTTCAATTTTTTCAATTTGAGCACAAAATTAAGCAGCAATTTTAAACAAGCGTTTAAAACACGTTGTTAAAATTCCTTATTTTTTTTATTGTTTGATTTTCAATGATTTGAACAGGTTAAAAGACAATGGACCGCTACGCTGATTGAACATAGACCGCTTTGCTGATTGAACATGGACCGCTACGCTGATTGAACATGGACCGCTACGCTGATTGAACATGGACCGCTTACGCTGATAGAAAATTGATTGATCCATATTCTATACTCCATGCTCCATGCTCAAAAAAAAACGCTACGCTTTAAGACTTATTCAATCTTTGAATTGCCGCAGGCATCAAATTCCTTTAGGATCAAATTTTGAATTCATTAAAAGACAAAAGACCGCTTCGCTGAAAGACAAAATGGAGTTACGAGTTATTAGTTACGAGTTACGAGTTTGGAGATGCTTTGAATTTGCGACTTCGACTTTTCTATCGACACAAAAAAAACATAGTATAGAGCTGTTGCTAGAAAGCATAACTTGTAACTCGAATCAGTTACTCGTCTTTGAGAGGATAAAGACATCAAGATGTTAAGACTTGATTTCTACAGAAGTTTTGACTTAACTCATAACTCATTAACTCAGTAACTCGTAACTCGTAACTCGTAATTGGTCATTAGTAACTCAACATTAAACCGCCACATTATGCGCTCTGAGCGCGTCGTTCAATGAAGTCTTGAGGTCGGTAGATTCTTTACGTTTTCCAATGATTAGTGCGCATGGAACTTGAAAATTACCAGCGGGAAAGGATTTCGTATAACTGCCTGGGATCACTACACTGCGTTCAGGGACAAATCCACGGTGCTCGACAGGTTCAGGACCGCTGACGTCGATGATTTTTGTTGATTTTGTTAAGACGACATTTGCTCCAAGAACGGCTTGCTTGCCCACATGGACACCTTCCACAACGATGCAACGTGAGCCAATGAAGGCATCGTCTTCGATGATTACAGGGGATGCCTGCAAAGGTTCCAAAACTCCGCCAATTCCAACTCCTCCTGACAGGTGAACATTTTTTCCGATTTGGGCACATGAACCAACAGTGGCCCACGTATCGACCATAGTTCCGCTATCGACATAAGCTCCGATATTCACGTAGGAAGGCATGAGAATGACACCTGGAGCGATAAAAGCACCATAACGAGCTACAGCATGCGGAACCACGCGAACACCCAGTTCTTTGTAGTTTCTTTTCAAAGCCATTTTATCGTGGAATTCGAATGGTCCAACCTCAATGGTTTCCATTTTTCGGATAGGAAAATACATGATCACAGCCTTTTTAACCCATTCGTTTACAGTCCATCCACCTTCAGCGTTGGGCTCTGCAACACGCAATCTACCTTTGTCTATATCTTCAATCACTGCTTCAATGGCAGCAACGGTTTCTGGTTGTTGTAATAGGCTTCGGTCGTCCCAAGCGGCTTCGATGATGGATCTCATGGCTTTTTTTTACAAAGATAAACATTGAAGTGAATTTGAAATTGCTTGTATCTTTGAGGAATGGGAAAAGCAATAGCGATAGATTTTGGATTGAAGCGATCAGGGATTGCCATCACGGATGATCTTAAACTGTTTGCTTTCCCTCATGAAACAGTGGAATCGCAAGGTTTGATGGGTTATCTTGAGGCTATTGTACCCAAAGAACTGGTGGATACCATTGTGTTGGGCGAACCGAAGCGCATGGACAACAGCGATACCCACATTACGGAGAATGTGC
>JBEIKR010000134.1:0-7313 GCA_040379705.1 Crocinitomicaceae bacterium
GACCGCAACATCTTGATCCTCGACATTTTTGCCAGTCGCGCGCGAACATCGCATGCCAAGACACAGGTTGAATTGGCGCAGCTGCAGTACATGTTGCCTCGACTAACACGCATGTGGACCCACCTTGAGCGACAAAAAGGAGGTATTGGACTTCGCGGGCCGGGTGAATCACAGATTGAATCGGATCGTCGAATCATTCAAACGCGCATTGCCTTGATGAAAGAAAAGCTGCGCGAAATCGACAAGCAAATGGCTGTTCAACGTAGCAACCGTGGTCAACTCGTTCGTGTCGCATTGGTGGGATACACGAATGTTGGCAAGAGCACGCTTATGAATTTATTGTCGAAGTCGGATGTCTTTGCTGAGAACAAGCTATTTGCTACACTCGACACAACCGTGCGCAAGGTAGTCATTCATAATTTACCGTTCCTTCTTACAGATACTGTAGGATTCATTCGTAAGTTACCTCATCAGTTGGTAGAGTCCTTCAAAAGCACCTTGGATGAAGTCCGTGAAGCAGATTTGTTGGTACATGTGTTGGACATTTCGCACGAGAACTTCGAAGATCATTTTGAGGTGGTTAATGAGACCTTGAGCGAATTGGACAAAACAGAAAAGCCAGTTATTCTGGTGTTTAATAAAATTGATGCCTATCATCCCATTGAAAAAGAAGAGGATGATCCAACGCCACGCACGGAAGAAAATTTCACACTCGAAGAGCTCAAGAAAAGCTGGATGGCGAAAATGAACAATACGCAATGTGTGTTTATTTCTGCGCAGGACAAAGAGAACATCGAAGAACTGAAGGAAATCATCTACGAGAAGGTCAAAGAGATTTTCAAGGTGAGGTATCCCTACAACAATTTCTTGTATTGATAAACATAAAAAAGGGTCCCAATTGGACCCTTTTTCATTGTATCGTACTTGACAAGAAGTCAAGAAAATCTGTTCTACTCTCTTAGCGCACTAGGTGTAAGAATCCATGTCCTTCTAGGAAGGCACCATTCAATCCATCCACGCGGTACTTGTAGAAATACACCCCTTCTTGGCAATCTGCACCAGATTCTGTTTTACCATCCCATGCTGGATTTGCTCCCGTTTTTTCAAACATGGTATTTCCCCAACGGTTCAAGATTGTTAATGTAATTGACGTTGAATTTGTCGTTGTTAAGAAGAATGATCCATTCGCATCATCATCATTTGGCGAGAAAACGTTCGGTACATACACCGTAGGAATCGGGTATTCACATGAACCATCATCGACCGTTGCCATTGGATTGTAATTCGTTCCTAATGGGTCTGTACATCCACAGATGCTAATCGTGATGGCTTGGTATGCAGTATCCGCACAAGGTCCCTCCGAAGCAATAAGGCGAATCACCCCTGACTGAGCAAACACCTGGTTTTGAGGATCCATGTTGGTCACGTTCGCAGTCTCTCCATTACCAAAAACCCAAGCGAAGTTCGACGCATTTTGACTCACATTGATAATCGTGACAGTCAATGGTGAACAACCTGATTCAGGCGTTGCGGAGAACTGGGCAATTGGTGGATTCAAGATGTCAACGAACATGCTGTCGAATACTTCACAAACGTTATCCGTAACGTGCAAATAATACCAGCCTGAAGAAAGGTTATCCCAAACTGAAGCATCGATGAAACTTGGGTTGTTTGCTCCTGGACCATTCCACGTGTAGAATGGCACTCCGGTTTGTCCAGTAATAAAGGCAGAAACATATCCCGTAGGCTGGCAGGTGGCAGGTCCCATCCATATGGTATCAACGGCGAGCGTTTGGTTTAGCGTAATCGTCACCGTATCCGTATTCGAATACCCACAGGAGTTGGTTGCGGTGACATAATAATCCACTGCACCCGTCATTGTTCCCTGTATGGTCGGGAAGTAGGCCGTTGGGCCGGTTTGTCCTCCCGTCCAAGAGTACGTAAATGGTGGGAATAGCCCAGAAGCCGAGGCACTAACTAGCACCGAATCATTCGCACACTGCACGAGTGGGTCCGTTTCGTTGATCGGAATTGGAATAGAATCTATGATGTACAATGTACCCGTTGAAATGATGGTATCACCGCACGAAGAAATAGTCATGGCAGTAATGATGATGTATTCCAAGTTATCAGAAATACCATCCGCAATCGGTGTAATGTTTAATGCAATGGTATCTTCACCCGGCAAGAATGTAATTGGATTCACCAAATCGTTGTAATCTAATAATTCTGTCGCAGTACCACCGATGTCATACGTAATGATCAACGTATCACCCAACTGTGTTTGCGGGCGAATGAACATTAAGTTGGCATCTGTACAACCTTCATATACGCTTGTATCTCCAGATACTGTTGCAACCGCAATTTCAATCGCTTCTGAGCTGAATGAATTCGCTTGCAAGAATACACCAGAATCGTATGCCTGGTCACCTACATTGGATATACATAACTTGATGTGGTATGTTTCTCCACACTGAACAGAAGCATTCGCAGAAAGCAAAGTGGTTGTACCGTCGTATTGCACGGCCCCTGGTGTATATGCTGTGTTACCTACATTGTTTACATAATAGGCTGGATTTTGTGTTGCACCAGGCCCCACGTTGTTAATGGTTACAGGAGTCGCTGTTCCAGGTATAATTGCAAGATTCTGCCCCCCTGCTGGATAACCTGCCATCGTGAATGGTCCTGACATTCCTGGACCCCACAGGATAAATCCAAAGGCATCATTAAAGGTTGATGGCGAAAATTCCGGGTATTCATCCGAGCCGAACAAGTAGTTAAAAGAAATGGTATCCCCTGCTGGAATAAAGTCAAACTCCAACACAACACCATTAGTCACGCTACCATTGGCAATTAAATTCAATGCTTGATCGGTTCCCACATTGGCTGTGGCTGGCAAGTTATTGGTGAAGCTTCCCGAACCATTTGGCCCTATGGCCGCCACTCCATTTCCAGTGGTCAATAACATCCCTGACTGAATCGGGAAATTCGTATTTCCAGAGGTAAAGAAAGAAACATTTCCAAAGATATTGTTGGCATTCGCCGGACTTCCATTGATGGTAATATTTGACGCTGTCACCCCAAAACCAAGCAATACATTCTGAACCATCTGGCTCGGTGTAAAGGTATTGGTTACTGTGATTTGCGCTGTTGACGCGAAAGAAAATGCAAGTGCACAAACGAACAGAGTAATCCTTGAAATCATAATAGCATGTTATTTAGTACGCTTAAGACAGCGATTGTTCTCATTAAGTTGCACGAAATTCGACAAAAAATTGCCGATTTCAAATTTTTCAGCGAATAATTGCGACTTTTGAGGACTAAAAATACATTAAAATGAACCAAACGCAGCACTTTATCGCCGATAATAAACAACGATTTCTAGATGAACTTATTGAGCTTCTGAAAATTCCTTCCATCTCTGCAGATCCAAGCTACTCAACGAGTGTTCATCAGACCGCTGATTCGGTGGCTCACCACCTGAAATCGATTGGGATGCACCATGTGGAGATTTGTCAAACGGCTGGCTATCCCATTGTTTATGCGGAATGGACCAAAGATGCAAGCTTGCCAACCATTTTGGTATATGGTCACTACGATGTGCAACCAGCTGACCCACTCGAATTGTGGACGAGCCCTGCCTTCGAACCAGTGATCAAAACGACTGAAATCCATCCAGAAGGTGCCATTTTTGCGCGCGGTGCATGCGACGACAAAGGACAGATGTTCATGCACGTGAAGGCCGTTGAGGCGATGATTAAAGCGGGTGAAATGCCCTGCAACGTGAAGTTCATGATTGAAGGTGAAGAGGAGGTCGGCAGCGAAAACCTTGGAATTTTTGTCAAGGAGAATGTCGAAAAATTGAAGGCGGATGTTATTCTCGTTTCTGATACTGGAATGCTTGCGAACGACACCCCTTCGATCACCACAGGATTGCGTGGATTGAGTTATGTGGAAGTGGAGGTAACAGGTCCAAACCGCGATTTGCACTCTGGATTGTACGGTGGATGCGTGGCCAATCCAATCAATGTATTGGCGAAGATGGTGGCATCACTGCACGATGAAAATATGCACATCACCATTCCTGGATTTTACGATAAAGTCGTTGAGCTTTCCAATGAAGAACGTGCAGAAATGGCTAAAGCGCCGTTCTCTCATGAGAAATACTGCAAAGCATTAGACATGGAAGATGTTTACGGCGAGGCCGGATATTCAACGATGGAACGTGGATCGATTCGTCCAACCTTGGATGTCAATGGTATCTGGGGAGGTTATACGGGCGAAGGAGCGAAGACAGTTATTGCATCAAAGGCCTACGCAAAGATCTCGATGCGCTTGGTACCTGACCAGGACCCAAATGAAATCACTAAACTTTTTATGGATCATTTCACGGCCATTGCACCAAAAGGGGTTCGCGTAAAAGTTACACCACACCACGGTGGAGAAGCAGCAGTAACACCCATTGATTCAGTAGGATACAAAGCTGCAGCCTTGGCTTACGAGCAGACCTTTGGCAAACGACCAATTCCTGTGCGCAGTGGCGGAAGTATTCCAATCGTTGCCATGTTTGAAAAAGTACTCGGACTTAAAACCATACTGATGGGCTTTGGATTGGACAGCGATGCCATTCACTCACCGAATGAGCACTACGGCTTGTTCAATTACTACAAAGGCATCGAAACGATTCCTTACTTCTATGCGCATTACACCGAATTGACCAAATGATGTCAAGAACCTGGTTGCGCGGCATTGCATTAAGCACACTTATTTTGTTGGGCTTTTCCTCTTGTGCCACCTATGAAGATTTGGAATTTGAGCGCATGGATGGGTTCAAGCTCGACAGCATCAAAGGCCGAGAAATCAGCATGACAGTAGGTGCCGTGGTGACCAACCCGAATTGGTTTGCGATCAAATTATTGCCTAGCACCGTGAAAGTCTACCTCGAAGGACAGCTGATTGGCGAAGTGCACTTAAATGAGAAGGTGAAAATTCGCCGGAAACAAGAAAATACGTTGTCCGTTCCGCTCAATGCCACCTTGGAAGACGGCGCGATGTTCAGCCTAATTCGCTACAGCATGAAGGACACACTCAGCATCCGCATGACGGGAGATGTGCGCGCTGGTGTTCTTTTCATATCCAAGAAAATTACCATCGACGAAAACCGTAAAATCTCAGGGAAAGGACTGAAAGGGATGGTGGGGAATTGATGGAGTTTTGAGTTACGAGTTATGAGTTACGTATTTGGTGGCTGAGGTGCGATAGCAGTCTCGAAGCCACGAAATACGAATTACGAATTGAAATTTGCGTAGCAATCAAATAGTAAATTCCCGATTCGATGCCTCTGGCAATTTGACGCTTCGCGATTTGATGCCTTCGTCAATTTGGGTGAATAACACCTATTTAATTCTTTACTACATTTCGTAGCAATCAAATTCTTTTTGGATATTAAGACATTAGACTTAGAAGACAATGGACAAATGACTTGATTCCTCTTCGAAATTGCCGCAGGCATCAAATTCTTTGGGAATTCAAGATATCAAGATGTTAAGAATTTAGAACTTTATTCGCGGGAACTGGTACCGTGAGTAACGAACCAAATAATTCGTAACTCGTGACTTGGAGAGCCTCAGTCACCACTAACTCGTAACTAATCAACATAAACCCGATGCACCCGCTTCGAAATGCTCGTCATCACCTCGTAAGGAATGGTCTCCATGGCTGCAGCGAAATGAACAATGTTTTGTTTCTTTCCAATGATTTCAACAAGGTCGCCTTCTGATACATGCAAGCCGCTCACATCCACCATGATCATGTCCATGCATATGCGTCCAACAGTCGGGCAAAAGGTTTCATGGATGTACACACCACCCTTGCCATTGCCCAAACTACGGCGGAATCCATCGGCATAGCCCACTGGAATTACCGCGATGGTCATTGGTTCTGAAGCGATAAACGAACGCGAATAACCCACACTTTCTCCTTTGTGAATTTGCTTTACCTGGGAAATGGCACTGCACCAGCGAATCGCCGGTTGTAGTTTTTTCGCAAAAGTGGTGTTCCCCGAAATGCCATACATCCCTATGCCCAAGCGGACCATTTCAAATTGTGCATTTGGGAAATTGGCAACTCCTTCAGAATTTAAAATGTGGCGATCGAAATGGTAGTTCATGTGTCGCGCTAAAAGATGCGCTGCCTGATGAAAATGCTTGATTTGGTGTTCGGTAAAGCGCTTGTCACGTCGGTTGTCTGAGTCAGCGAGATGGGAATATACGGACTTGACATGCACTTCTGGCTGGGCCGAAAGTTGCGCGCACAAGGCTTCAATTTCACCCAACTCAAAGCCCAAACGCTTCATGCCTGTATCAATTTTTATGTGAATAGGATAATCGGAACAGCCATGGTCAATCAAGGTACGAATGAAGGTGTCCAATTGTTGGAAGGAATATACTGCTGGTTCTAGTTGGTACTGGATGCAATCGTCGAATCCCTCCTCCTCTGCGTTCATCACCAAGATTGGCAGCGTGATTCCTTGCTTGCGCAGTTCTACTCCTTCATCGGCATAGGCCACACCGAGCGCATTCACCCCTTGCTGCTCTAAAAATGCCGCCATCTTCTCCACCCCAGACCCATAGGATTGGGCCTTTACCATGGCCAATACTTTTGTACCGGGATGAAGCAATGACTTGTATTGCATCATATTGTGACGCACCGCACTCAGGTCGATTTCAACAAATGTTTTATGGTTTTTCAAGCGAAATTGCTTGGCGAGTCGCTGCATATCTGCTTGACGTGTACCCTTAATCAGAATGACCGCATTTGAATAGGAGTCGTGCAAGGTCTCGTCTTTTTTTAATACCACAAAATGATCGGGAGCGTATGCTTCAATGACTTTTATAATATCAACCTGTCGAAAGGCATTGTCATCATCCAGACCTACGATCACCACCCGTTGACGGTCGCCCGCGATGCGAAGCTGATAATCCAGTGAATGGGTCAATGCATCCAAGTCCAAGTTGTAGGTATCGTTAATGACTGTATTTTCATTGATTCCATCGAAAATTTCCATGCGCATGGCCAAGCGCGGAAGTGTGGTAACCCGCTGTGCGAGCGCGTAAAAGTCAGGGGTAAAGGCTTTTGAAACCCCTAATGCTACCAAGGCATTCGTTTGCGCAACGGCATCAGACCATGGCAAGGAAGCCAACTCCTTTTTAAATGCGTGCGCTGTCAACACTTCGCCATGAATGGTCTTCAAGTCAGCAATCTCAAGACGTATTGATTCTGGGATAAACGTTCGGTGACATCCTTGGAAGAGC
>JBEIKR010000135.1:0-7197 GCA_040379705.1 Crocinitomicaceae bacterium
CCCTCCCGAGGGGGAAATGGATTACTACCCCAGTAAAAATTTTATACTAGGATTGTAAATTCTTGCTTCGGTTTTGATTCGGATTATAACCTCTGTGTTAGTTCTCAACCCGGAGTAAAATTTCTCCCCCTTTGGAGGGGGATTAAGGGGGAGGAATTACATCCCCAGCCTTCAACACCCCAATCGAAAACATCAATCGTTCATGCACCTCCGGAAATCGATTCAACACCACGCCTTCTTCAAACCGAAGCATGGTATAACCCAAGCTGATCAAACGTTTTTGGCGGTATTCGTCGTAGTCGGGTTTGGAGTAATGTGAATTGCCGTCGATCTCAATGATTAACTTCAGCTCTGCACAAAAGAAGTCAACGATAAAACGATCGATGGGGCGCTGTCGTTTGAATTTTACCCCCAGCTGATTTCGCCGCAAGGCAGCTTTCCAAATGTATTTCTCGGCGCGGGAAACGGTTTCGTTTCGCAGTTCATGCGCATACTCACGAAGAGTTTTGTTGTAGTGATTGTTCATGGTGGTTTCAGTTAGTAAGTAAAAGTTACGGGAGATTTTTGAAATCTCCCCCATTGCGTATCTTCTGTAAACGCCTTAACTTTTTATTTCAAAAAGAAATGTTCCCTGTATGGGAACAATGAAAAAATTATCCTATATTTGATTTCACGTGAAGAACATCATCGCACTAAAAACATTGAAAACGCATTGGGAGCAAGTCGGTAGGGAAGATTCATGCGAACCCTTGCAGGCATGGTACCATGAGGTGAAACACTCAACATGGAAAAATCCCAATGAGCTGAAGGACTTTTATCGCAATGCAAGCATCATCGGCGACAATCGTGTGGTGTTTAATATTTGCGGCAACAAATACAGGTTGGTGGTGCGTATCAACTATGAAGCACAATGGGTGTTTGTCCGATTTATTGGAACCCATAGTGAATACGACAAGATTGACGCTACACGCATTTAGTTACGAAAGAACAGGAAAGATGAAATTGAAATTGATCAAAACAGAAGAGGAATATGCACTAGCGCTGACTCAAATGGAGCAGCTGTTTGATGTCACACCAGATTCAGATCAGTTTGATGAGGCAGAACTATTGATGTTTTTAATCCAAGCCTACGAGAATCAGCACTATGCCATCAACACACCCGATCCCATCGAGGCCATCAAGTTCCGCATGGAGCAAATGGGAATGAAACGCACCGACATGACAAAGTACTTCGGGACGCGCGGCAGAGTCACAGAAATTCTTAATCGTCAACGCGAACTTTCACTTGCGATGATAAAAAAATTACACAAAGATTTTGGGATACCCGCGGAATCATTATTGGCGTGAATGGTTGCCTTATTTTTTATTCATAAAAAACAGCGATTGTCAACCCACGCCTTTATCCCCTCCCAAATCATTTTTTGGGACTGCACTCAAAAGGTAGGTAACAAAAAAAGGAAAAGGTCTATTACCTCACCACCAATGGCAACACCTTGCCACCCACTCCATCGCTAATGCGCAATTGATACACGCCACTCGCGAGGTTTGTTAATGGGATGGTAACGATGTTGATTCCTTCTGCACCATTGATCATGGAATGTGAAATCACTTTTCCACTTAGATCACAGACGTCCACTGATAGAAGTGTTACAGAAGGTAATGTAAAACGCACGTTGGCTTCATTGTCTGCTGGATTTGGATAGACCGAAAGTTCCGCAAGACCCAATTCATTGGTCAGACCTAAAACAAGTTCATCCGAAGGAGCTCCGGGATAAATGTTGATGTCATCAATGAAGAAGTTGTTTCCACCGTTTCCTTCAAAGCGGAATTTAAAACGGAAATTCTCTACAAAAAAGTCGCTTGTTACATTGGTCATGTGCACGGTCACCCAATCACTTGGGAAAGATGGAGACCACTGAGATGTCGCTACAAATGGCGATAAATTGTCACCGTGAATGGTTCTTCGCTGCACCCAATCATCTCCGCAGTTTTTACTGATATATACTTTCAACCATTCATCGTTGGACACATTGCGTTTGCGGTAAGCATAACGAAAACTCAAGGTCACAGTGCCGGTTGTTGGAATGGTGGAAAGATCGACGGATGATGAAATCAACTCATCGACATTGCTTCCCGATTGATTGAAATTGTAAACATGCGTGGATTGATTTCCTGTATAGGCTGCACCTGTTTCGATATCAAATCCATTGTTTCCTCCTGGATTGTTGATGGTCCAAAATGGTTCGTTTGATAGGTCAGTGATGGATTCAAACCCTTCCCAGAATGGCAATGACTGCGCACTCGGAAGAACGGTAATAAATGAGGTTTTCTCTTCTGTCGCCGTATTCGTTCCATCGCTAACGGTTAACACAATGGTGTAAGATCCCGGGGTGTAAAAACGAATTGATGGATTTTGTGTGGTACTTGTACCTCCTGCACAAAAGTCCCAATCTGTGCCCTGAATACCTGGTGAAACGCTCCAATTCCAAGAACTTGGATTATGAAAACTTCGATCGTTAAAAATCACAGAATCACCCGGGCACATGCTGGTTCGAGAGGCATCAAAGTCTGATTTACAAAGAATTTGAGGATTGTTTATTCCCGTGGCAATGATGTTCGCGGGAGTAATCATGGCAGCCATGAAATTGATGTCAATGAAGTTCTGTGACATGAGTCCTATTTGGTCTATCGAGAACATGTTTTGGCAGGCATTGTAGCTCATGTAATTTTCGATTTGATCGACAACATCGATTCCATAGGAGTCATTCAACGGAATCTCAGCACAGGAATTCAAAGCTGTTTGACAACCCCAATAGGATTGTTGCTGTGGCGGCGTGTCACAACAGTAATCTCCAGCCTGATTACAATCGTCTGTATGACATCCATCTGCGCCATTCCAACCTGCATCGAAGATATGCTGCAACCCGAGTAAATGTCCCATTTCGTGGGTTAAGGTGCGACCATCTGCTGTAGATGCGGTCTCGATGGTGCCGAAAGAATCGTGACGAATCAAGATTCCGTAATTCTCCCCATTTGGAAAATATGGGAGATAGGCGTAACCAAGGATAATTCCTGTTCCACCCCCTGCAATTGAATTCACTACCCAGATGTTGATGTACTTGTCCATCGGCCATTGGTCTGAACCGCCATTTGCCGCATACTTGCATGCATCGTCCGCATTGTAGGTAAGTCCTGGGGCGTTGACGCGCAAGATTCCATTGGTACAGTTGCCATCAGGGTCGATTTGTGCCAAGCGAAATTTCACATCCATCATTCCCGCTTGCGCAGCAAAAGGTGCAGTGGGCGTATTGCGCGTCGCACTGGCATCCGAATTTTGACGGTTGTAGTCCGTATTTAAAACCGCCAAGGCATCCAGCACCTGTTGATCGGAGATGTTGCCAACGCCATTGTCATGAATGATATGCACGACTACAGGAATATACATCGTTGATTTGGTCAGTTCTCCATCTCCATTGGCGGCATTCATTAACCCATGGTGCATGCGTTGCTCAAAGTCTGGGTATTGTGCTTTCAACTGCTGAAGAATCTGATCGGTTCCGCACATCCTTTCTTGTTGCGCGAAACTCATTCCTGCGATAATTACAGCTGCTATTCCTGCGATAAATCTCATATTTCTTCCATTAAAAAAGGGCCTTCTCGCGAAGACCCTTGCATTTATATGATTCTTATTATTTCACTACAAACTGCATCGTTTGTTGCACATCGCCAAGCGTCAATGTCATGAAGTACGTGCCTGACGCCAATTCTTTCACTGACATCATGGCAAGGTTGGATCCCGATGCGGCATTGATTGCTTCAGTTCGGATTAATTTTCCAGAGATATCTCTCAATTGAATCACCGCTTTTTCCGCATTCAATGCAGAAAACTGAATATTCAACTCATTCTCCGTTGGATTCGGGAACAAAGAAAGATCTTGAATCAATCCATTGTCAGACAAACCTGCTGAAACCAAATTGTCTGAAGGTGCACCTTGATAGATGTTGATGTCATCCAAGTACATGTTATTTCCTCCATTTCCTTCGAAACGGAACTTGTAACGGAAGTTATCGACCCATTGGTCACTGAAGATATTAATCATGTGCACGGTAGTCCAATCTGCTGTAGTGGTTGGCTTCCATGAAGATGTGCTTGTCAATGATGACAATGAACTTCCGCCCAATGTTTTGCGTTGCAACCAGGTTCCGCCACAATCATTCGTGATGAATACTTTCAACCATTCGTTGTCTGCGGTTGTTTTCTTACGGTATGCGTAGCGGAAACTCAATGTTACAGATCCTACAACGCCTGAAAGGTCTACAGGTGATGAGATGAGCTCATCGATGTTTGAACCTGCCTGACCAAAGTTCACCACTTTCGCACATTTTGTTCCTGAATGACCCGTTGTTGATTCGATGGTCCAAGCGTTGTTGTTGTTTGGGTTATATACTTCCCAGCTTTCATTACCTGCCAATGACGTATAAGACTCAAATCCTTCAAGGAAAGGAAGTGATGCAGATGCTGGCAACACGCGAACATAGCTCGTTTTTGTTTCTGAATCTGAGGTTCCACCGTCTGTTGCAGTAAGTGTTACTGTGTATAGTCCAGGTGTTGAGTAGGTTACCACAGGGTTTTGTGATGTAGAGGTTGCTGGAACACCCCCTTGGAAAGTCCAAGACCAACCTGTCACCACATTGTACGAGTCGTCTGTAAATTCTATTGAATCACCCACGCAAACAGCTGTTTTGTTTGACGTAAATTCTGCTTTACACAACACAAGTGGCGCATTCACACCTGTTGCAGTGAGGTTCGCTGTTGTCCATAGTTTATTTCGTCCACCGGTCGATGATGTGCACGCATTACGCATCCGTGTCACTTGCCCCTGGGTAAACATTTTGGAACAATACGAATAATCCATATAGTTCTCCACATTGTCGCGTACATCGTATGTCCAGAATGAATTGATTGAATTGCATGTGTTTGCTGTTAAAAGGCATGATGTAACACCAATACAGTTTGGAGTATCTGTTACACCATCGTCCGTGCTGCAGCTTGATGCATTTCCCGGGTTGTTGTTTCCACCCCACGTATGATCAAGGTTATACCAGTGACCAACCTCATGTGTCAACGCACGGCTAGTACCCGTTGAACCAGTTCCAATTGCCCCAACATAGTCATGCAAGATCCAAATCCCGTTGTACATCGTTTCACCACCAAATCCAGATGCGAAAGGCTTCATCGTATATCCTGCTGCTCCACCAATCTCTCCACACACGAAAATATTCAGGTACTTGCTTCCCGACCATTGACCTTGGTACACATCGTTTCCAGCAACAATCGCATCCACTTGCGCATTTCCATCCGCTCCATCATAACTCATTGCAGACAGCGTGCGGGTAATTCCTTTGAAACATTGCCCATTCGGCGCTTTCGTCGCTAAAACAAACTCGATTTCAACATCGGAAGGCATTCCCTGAAAATCAGATTGAACATTCCCGGCATCAGCATTTTGAAGGCGGAAATCTCTATTCAGGATCTCCATTTGGTTAAAGATTTGCTCGTCGCTAATATTTTCAACCCCCGCAGTGTGAAGTACGTGAAAGACCACCGGAATTTTATATACAGTTCCTTTCGGGACACTTGACCCATTGTTTTCATCCTTAATGCGTTGTACCTCGTCCTCTAAAAGAGACTGAGCAAAAGCTGGATTTTGTTGAATCATTTGCTGCAACTTCTTATGTTGACCACAGTATTCAACCTTCTCACCATCACGGCAATTTGTTGGGTCAATCGTTGGTGTTTGAGCGATAACTGTTTGACTCGCAAACAACAAACATCCAATAATCCATGCATTCAATTTTTTCATTTTTAACAGTTGAAGTAAATATCCTTGTTTAAAATCGCTCTAAATTACATAATGGTTTGTTTACTGCCTAAAAAACTGCAAGGCAAAAGTCCATTTTTATTGAAAAAATTAGTTGTTGTTTTTCATTCGATCTCGCGGAGCGAACACACAACGCGATCGATTTCTTCCAGAACGATCAATCGAAAAAGCTTATCAGCAGTGACTTGAGGATTGGTCAATTCATCGTTCTTTTTAAGGTCAAGAAAGGTCTCTAAACTGGAAAAATTCGCTGCAGATGCGGATCTAATTTTTTCTTGCATGGCGGTATCAATAACCCCTGGAGCCACAGACCATACTTTAACGTCGCGACCTTTTTCTTTTTCTTCGAGTTGCAGGGTTTCCGAAAAGCGATCGAGCGCAGCCTTCGAAGCACAGTATGTCGCCCAACCGGGAATGGCGCGTGTTGCTGCGCCTGAACTGATGTTGACAATCTTCACTTTCCCTTGAACTTGTTGCAAGCATGCCCATGAAAGATACATGGGTGCCAAAGTGTTTACACGCATTACTTCCTCAAAATCGGGCTGTTTTTGGTCGCTGATGCGCTGAATATTGCCTATCTGTCCGGCATTGTTGATGAGAATAACCTCCTCACTTTCGGCATCAAACTGAATGTTCTCAATTTCTGAGGTCAACGATAAGTCACAGGTATGAAAGGTGTAATTGTCGTGTTGAATGTCAGACGACCGACCAATACCAATGACAGAATATCCCTCTTTCAAGAACTTTTCAGCGACAGCTTTACCTAGACCTCGCGAAACGCCAGTCACATACACTTTTGTTGCCATGTGCCTTAAGCCAAGGCTTGTGTCAAGTCGGCAATTAGGTCATCTGCATCTTCGATACCCACAGAAAGGCGAATTAATGAATCAACCACTCCTGTTTTTTCGCGCACTTCCTTTGGAATAGAGGCATGTGTCATCGTTGCTGGGTGACCAATCAAAGATTCAACACCACCCAATGATTCCGCCAAAGCAAAAATTTCCACTTTTTTCACCACTTCCAAGGCATCTTCGAGGCGATTCCCTTTCATAGTAAATGAAATCATACCACCATATCCACGCATTTGTTTACGCGCTACATCATGGTTTGGATGCGTTGGGAATCCAGGCCAATACACGTTTTCAATTTTCGGATGGTTCACCAAGAAGTTGGCTAATTTCTCACCGTTTTCGCAATGGCGTTGAACGCGCAAATGCAAGGTTTTAATTCCACGCAGCACCAAGAAAGAATCCATCGGTGCCGTAACAGCTCCTGTCGAATTCTGAATGCGGTACATTTCTTTCGCCAATTCTTC
>JBEIKR010000136.1:0-7034 GCA_040379705.1 Crocinitomicaceae bacterium
ATTGTCAGAAATCATTGCGCGCTATCCACAGAAAAAGGCAAGCGATCGCATCGCGACATTTCTCGACACCATGTACCATAGGGCACCTGCTGATTATCAAGCAATGACCAACATTTTTAACTTTAAAGTTGGACTAAACGTCTTTCTCAACAATGAGTGGGGTCGTCAGTTCATCACTTTCGACACCAAAAAGTACTTGAAAAAATTAAAGATCCCCATTTTAGCCATCAATGGATCCATGGATATTCAGGTACCACCATACCCAAATCAACAGGGGTTCAACACCCATTTCGCGAAGCAAACGCGATCCACTTCAGAGGCGGTGATTATTGAAGGTTTGAATCATTTGTTTCAGCGATGTGAGCGCTGCGACATTATGGAGTATGGTGATTTAGAAGAAACCTTTTCACCGGTGGTACTTCACAAAATGCGTGAGTGGATTTATGGGCTTTATTTTCGGTTTTAATTCCCTTGAGTAATCATTTAAAATTATTCACTCTCTTCTTGGATTTTGTTAACTAATTAGTTAACTTTAATTTTATGGAAAGAGAAATCTTTTTTTACGGAAATAAAGTACTTGACTTTTACAACGCACAAAATGCCAAAGTGCAAACAAAAATCGAATATGTACTTGATCTCGTGAGATTTGAAAAACAGGTTCCAATTAAATTTTACAAAAAATTAGAAAACACAAATGGTATCTACGAAGTTAGGGTGATTACTTCTCAAAAAAGTATTCGAATTCTATGCTTTCAAGAGCAAGAACGGATCATTGTTTTAACCAATGCATTTGTGAAGAAAAGTCAAAAAACACCTAAGGGAGAAATACAGCAAGCCATAAAACTCAAGGTGGAATATTTAGCGCAGAAAGAAGATGAAAAAAATCAAAACATTTGAATCCCTGTTAGAAGAAAAATACGGGGAAAAGGGGAGCATAAAACGGGATCAATTTGATGCCGATTCTTTGGCCTTTCGATTAGGTATTTTATTAAAAGAAGCGAGAATTGAAGCGAACTTAACACAAGAAGAATTGGCAGAAAAAACAGGTACGAAAAAAAGTTATATTTCGAGAATAGAACGTGGAGCAAGCGACATACAGATTTCTACCTACTGGAAACTAATTGAAATTGGATTAGGCAGGCAGCTTCATATTTCCATAGGTTAAACTCTCCTACTTCTCCACTTCATTATCCCTAAATGCAGAAGGCATCAGGTCAGGAATTACCTTCAACACAAGTGGAAGCAGCAAGGCCCCTCCAGGAAGAAGAAATATAGCGAGCGACGGCATTGACTTTACAAGGTCTTTAAACTGTTCCTTCACCGTTTCCTTTTCTTCTGGTGTAAGGTCTGTAGTAGTTGATTTTCGGATCAAGGCAACAAGCTCTTTGCTCTGTTTCAATTCTGCAGCTAACTTGTCTTTGTTGCGTCCCAGAATTTTCACCCAGCGCTTAGATAAACTTCCGTACACCTTTTCAACTGAACTGTTATCTTGTAAGAATGGGATTTTCTCAAAATTACTAATGATAAACTGTTCCGTCAAGGCCAACGATTCTTCCATTTGACTTGACGTTAATCCCAAGAATTCAGTCAGTTTCACCAAGTGGTCCCGCTCTTCATCGTGGGCTTCATGACTCGAATAAATTACAAAGGAGGAGAGGTCTAATAGAAAGCGCTTGAACAACTTATTTTCATTTACATGACTTGTAAAATCCCCGAACTTACTGCCTGAATTAAATCTCTTTTCGGCAACCTCACGTTGTAAATCCGACAAATTTGCGGACGCCAAAAACACCGAAAACATGGTCCGTTCCTTTTCTTCGATAGCACCATCAGAATACGCTGACAAGGTAATTGCCGTTAAGGCATTCATTGCTAAATCATCATAGTTATAGAATGCTGAACGTTTCTTGAGCTGAACAAAATCGTTGTAAAGTATAACATCCAAGTAGATGAACACATTGCTAAGGTAATTCACCCAAAACTTGTTCTCTAGCAAGTTCATTTTAATATCTACCCGCTGCGTTAAAATGGACTCCAATTTTTCATTCGGACTTTCCTTTATAAAGAAACCGAACAACTTCGAAATTTTTGAGGAATTGTGATTCCCATAAAAGGTAACCAAAGAATCAACAAACGCATTCTGATCGAAGTCCTTACCCTCGTAGTGCGATCGGTAAACAAACAGGTGTGCTTCAAAAAGTAGGACTTTCAGTTTTTCATCCGAGGTCCATTTTTTATCATTGATGTTTTCGGCAAACAAGAGACGTGAGGGAAATCCAAAAACAATTCCTGTGCGCCCCAGAGCTGCATGTAAAAACGCTCCCTTATCGACACCATCTGGGCGAACATACCTTACCTCAATCTGGTTTTTCTCGACCAAATCGAAGTATTTTTTTATCCACCCTTTTGATCCGGGCAAGAGCATTTTTTCCACTGCGTCAAAAGTACAACAAAATCAATCGTGCAAAAGAAAAGCGACTCTTTCAAGTCGCTTCGCTATGTTTTTTTTAGAATCGATAAACGATACCACCGCTAAGATATCCCAAGCCATAGCCCACTTCCGCAAAAACTGCAAATTGATCAGTAAAGTAATATCGAATACCCCCGAAAACTGAAGGGTTTGGATAAATACTTAATGAATTCTTGTAACTTCTAATTTGAAGTCCGATTCCAGCACCGGCATAGACATCCATCTTATCGATATTAAAATCGAAATGATAGGCACAACGTCCCATGAGAGTAGTTCTGTTTTGAACATATGCGTTTCCCAGATAGTTTAGGTTGTAATAATAAAACTCGTGCGCTAAAACGCCACCAACTCCGAATCGACCAATGCCTACAATATTTGAGATTCCTTTTTCAAAACCCAATGAAATGGGTCCTATAGACGGTGGCTGAACCCCAAAACCCGCATGGATATAATTTCCTCCTTTTTCAAACGCCTGTGCATTCAATAAACTTGGCACACAAACAAGCGCCATTAACGCAATAACTTTTTTCATAATTTTCATTTTTCGATCACAAAATTAGTAGGTTATAGCCTACCTGCGACCACAAAGGCTTTCCGTTTATTAACCGTTGATTGTCCATTCAGCGAAAAGGCTTCGAACACGACGACATAGGTACCAATATTCGCTTTGTACTGATCTTTCGTAATTCCATCCCACGTCACACTGCCTGAGATTCCCAGGAGCTCATTGTTCAAGATTTTCTTTACCTCACGACCTTCATCATCATATACAGTCAAAGTTGCTAGCATTCCAGGTTCGAGCATCGTATAATTGAATGCAATCACGTCCTGAAAGCCATCGTTGTCTGGAGAAATTATAGTTTGGCTCAACGAAAAATCTCCTCCAAATTCTCCTTGCATGTTTTGTGTATTCTTCATCCCAGGACTTGCAAAACCATAAGCCTCAGCGGCAGAATGCCAATTGCTTTTCGCGTTGGATGGTCCATCAGAACTTATCCGCTCCAAAGAAACACCATCGGTACTTTCTAACAAGGAAAAATGCCACTCGGAGGAATAGGACACGGTATCCATCAATTGGTCAAAATAATACAAAAGCACCGTGCCCGAATCGACAGCGTAGGTTGGTGTTTCACAGAAAACAAACCTGCCCGGAACAGCAAAAGGATAGTGCTGTTTCACAAAACTGGAGTCGCTACCAAGCACGGCATAAGCCTTTGGTTCCAGGTAAAAATGGTCCGTAATCGTCTGAAAATTCTCAATAACTCCATTGTCTACATTGGCCAACTTCCAATCCATCAGATCAATCCATTTATCCGACCTGTTGTACACCTCAATCCAATCTGAGCCACCAGTTAAAGGGTCAAACAAAAGCTCATTGATGATGAGGTCTCCTTTTTCAGGCGCTTGTGGCAAAACAAAGGTCGCATGGATCTCTGTTTCGTTCATCCAACAATCAGCAAGCGGATTCAATTGAATGTTATATATCTTACCACCGATGAGGTTATCGGAAAAAATGAGTGTCATCATCGAAGGATGGTCACCATAGATTGCGCGTTTGTAAATGTTAAGTGCAGGATTTGTCTCAATAAACGCATTGGCAAGATGTGTAGAATCCATTCCTTCGTTAAAGAAAATTTGCAACACATTTGGTGCGAGGGGTAAGAGTTCAACGAGGAATGGCGCTTGACTATCGGGACTGTCACTAAACACTGAGTTTTGCGCTGTTGGCGTTCCTCCCATAACCGATTCGCTGGCTTTCCAATTGTCTTGTGCCGAGCAGGGATCGAAGGGGTTGATGCGTTCAATGGAATAACCACCAGTACTTTTGAGAGGGTCTTGGTACCAATCTGAAGTGTAGCTTAGGGAATCGATTTGAATTCCATTGATGTCGTGCAACACGATGTTGTCTCCAGCATTGTTCAAACTCGGGAAACTCGTCACCATCGCCGCATTTGTGAAATACGCTTCATTGGCAGTCGCGCACAAAACTCTGTATTCACCAGGATACATCCATCCATTTTGAATGGTTCCAAAACCTGAAGCATCACCAATCTTCCATCCCTGCAAATGGAAAATTTTCTGCGATGCGTTGAACAGCTCCACATATTCTGCCTCTGGCAATCCGACACTTGGAGATTCATCACACAGAAACTCATTGATCAAGATGTCTCCTGATTCGGCACTTTCAGAAAAGAGCCATTGAAAAAGAATTGACTGTTGCAGGGAGGGATTTAATGAAAGATCTGCAATGTTCTCTGTGATGAGCGAATATTCCTGACCATTGTTCAAAGGCGCTGAAAGGGTGAGATGAACCAAAGATTCGTTCGTTGAATCAATATTCGCGTTGATAATTGTTGGTCCCGAAGATAGTTGATAATTCAATGGGATTTGGGCGCTAAGGGTATCCAAAGTCTCATCAAAAAGCACGTCAATGACCGTCGCTGAAATTGGCGTTGCCGAAAGCAAAACGGGCGGACTGACATCATTGATGATTGGTCCCACATAAAAGTTGTCAAAAAAATGTTTTTGAAAGAAGGATGCCGTGGATTGAGAAACGGCGATGCCGAAGTACGCACTTGATGTTACCGACAGGTCCGTTACGGTGCCTTCAAGTGTGTAGGTTGACGCACTCGCTGTCTTTTGTTCGAGTGACCAGATTCCATTCGCAGAACATTTTACTTTAAGATTTAAATGATTACTCGAATGATTTGTGGTTCCATCAGCACCATCAATGATTTTTGTTTTTACCCCATTCACAGATTTGTAGAATGACACCTCATCTGTGGTTCCACCAATGCGCACGAAATAGCCATTTACACCATTCGCTAATACATTCGCTTGATCTGCGCAGAGATAGATTTCCACGAAATTGACACTCGAGGTATTGAACAACAGCGTCACTTTCAGCTCCCATTGCGCATCGGTGACTTGGTTGCTGGGAGTTGAAAGGCAAAAGGTGCTATTGGTCTGTAATTTATTCGACCGCAATTGCAGATTTCCTCCCACATCGATGACAGTAAATACGGAGTCATCTCCGAACCATGAAGGATTCGAGGTAAAATTGCCGTCTGAGAAATCATCGAGGAATTGGGCAGACATAGGTAGCCCAACAAGTGAACATAGAGTGGTTAATACGAATTTCATCCTGAAAAATTGAATGTATTTAAAGTTAGTACATTTGATTCAGAAATAAAAACGAAAAGACATGCGAGTTGCAGTTGTTGGAGCCACGGGAATGGTAGGAAATGTTATGTTGGAAGTGTTGCGTGAACGCGAATTCCCTGTGAGTGAGTTGATTCCGGTTGCTTCGGAAAAATCTGTGGGGAATCAAGTCGTCTACAATGGAGAGTCATATTCCGTTGTTGGATTAGAAACAGCAGTTGCCATGCATCCCGACATCGCTATTTTTTCAGCTGGCGGGGATACTTCCTTGGAATGGGCACCTCGATTTGCTGAAGTGGGTACCACGGTAATCGACAACTCTTCCGCTTGGCGCATGGATCCCACCAAGAAGTTGGTCGTTCCTGAAATCAATGGAAACGTGTTGACGGCCGAAGACAAAATCATCGCTAATCCAAACTGCAGCACCATTCAACTGTTACTCGCCTTGGCACCACTTCACCGCGCCTATGGCATCACCCGCGTGATTGTTTCGACCTATCAATCAATTACGGGAACAGGTGTAAAAGCTGTGCAGCAATTAGAAAACGAACGCAATGGCATTGAGGGTGAAATGGCCTACAAGTATCCTATCGATAAAAACTGCATCCCTCAATGTGACTCCTTTATGGAAAACGGATACACCAAGGAGGAGATGAAGTTGACCAACGAAACGAAGAAAATTCTGGATCCAACGATCAAAGTTACTGCTACAGCCGTTCGTGTTCCTGTTGTAGGTGGACATTCTGAAGCTGTAAATATTGAGTTCCTGCGCGACTTTGATATTACAGAGGTTCGTCAACTTTTATTGGCCCAGGAAGGCATCACACTGCAAGACAATCCAGCGGATTACATTTATCCTATGCCGCGATTTGCAGAAGGGAAGGATGATGTTTTTGTCGGTAGAATTCGTCGCGATGAATCCCAAGACAACACCTTAAACATGTGGATTGTTGCTGATAATCTTCGCAAAGGAGCGGCTACCAATGCAGTGCAGATTGCGGAGTTGTTGATAGAGAAGGGACTTTTAGAATGAAGAATGAAAAGTGAAGAATGAAGAATAATTGGGGATTTGTTGCCTGCGGCCGCTGGGGCGGACTATCAAAAGCGAATTTTAGTGAACTTCTCTGGTATTGACACCTGCGTTATAGCTTAGGAAGCATGTATAAACCACCCCTTGCCCCTCCACGAGGAGATTTTTATTTTTTTCTTGCTGAGTGTCACTCACCAAACATTCATAATTCGTAACTCGTGGCTTCGAGAACCTATTAGATTAGCATCATTAAATAAATGAAGTTAATTTAGAACAACTGAAGAACCAGAGAAGGCGAGGTGAACTAGTTCGAGTAGTAAGCTTTTAGACTTTAGCTGAGCATTAGTCCTCATCTTCTCCGGGTTCATGTAC
>JBEIKR010000137.1:0-7007 GCA_040379705.1 Crocinitomicaceae bacterium
CAAATTTGCGAAGCAATCAAATTCCTAATTGCGCAGCATCAAATTCCCGAAGGGATCAAATCTTAAATTGACGGAGTCATCAAATTCGTAACTCGTAATTCGTAACTCATAATTCGCTCCGCGTAATTCGCAATTCTAATTTCTTCCTGCTATCTTCGTGTAAAAATTTTGCAGATGCGTGTATATCTGGACAATGCTGCCACGACACCCTTGGCACCTGAAGTATTTGAGGTGATGGCTCCTATCCTCAAGGACCTATTTGGAAATCCATCGTCGACTCACTTTTATGGTCGTCAAACCAAGGCACTGATTGAAACTTCGCGAAGAACAATCGCTGCCTTGTTGCATTGCCAACCTTCAGAAATTGTCTTTACTTCAGGGGGAACCGAAGCCGATAACATGGCAATCAGCACTGCCATTCTTGATCTCGGGGTTGAACGAATTATCACCTCACATATCGAACACCACGCCGTAGGACATACTGTGGAGGTGCATAAAAAACATCACGAGGTAAGTATTGACTATGTGCGTCTTGACGGGAAAGGTCATGTTGATTTGCATCATTTGGAAGAATTATTAGCAGACGGTAAAAAAACGTTGGTATCGCTCATGCATGCCAACAATGAAATCGCGACCCTACTACCCTTACAAAAAGTCAGTGCACTATGCCGCAAATACGCAGCCTATTTTCATTCAGATACTGTTCAAACCATGGGTCACATTCCATTGGACTTGAGCCAACTCAATATTGATTTTGTTGTTTGTGCTGCGCATAAATTACACGGACCTAAAGGTTCAGGATTTTTATACGTGAACAAACACGTTCGTGCGGAAGCTTTCATTCATGGTGGTTCTCAAGAACGTGGATTGCGTGGTGGAACAGAAAATGTGGCAGGTATTGCTGGATTAGCGAAGGCCATGCATTTGGCATGCGAAGGTCTTGAAGAACACCGCTCACACATTCAAGGATTGAAATCTTACCTCATGGATCAATTGAAAGCGCACTTCCCTGAAGTATCTTTCCACGGTGAGACGGACTCTGAACGCTCACTTTATACCGTATTGAATGTGTGCTTGCCGAAAACAGAAAAGGCATCGATGCTCCTATTTACATTAGACTTGAAAGGTGTTGCTGTATCAGGTGGAAGTGCGTGTACTTCTGGTGCCACGAAAGGCTCACATGTGCTCGAAGGCATTGGGGCAGATACGACTCGACCAAATGTCCGCTTCTCCTTTTCGCGCTATACAACGAAGGAGGAAATCGATTTTGCATTGGAGCAATTGACTTCTATATATTCCAAGACACTCGCCTGAGATATCACGGAATGCATGACAATCGGCACATCCTTATTCTAAGTTCATGGTATCCCAATCGGAAGTCACCATTCTTAGGCAATTTTGTGATGAATCATGCTCGATTGCTTGCCAAATACTATCAAGTTACCTTGCTTCATACGGTTGCTGACGAATCCTGCTCAGAAATTGAAATTGTGGAAACGCAACACGAAAAATTGAGAGAGATTGTCATTTATCACCCAAAAGGTGCACATTTTTTTGAACGCAGAAAATCCATTGACCGCGCTTTCGACGCAGGACTTAGAATGATATCAAATGTCGATCTGATTCATGCGCATGTGCTACTTCCAAAGGGATATCTGTTCGTTAAAGCAAAAAAGCTGTACAACTGCCCATTAATTGTGACCGAACACAGTTCAATTTTTGCGAGACAACGTCAAAAGTCATGGTCACTAAAAGACCACTATATCGCCCGAACCACTCGTAAGCACATAGACCATTTAGTGGCGGTTTCTGAATTTCAACAAAAGGACCTTGTGCGTTATTTCAAGGAAACGCCAACAACTGTAATTCCAAATCCAGTCGATGTCAATCTTTTTGTTCCGGCAACGACACCCTACAATGAGAAATTCCGCTTTCTCCATATTTCAACACTTGATCCCACAGTGAAAAATCCATTTGGGATCGTCGATGCTGTGGCACTTTTGCATGAAAAAGGATACCGTACTTTTGAACTAGTAATCGTCAGTGATGAGCCAGTGGAAGCGTTGAGCAACTATGTAGATTCAAAAGGATTAAGTAACCACATTCGTTTTTTTGGGCCCTGTGAACCAGAAGAATTACCCCCTTTTTATCGCGCGTCGGATGCATTCGTCCTATATTCAGACTACGAATCATTCTCTATTGTAGTCGCTGAAGCGTGGGCATGCGGAATCCCTGTGATCTCTACTTCCGTGGGCATTGCAGCAAATATCCCTTTAACCTTGGGAATTCAGGTAGACGCACGCAATCCACTGAGTTTAGCCATTGGCATGGAACGTATCTTCAACGGTGCTACCTTCGACCGAAAAGCTATCCGCGATCATGCCCTTCAATTCTCTAACGATGCAGTACTCGATGCTGTAAAAAAACTCTACGCGGATGTCCTTAGATAAATCTAGAGTTCATACTGCACTCACTATTGGCTTAAACGAAAAGCACAAGGAACTTCTTGCTGCCTTGGCTGAAACAGATGATTCTTTAAGCGCAGATTCAAAAAGCACCGCTGGTGACAAGCATGAAACTGGTCGTGCTATGGCGCAGTTGGAACGTGAAAAGATTGGAGGTTTCATTCAGCAACACGAGCAGCTCATGTCCCTTGCGCTGCGTTTGAATCCATCATTGGTAACCACCATAATTCGATTAGGAAGCTTAGTAAAAACTTCCAATGGTTGGTATTACATTTCAGTAGGATTTGGAAAAATAGTGGTAGACGACACACCTGTATTTTGTCTCTCTCCTGCAGCACCACTCGTTGCAGGTCTACTCGGCAAAAAAGCGGGCGATCAACTACTCTGGCAAGGAAACTCCATTGCCATAGAAATCGTCGAATAATCGAATTTAACGAACCAAATGAATAAAACCGTGCCCATTGAAGGGTTCACCTTGTGCGCCATTTGCAGCAAAAGTATAAAAGTACACGCCTGGTAATGCATCCACCCCATTCTGTGCTTTACCATCCCATTTAAACAATGGGTCTTTACTTTGGTAAACCTCATTTCCCCATCGATTCAAGATTGTGATATCTATTGAGGTAATGTTCTCCATGTTGAAGCTATAGAAATCATTTGCTCCATCCCCATTTGGTGTAAATACGTTCGCTGTTTCAAGTGAAACCGGCACCGTTGGTGGAATCACTGGGGGGTCATTCACAATAATGGTCACATATGCTGTATCTGAGCAGCTTCCTGTGATTGCTACGAGCATTGCTACATAGGTCCCCGTGGTGTCATATGTCATATTCTGACCCGACAAATCCGACGTAGTGGCTGTTGATCCATTTCCGAAATCCCAATCATAGGTAGTGCCTAATTGACTACTATTGGTAAAACTCACAGGCAAAGGATAGATTCCCGTCATCGGAGTGGCACTCACCGACGCGATTGGTGGATTGTTAATGGTAACTTCCATCGAATCGTAGCGGTAACAACCATTGGATTCAATCGACAAATAGTACCATCCCGGTGAAAGGTTATCCCACACTGAAGCATTAATCGCGTTTGGACTGTTTGGACCCGGACCTGTCCATGTATATGTTGCAGGATCCGCAAATGTACCTGAGGTAATGGCAGAAACATACCCATTGGTCTGACCACAATCAGAAGGTCCCATGATAATTTGAGAAATATTCCAATCCATCGCTGTAATATTCACATTTACTGCGTCTGTAGAAGTACATCCGTTTAGTGATGTTCCTGTTACAGTGTAAGTTCCACCAGTTGTAGGCGAAAAAGAAGCTACCTGTTGACCGCTGCTCCAAGAATATGCACTTATGTCTACATTCGCTATTGCAGTCAATGTATCCGTTTCATTCGCGCAGAACAACAAATCAGTTCCAGCATTCACCTGCACTGTATCGTAAGCCACGTTAATGGTATCGGTCACCAAACAAATAGGTGCGAAGTAGATGTCATCAATAGCGAAATCATTTCCTGACGTGAGCGTGCTCTGATTCACAATCGAAAGAATGGCTTGTGTACTTGCCCCGGAATTCCAAACACCTGCATTTTCCAACCAAACACATGCGGTAGTAGATGTTGGAATAATCCCCGAAATTGGTGCACCATTAATGAAAAGTTGAAGGCTGGCTACTGCTGTTGTGTTCAAGACGTTCATTTCCCAAAATGAAAACACATAATCTGTGTTGGCAGCTACATTTACTGTTTGCGTCCACACCGTTGTATTTGCAGCCGACGCACCATTCGCAATCAGCATATTACCTGTTCCCGTTGTATGGTCACCACAAAAGCTAAAATTATTATGAACCAACGAAGGCGATGTAGATATGGCATATTGACCTTCCGTAGAAAGCAACCCATAAGTACCGCCAGTGCCTGGACCATATGCTGTGGTAAAGTTATTTGCTGCTGTCGTTGTTCCACCTTGAAAATTTCCATTCAGAATAATCGAGTTTCCAATTAGTCCTGCATTCACGTAGTAGCTTCCGTCTGTAGTGACCGTAATATTTGGACCCGTCGTTCCTGTTGACCATTGGTAAAAATTGAATCCAGGAGGAGCATTCAATGCCAATGTTTGACCTTGACATAAAATCGTGTCAGGACCAAAATTTATAACCGGCTCAGAACCATTGCATTGTGAATTTCCCATAAAATGAAATGAAATGAAAAATGCACAAACTAAAAAATATCTCATGGTGGGTAGTTTCTGTCAGAAAGACGCGTCAAATGCAGAAATGGTTGTATTCACTTTTACAATAAGTCAAAAAGGGTATTTACTCCAATCTCACGTGTTGAAGTGAATCCTTCCGCGTACTTCACGCCGATTTGTCGACCATTTTGAATCATTCGTGATTTTACGAAGTCAAAAAAATCTTCCCCAGAAATAGGTGTTGCTGGCTCAATTGAATTAGGATCATAGAATTGAGTTTTGAACGCCTTGATTGCCTCCAACTTTCGTTCTACATACTCACTTACATCAATGATAAAATCTGGTTTGATGTAATGGTCTTGAATGTAATGATATACTGCCTTTGGTCGATGGGCCGCTTGAAGTTCCCCTGCATATTTTGTTTCGATTTTTCTCAATCCGGCTAAAAAACACGCATCAGCCACCAACTTTGCCGCACGTCCATGGTCAGGATGACGGTCTTGAATGGCATTAGCCAAAACGACCTCAGGTTGATAGTGGCGGATTTGTTCAATCACTAATCGCTTGTTTTCTTCAGAAAAATCAAAAAATCCGTCTTTCAACTTCAAATTTACACGCAAATGAATGCCCATAATTTTGGAAGCCTCCTCTGCCTCGGCATAGCGTGAATCAACATTGCCTCGAGTACCAAGCTCACCTTGTGTCAAATCGACAATTCCCACCTTTTTCCCCATCGCAATATGCTTCATTAGGGTAGCGGAACATGACAATTCTATGTCGTCAGGGTGGGCAGCAAAGGCTAAAATATCTAGTTTCATGTGTCGAAAAGATTAGTTTGTTTCTTCTGCATCCGAATTGACGAACTGGCGATTTCTTAAATAAGCAAGGACAGTAAAAAGTATAAAACCAATAACAGTAAAGATGATCCAATTTGGAACAGTCCCAAGTCCTTCACCCTGTGCATAAGAATGCAGTCCAACAAGGTAAAAATTTACGCCAAAGAAGGTAAACAAGATCGCTGAGTATCCCCAAAGACTCACCACATTGAAGGTAAATTTACTTTGCAACGAGGGGATGTAACGTAAATGCAAAATCACAGCATATACGAGAACTGATACTAAGGCCCATGTTTCCTTCGGATCCCAGCCCCAGTAGCGTCCCCACGACTCATTGGCCCAAACTCCTCCTAGGAAAGTGCCAATCGTCAACATGAACAAGCCAATGGTCATCGTCATCTCTGAAACGTAAGTCAACTCATTGATATTGATCGTAACAATTTGTGCATTGCGCTTGGTTCGGAATATATACAAGGTCAAATTCAACAAACCAAGAATTGCCGCCAAGCCTAAGAATCCATAACTCGATGTAATAATTGCTACGTGGATCATTAACCAATAGGACTTCAAAACCGGCTGTAATGGCGTAATTTCAGGGTCGAGCAAGTTCATTTCTGTCACGAAAATCATCATCGAAGCCAAGATCGCCGTACCTGCCAAGATCACTGCATTCTTGCGTGAGAAAATAAACCCAGCAATCATCGTTGCCCATGCAATAAATATCACTGCTTCGTACCCATTACTCCATGGTGCATGACCAGATATATACCAACGTGCACCCAAGCCTTGACCATGATATACGAAAACAACAATTAGAATAAAGGTGATCGTTTTTCGAATTCGTCTGAACAGTTTTGATTCACCAAAACCAGTTTTTGCAAAAATGCGAATGAAATAAAGCAACAACAATAGCAATCCCAAGAGCAAATACATCTGGTAGGTGTTCTTGAACACATTCATCTTATTGTACCAGATTTCAATTTCTACTTTCTTTTCGGAAGGAACTACTTTACTACCGGTCTCTCTTTGAAAAGCGATTAATTCAGTCAGCAAATCATCTACTGCACCATAGCGGTTGTAATTGGCAGCACTATCCAAACCAGAAATGTAGCGAAGTGCCAATGTCGATGAAACAGAATCCACCTTCATTAACTCCATACTCAATGGTACATACCATGTTTGGTTGGCATCCCCTTTCACAGGAATAATTTTCATGTATTGCCAGCTGAAGACCGATTGAACGACTTGAAACTTTTCCACCAATTTGATGAGCTTTTTATCGTACTCATTGCGCTTTGACTCCAATTTTTGGTGAGCGATATTGTAATCACCCATCTTTCTGAATTCACCAGTACTTGGATTCGCCAAATCGGCAAACGAGGCGAACTCTCCTGACACCTTCATGGATTCACGAAGGTTTGACGGTACTTGAATGATTTTTACATCCATCCAATGCTGCGGATACATGTGCATGCTCATAATCGTCTGTACGGCATTCCAATCCTCGAA
>JBEIKR010000138.1:0-6926 GCA_040379705.1 Crocinitomicaceae bacterium
GGTGCAATGCCAAGTTGATTGCGCGTATCCATATCAATGTAGGACGCATAATACTGTCCAAGAATGTGTGCGTCTGAACCAGGCTTCCCAGGATTTGCAACGCATTCCTTTAAAATTGAAGTCAACTTGATTTTGTTATTTTGCTCCAATTCGTTAAAACTTCCCCAGCGAGATTCAGATGGTGGAACAGGGTTCTTTTTGATCCAAGTACCGTTCGAGAACATAAAGAAATCTTCTTGTGGACGAATCCCCTTGTCTAAGTAAGATTGATCGATTGTGCTAAAACCTTTGCTTGAACTTGAATTTCCTTTTGAATTGTTTTTCAAGGTATTGCAACTTGATAAAACAAGTGATAAAGCACTGATTGTAAAAATAAACTGTTTCATTTAGTGTACTTCTTTTGGTGTATAAATCATCTCCACATGGGGGATATTGTCTTCGAGATACTCTTTGCCTGTGCTTGCAAAGCCGTGCGAGGCATAATAATTTTCAAGGTGCTTTTGGGCGGATAGAATCACAGGAACTTGACCGAATTCCTCCACTATAAAATGCATGCATTGACGCATTAGTTCATGTCCCAATCCAAGGCCACGGGCGCTATCCGCGGTAACAACCCTTCCTATGGCAACCTGTGGATAGGCAACGCCAGGAGGGATGATACGTGCCGTGGATACAATCTCTCCATTGCCATTTCGGCAAATCAGATGGTAACTTTTCTTGTCCTTTCCGTCGAGTTCTTGGTATGGACAATTCTGCTCAATGACAAATACCGCGATTCGCAAAGCGATTAAATCGTGAAATTCATTGAGCGATAAGTCGTTGTAGTGTTTTACTTGCCAGTCGAAATGCATGTGTTTACGTTTGAATTACGCCAACATTGTATGGCTTCTCTGCGATTTTATGACTTGCCATTTCGATTCCAATTGAGATGATTTTTCTCGTGTCTGCTGGATCAATGATGGCATCCACCCACAAACGACTCGCAGCGTAATAGGGGGATATTTGTTCGTCGTAACGACTTTTTATTTGATCGAAAAGCTCCTTTTCTCGCTCTGGAGTTAATTCTTCTCCTTTTGCTTTTAGTGACGCTACTTCAATTTGAAGCAAGACTTTCGCTGCTGCAGCACCACCCATCACAGCGATTTCAGCCGTTGGCCATGCCACAATCAATCTTGGATCGTATGCCTTTCCACACATCGCGTAGTTTCCTGCGCCGTATGAATTACCAACCACAATCGTGAATTTTGGAACCACACTATTTGCCATGGCATTCACCATTTTTGCGCCGTCCTTAATAATTCCACCATGTTCGCTTTTTGAACCGACCATAAAGCCTGTGACATCCTGTAGGAATACCAATGGAATGTTTTTCTGGTTGCAATTCATGATAAAACGAGCTGCCTTATCCGCAGAATCAGAATAAATGACTCCTCCGAATTGCATTTCACCTTTTCCGCTTTTTACGATTTCACGCTGATTGGCCACAATTCCAACACTCCAACCATCCACACGCGCATAGGCACAAACGATTGATTTTCCATAATCAGGCTTGTATTCGGTGAATTCAGATTCGTCAACGATGGCACGAATCAACTCTTTCGTATTGTATGGCTTCGAGCGCTCTGGAGGCAAGATGCCATAAATGCTTTTCAAAGCTACTTTTGGTGGGGCAGAAGTCTTACGATCGAAACCGGCGTCTTGCGGTTTACCAATCTTATCGACTAAATCACGGATCATCGCCAAGCATTCTTGGTCATTGTCCGGTTTATAGTCGCACACTCCAGAAATTTCATTATGTGTATTTGCACCACCTAAAGTCTCATTGTCAATACTCTCGCCAATGGCAGCCTTCACCAAATAGGATCCTGCCAAAAAGATAGTTCCCGTTTTGTTAACAATCAACGATTCATCAGACATGATGGGCAAATAAGCACCGCCGGCAACACAGCTTCCCATGACAGCTGCAATCTGAACGATTCCCATGGAGCTCATTACAGCATTGTTTCGGAAGATGCGTCCAAAATGTTCTTTATCAGGGAATATTTCATCCTGCATCGGAAGGTAAACGCCCGCTGAATCGACCAGATAAATGATTGGCAAGCGGTTCTCCATCGCAATTTCCTGCGCGCGGAGGTTCTTCTTTCCCGTAATTGGAAACCAAGCGCCAGCCTTTACCGTCGCATCATTCGCAACGACGATACATTGCTTTCCTGAGACATAACCGATAACGATGACAACACCACCTGCGGGACACCCACCATGCTCTTTGTACATTCCGTATCCAGCAAAAGCACCAATCTCCATGCGTTCCGTGTTCGGGTCGAGCAACAAGTCAATGCGTTCACGCGCACTTAGCTTCCCTTGTTCGTGGAGCTTTTCAATCCGCTTTTTCCCACCGCCTTCGGCAATCTTAGCAAGTTCGCGCTCCAAAGAGGAGATCTTTAACCGCATTTGATCGTCGTTGATATTGAATTCGAGTTCCTTTTTTGAGATGGCCATATACTTCTGTTTGACGATTCAAAGATAACAAAGGATTGCGAATTATATTTTTCAAAATGATGTTTCCCTTGAACTCGCGACAATTGCATTCGATTAACAATTCAATGTTTGAAATTCAATTTTTTGAAACGACTTGAAGGACTTATTTTTGTTGGCCATGCGCGATACATTTAAATATAAAGGAATGCGGAAGCAACTGATCACAGAGTTGCAGAAAGACACGCGTATCACGGACCCTCAAATCTTCGATGCCTTCGATCAGGTGCCACGTCATTTCTTTCTTGATTTAGCCTTTACAGAACAAGCATATACCAATATGGCCTTTCAAATTGGTGCAGGTCAAACCATTTCCCATCCAATCACTGTTGCGTTTCAAACCCAGTTATTGAATCTCAAACGAGGAGACAAAGTTCTCGAAATCGGTACAGGTTCAGGATTTCAAACATGCATCTTATGTTGCATGGGCGCAAAAGTATTTTCGATTGAACGACAAAAAGAGTTGTTCATGAAAGTGAAGCACATCATCGATCACTTCGGCTATACTCCGAGAATCATGTTTGGCGACGGCTACAAGGGAATGCCTACGTTTGCTCCGTTCGATAAAATCATTGTTACCTGCGGCGCACCTGACGTCCCTGAAGCGTTACTTCAACAATTAAAGGTAGGTGGCATCATGGTTATCCCTGTTGGTGAAGGAGCCGAACAAATCATGAAACGCATCACGAAAGTTTCAGAAAATGAAGTGACTATCGAGTCTTTTGGTACGTTTAAGTTTGTGCCAATGCTGGAAAGAACAGCGAAGTAATCTTGTTAATTACTAATTACGAATGACTAATTACTAATTAGGGATTATTGGAAAGGAGTTACGAGTTGAAGTTCATTTACGAATTACGAGTTGCAGATTAAAACGCTTAGGTCTAATAGCTCATCACTAAAAAAAAATCAAAACCATTTAAATCAGTTGCACCAATCTTTCATGGCAGAGCCAATGTCAGAAATCCAACTCGTAATTTGTAATTATTTTTCAGTGTCCCTTTGCAGCCAAATATCTTTCTGCATCCAATGCAGCCATACAGCCCGTTCCAGCGGCAGTGATTGCTTGACGGTAAGTTTTGTCTGCAGCATCACCAGCAACAAACACACCAGGTACATTTGTTTTTGATGTCCCAGGTTGAGCGTATTTGATGTAGCCTGTTTCGTCTAGGTCGATGAAGTCTTTGAAGATATCTGTGTTCGGTTGGTGACCAATAGCAACGAAGAATCCAGTACATGGAATGTCTTGAACCTCACCTGTCACACTGTTCTTCACTCTTGCCCCAGTCACGCCATTGTCATCACCCAATACTTCCATGGTGTCTGTATTGAATAGGATCGTTATGTTTGGTGTGTTTTTCACGCGATCAGCCATGATCTTCGAAGCGCGGAATTCGTTTTTACGGACCAACATGGTAACCTTCGTGCACAATTTTGACAAGTAATGTGCTTCCTCACACGCTGAATCCCCAGCACCTACAATCACAGTTTCTTGTCCACGATAAAAGAATCCATCACAAACGGCGCAAGCAGAAACACCGCCGCCCATCTGTAAGTACTTTTGTTCGCTTTCTAATCCTAAATATTTTGCCGATGCTCCTGTGGAGATAATGACTGTGTCAGCGTGGATTTCTTTCCCTTCCTCTGTCCAGCACTTGTGCACATCACCTGAAAAATCTACTTTATTGATAAATCCGAAGCGAATATCTGTTTCGAAGCGTTTTGCTTGAGCTTCAAGTTGCACCATCATTTCAGGTCCTGTAACACCTTCAGGGTATCCAGGGAAATTCTCTACTTCATTTGTTGTAGTCAGCTGACCACCAGGCTGCATCCCTTGATACATGACTGGTTTCATGTCTGCACGTGCTGCATAAATGGCTGCTGTATATCCCGCAGGTCCTGAACCGATAATCAGGCAATTGACTTTCTCTGCATTGCTCATGTCTGTAAATTTTATTTAAAGATGTTTGAGGTACAAATGTACTTTTTTCTCCTCGAAAATAATATTCAGAGCACAAATAGAACAAGGTTTTACATCAATTTGATTTTATTTTCTTGATTGTACATTTTTTTAGCCAATTATCAATTAAAAGGCGGTAAATTTAACGTCTGATTTTTTTAGCCCACCATGATCGATACCGAGCTATATGAAGCGAAACAACTGTACCCTTTTCAAGAGAAGACGGTGCGGATTATTCTTGAAGAGCTCGAGCGTAATGGCAAGAAATTCAACCTGCTTTTTCAACTTCCAACAGGAGGTGGAAAGACTGTGATCTTTTCGGAAATTGCAAAAAAATTCATAGAAAAAACAGGGGAGAAGGTGTTGATCCTCACACATCGAATCGAACTTTCCATTCAAACTTCTCGGCAGCTTCGAGCCATTGGTGTTGATAATAAGGTAATCAGCAGCGAGGTAAAGAAAATCCCCGATCAAAATGAATTTAACTGCTTCATCGCCATGGTGGAGACATTGAATAACAGATTGACGGACAATCAAAAGTTTATTGAAAATGTAGGGTTGGTTATTGTTGATGAAGCACACTACAACAGTTTTCGGAAAATCTTCCAGTTTTATGGAGATTCAAACATTCTTGGCGTAACGGCTACCCCGTTAAGTTCGAACCGATCACTTCCCTTGAATGACAATTACAACAAGTTAATTGTCGGGGAGAGTATTGCCAATTTGATTGAAGGAGGTTACCTCGCCAATGCGGACACCTATACCTATGACGTAAATCTTCACGGGCTCAAAATCGGTACAAATGGTGATTTTACAGTAAGTAGCTCTGATGTTGTCTATGGAAATTACTTCATGCAAGAGAAATTGCTCTTTGCTTATGAGGAAATTGCCGTTGGTGATAAGACCTTGATTTTCAATTCTGGTATTGATACATCAATGCGTGTTGAAGAGACATTTAAAAAACGGGGATACAACATCCGTCACTTGGATTCGACCTTTAGTGATAAGGATCGGAAAGATGTCTTGCATTGGTTTAAAGTTACACCCGATGCAATTTTAACATCCGTAGGCATCTTGACCACAGGATTTGATGAGCCAACGGTGCAAACAATTATATTGAATCGGGCTACGCGCTCCTTGACTTTGTATCACCAGATGATTGGTCGTGGTTCACGTAAGTTGCCCAATAAAGATCGATTTAAATTGATTGACCTCGGTAATAATGTGCGTCGTTTCGGTTTTTGGCAAGATTACCTCAATTGGCAAGATGCCTTCCGTTTTCCGGACCGCTTCCTCGAGTCAAGAATGTCTGAAAATGAAGACTTGGAATTTGAAGTTGAATTTGAGTTTACACGGGCTATGACGGAACTTTTTGATACTGAAAAACTGGAAAGTTTCAGCATGAAAGATGCCTATAATGAATGTGTGGATGCTGGAAAAAAAGGGAAAGATGCCGTGGATATGTCCTTACAAAATCACTTCGAGGTTATACGCGATGCATGTAAAGATGTGTATCACGCATACGAGCTAATGAACCACCTTCAAGAACATATCGAATACCGCATCAAGCATTACACGAAATGCATTTCAAAAAGTACCCCGAACTATTTGAAGTATTTGATTGAAACCTACAACCGTCAGTTGAAACAGAAGCTTATTACTGAAATCAACCGCGACGAGGACTAATAATTCAGAACGATATCTGCGGTATCGAATGCTGGTGTGTACGCAGATTTTAATCCTTGATTGTTCGTTCCGAGAACCCAATAATAATAAGAGTAATTCGTATTACCATCATTTACACAGTAGATGGTCGTGTCCAATGCACCATAGTATTCTTGTTGTGTAGCAGGACAGCACTCCATACAATCTACTTTACCTTCTTGTTTTATGTATCGGAATTTATCGCTTGCCAAAGGAGACTGATTTAAGAAAATCAATCTTACCCAGCTCATGGCTGTTGTTCCACAATTCCGAATGTTGTCTTCCGTGATGGATAGACTTGAGAAAAGAACTGTTTCATTGATTTCAAAGTAGTTGTCCTTGGTGACCACAAGAACGTATTTCTCCATTTTATCACGTGGGAATGTAAAGGTGTAAGATCCATCCGATCCGGTCGTTGAACTGCCGATGAGAATCTGTTGTGAGGTTGCTACAGGTACAGAATACAACTTCACTTGAGCATTGGCATGTGGCGTATTGAATGTTTCATCTGTCAATACTCCTTTCATCGTAAAATTTGCCTTACCCTTTTTACATGAAGATAAGGAACTTGCTAAAACCGTTAAGAGTAAAGTGAGAAATAGAACACGTTTCATGGCTGCATGTATTATTCAAAGACTAAGGTATAAAACAATTGTTGAAAACAAATACGATTGAAGGATTGGAGTGAATTTGACTTTTTTGTAAAATTGAACAAAAATAAACTACTTAC
>JBEIKR010000139.1:0-6783 GCA_040379705.1 Crocinitomicaceae bacterium
AAAATCTACGTCCAAAAATCGGAGATTAAATCCATCACAGCGTATGATGAGGAAGACTTTACAGTTCTCAATTCAGAAAAGGTGAAATCTACTCCCTTCAGTACACGCTATACATTTACAACAAATGCTTTGCCCATTAAGAAAAAAGACAACTATTATATGTTGAATTTATGGGGTCCAGAATTTCACGTCGCCGTTGCCGACAATTTCAACATTGGAGTCATGTCGAGTTGGATTGGAAGCCCGCTTGCAGTGGCCGCGAAATACTCTTTTCAAACTAAGAATCCGAAATTGAATTTCTCTGTAGGAGAGATTGCAGGAAGTTTGGGTTACTTTGATTTGAGTGCATACCTTTCACTCTCTTTTGCTAATGTTACGATTGGAGACCGCGATAAAAACATAACACTCGCCGGTGGATACGGCATTTTCGATTTCAATCAAACGAAAGATTTACCTGGTAAATACACATATACTACCAACCCAAACACGGGCATGTATGATCTTTACGAGGTCAATTCCGGGAAATTTTATGACACCATGCCTACTGCAAGAAGGAAAGCAACAAAGGGATTAATTGGTTCAGTTGGTGCCCACATTCGAATCAGCGACAAAGCTTCTTTTATTTTTGATTCCATGTTTGGCTTGATGCACATAGACAATACAACTACAAGTTATCTTTATGAACCCATTCCTGGCACAAATGAAGGCATTTCATATGACCTTGTCCAAGAAAAAAGTAGTATTTCTCCCTTCTTCGTCTTCATGCCTGGCTTGCGTTTAGAGCAAGGAGAAGGTAAAGCTGTGCAGTTTTGTGTTGCAGGCGCTAACGTAGATGGTGGCACATACCCCATTCCTTACGTGACCTGGTTTAGAAAATTATAATTGTACTTCTGAGATGTGATTGGATACTACCTCATCTGCTTTTCTTCTTACCTTAATGTAATTCGGAGTAAAGCCTGAGATGTTGTTTTCTTCGTCGATGTTCTCCCACAAAACAGGCATGAACATGCCTTTAAAACGCGAGTCGAAAGCCTCGCGTTTTTTTGCGCTTAATAAGCGCAACGTTTTGTTTCTTTCATTCCGCACTTCCATAGGTACCACCTGATCTTTTCGAACAGCAGTCGTGTTTGCCCGCTCACTGTATGTGAAGACATGCAAATACGTAAAATCAATTTCCTTCAAAAATTCAATGGTCTCCATAAACAAGTCATTGGTCTCGCCTGGAAACCCAACAATCACATCAATTCCAATTGCGGCATGAGGCATGACTTCACGAATTTTATTCATGCGCGCCCGATACAAATCTGTTCTATACCTTCTGCGCATTTCCTTTAACACGTTGTCACTTCCACTTTGTAATGGAACATGGAAATGAGGCATAAAACGCTTCGATTTCGCAACAAATGAAATGATTTCATCTGTCAACAAATTGGGTTCAATACTGGAAATACGATATCGAAACACGCCTTCCAACTCATCTAATTTTTGAATCAATTCATAAAAACTCTCCCCGTGCGCTGTGCCGAAATCACCAATATTTACTCCCGTTAAAACAATTTCTTTTGCGCCAGCATCTATTGCCTTTTGCGCTTCCAGCAGGGTATCTGTTATGTTCGCACTTCTACTCCTACCCCTTGCCAATGGAATGGTGCAAAAGGAACAAAAGTAATTGCATCCGTCTTGCACTTTAAGAAATGTTCGTGTTCGATCACCTGACGAAAAAGATGGTATAAACTCTTTAACATCTTTAATCTCTCCTGCCGATACGGTCACTTCCTCCGATTCTGACTCTCGAATGAACTTTAAAAGATTGAATTTCTCATTGGCACCCAAGACCACATTGACCCCTTCAATGGAAGCTATTTCTTCTGGCTTCAACTGCGCATAGCACCCAATGACTGCAATAAATACATTCGGATTTGCGCGCTTGGCCTTTCGTACCACATACCTGCATTTCTGATCTGCCTCATCTGTTACACTACACGTATTTAAAACCAAAACATCCGGTCCGTCTTCCAACTCTACTCTTCCATACCCATTGGAAATAAAATCTTTGGCCAATGTGCTCGACTCGGAAAAGTTCAACTTGCAACCCAACGTATGAAAAGAAAACGTAGAAAAATCTCTCATGACTTACTCTCCTTTTTCTTCATGGTTCGGATGCACAATTCCATAACACCTCCCAAAATATCTGTTGGCATATTATGCGTTATGGTATAGGTATATTTCCCATGCCTGAGATACTGCTTGTTCGAATCCAATACCCGTTCAACATCTACCAAATCGCCACTTGCATCACCCAACAGACCACCGTCTTTGTCTTTTAACTCAATGGTTACGTCTCTGGGTATAGTTACACCTGTTGGCTGCGTTTCTACAATGTGCAATTGAATTTTTTCAAAGCCCATTAAAGGCAATGCATAACGCACATCCAATATCAATTCGCAGGGCTCCGAATTTTCAGTTACTTCTAAAACCAAGACCTTACTCTCGCCTCTTTTCCAAACATAGGGCTCATCAAAAGAAATGGACACACTATTGATAGGAGCCTGCTGACAAGCCCAACTGCAAATCAATAAAACAAAATAAACTATTCCTCGCCCTTTCATAATGCAAATTTACAACATGAAGTGAATTGCGAGTCCTGCATAATAATTCCGAAATGGCATAGGATTGAAATATCTACCACCAAACCCGTTCACTTGATAAAACGAAGTATAAACTGTATTCGTTAGATTGTTTGACCCCAAATGAATTCCAATGGACCCCATAAGTCTTCTGTGAACGATTTCACCCAGACCCTCTGACACATTTGTCTTTCGATATACCGGCAAATTCAAAAACCAATCGAGATTAACCACATTCCTTGCGGCCGCCCACTGCGTATTCTGATTGTTCAATGGTGTTTTATCTGACCATTGATGAACCAATTGAAAACCTGTTTTCGCCGCATATCTGTCAAAAATCCAATCTACAGACAAACCGTTATTGAACTGACTCAGCGGCACGCCGGGCAGTCTATTTCCTTGTGCCGAAGTTGCATATTCAAATGCCATCCATGTTCCATTGGTCCACACATTCAACCCCAAGTGATCCGTGTGATAAGCGTAATTCGCTTGCCACTCAAGCCCCCGCTGATTCATGCCATTGGAGTTAACAAAACTTCTCGGCAGCCCGTCAATAACAGTATCTGCTACTGCAATGGCATTGGAGATTGCTTGCGAATACACTGCAGTGGTGAATTGAAAATCTTGCCAACTTCCTTTTACACCCATTTCAATACTATTGCTGTATTCACTAGCGAGTGTATTGAAAGAGTTGGTATTGTAATCGAACTGTTCAAAAAGACTGGGTGCGCTATTTCCCTTGGTCCAATTCCCTGTAGCAAAAAAATGTTTGTTCAATCGATATGCTGCACCAATTCGAGGATAGATCTTCAATTCGTAATTCGTTCTTGAATCAAGATCTTGGAACGGCGGATCAGGAATAAAACTTGCTCCTGATAAAACTGTAGGTGTGGCGTTGGTCCCGATTGCTGCATGAACATTCCACTCATCTTTTTTCATCAATGACAACTGGTTAAAGACATTCCAATGAAGTGCGTAACTCTCAAACATAAATTTCGTGTCTCCAGAAACTCCATTGCTCAAAGTGGTTTCGTAAAAGTCCAAATACTCGAATTGTGTCTCACCTCCTGTTTGATTTTGCAATGAAATATTTTTTCCAAGATCAAAATTGAGAGCATGAATAAATCGCATTCCCCCGCCATATGACATCTCACTCTTATCTCCCGAATTAGTCGCATTCGTTCCGTAGGCATTCCATTTGTCGGAACTGTATGCATTGGCTGAATACTGAATGGATTGGTTTTTCCATTTTTTATTCAGTGTGTATCCAATCATATCTCTCCACTTGTATACAGAGGTATTGTTTTCAATGGCAAAAGGAACGGCCTGTGTTGGATTGGCATTTACTTGTGATTCAGTGAGTGCTCCGGGCAATCCCCAACCTCCTCTGTAATGCAGAAAAATGAACTTGTGGTTCGCTTTACCCTTCCAATTCAAATAACCGAAAATGTTCTCTCTGTAATTCCACTCTTGCTTCCGGTATCCGCCGGTTGTCTGCGAGTTCACCGAAAATCCATAGCTCAATTTTTGATAAGAACCCTGCGCGTTTATGTATCCTTTTCGATATCCAAAATCTCCAACATCTCCACCCGATGTGACTTGAATATAATTTCGAGAAATAGCGGGTAAAGCCAGTTGAATGACTCCACCGTGTCCACTTCCAAATTGAGGACCAGCAGGACCTTTTGTCACTTCCATTTGGCTTAAAAAAGACAAGTCAAGCATTTCAATCGGTGACTGCCCATCGGGATTCGTCAATGCAATTCCATCAAGATACATTTTAACATTTCGCACAGCGAAGGGAGATCGAATAAAGGATCCCCGAATGCTTATTCGGGAACTTCCACCATAACCTCGAGTATCATATTGCACACCCGCAATGGAATTAAATGCAGATTGCAACGAAGCCCCGTCGAAAGAGAATCGCCCCTCATTTCCAAGAATTACTTTCGAAGTGGAAGTGGTTTGCAACTCAGAACGGACATTTTCATTTTGACCAATTTGAATGGCCTTAAGTGTATAAAATCCTGCAGGATAAACATACCAGGTGTTCCAATTGACATATGTTGTATCTACATTCGGAACACAATTCGGACAATGCATGAAATAACCTAAATCAGAAAATTTCAGTCCCATACCGTCATCTACTAACTGAAAGTAACCGGCTTCATTCGTCACCGCTGTATTGCCTTTGAAATCACTTACCTCAAGCCCTACAATTGGCTTCTGAGAAATGGCATCAATTAAATAATACTCCCATTTGATTTGGGAATTAGCAATCAAAGAAATACACAAAAAAGAACAGCAAAGCATGAGCTTTGCTGTTTTCGAAAAGATTGAATTCATTTTATTGAACAACAAACGTTTTTGAAGTTGTTCCAACCGTTGCGTTACTCACAATAAAATATGAGCCTGCTTCCCAATTTTGCACATCAATTGTCATTGACGATGAAGTGATATTTCCTTCTTGAACTAAACTTCCTGTGAAAGAATAAATCTGAAATGTACCTCCCAATTGATTCGCGCTGAATTTCACATTCAATGCGTTCGCTGTTGGATTGGGATACACCATTACATTTTCAGAGGTTTCAATAGATTCTACACCCACCCATGCTTCATTCTTAAATTTCTTAATGATGTTTGGACCACTTCCTGGATACTGAGCTCCATTCAAGGCTACATACAAAGAGCCATCATGCGGATTCACACACAAATCACGTAAACGCTTGTTGAAACTTTGAAAGAACGCATCTGAATTCGTACTTGAACCACTCATATCAGCTGTGGTTGCAGTTAATCCATCTGCACTTAAGTGAATAACAGTCATACGCTCGTAACTCGCGTTCAGCCCACCCAATACCGCCATTAATATGCAATTGTTCCATTCAGGAATTGCAGGATGATTATAATATTCCAATCCATTCACCGCTCTGCAGGGTGACCACTCCAATAAAGGTTCTTTCACATTATTGGCGTTACAATAATTGATTTCAGCCGTTGTGTTACATGCACCTTCAACGGTTGGCCAACCGTAGTTTCTTCCGGGCTCTATGATGTTCAACTCATCACTGTTGTTTTGACCGTGCTCCGATTCATAAATGATTCCATTTGGACCAACGCACAAGCCTTGTCCGTTTCTATGTCCAAAAGACCATACATAGCTTGCAGGGTCTGGGTTGTCAGAAGGAATGGATCCATCTAAATTCACTCTCAATGTTTTTCCATTCAATGACGTGATATTTTGTGAACTCACTCCTTGATCGCCCTTGTCTCCGGTAGTCATCAAAATTTTATTATCGGGAGTAATGATGATTCGTGAACCGTTGTGAATTGAATTTCCACCGATTGCATCAATCAAAGTTGTTTCATTTACCAGTGCGGTTCCATTCCACTCAAAAGAAACCAATCTCTCTTTGATTGAATTTCCTTGGGTGTAATTGTAGACGATATATACAAGAGGTGTGGTAGGGAAATCTGGATGCATACACATGCCCAACATTCCTGGTTCACTTCCACCGCTGTATGGAATGACTGACGATTTATCCAATACTTGCGTGTACGTTCCCGTATTGGGGTCAATACGAAGTACTTTTCCACCGCGTAAAGTAGACCATATCATGTCATCTTGACCCCAAAGAATTTCCCAAGGGAGAGATAATCCGGTTACTAAATCCGATTCAGTTAATGTTGTGTTACCCACCTGCCATGTTTGAGCCAACGATGTAGCAGAAATGAAAACACCAATACAGAAGTATATCATTTTTTTCATGGAACGAATATACTACTTGAGTCTTCAATCAAAAAACCAAAAAACACAATGATTTAAAGCCTCAAGCTAGATTTTTTAATTTGACCACTTCGGAATTGACCTGAATGACCTCGGGGAATCAAATAAGAAAAACATATTTCATGAGAACCTGAACCCAATGCATTTGATGCTTTTATGTTGAAGTCATAGGCTTACCACACCCGGTATTGATCCCATTTAAGACCAATGAGACTGGTAAATGCCGATTGAATATCACTCGAAATTCCAAAATAAACTTGATTGTCAAGATCAGCCATTATACCATAGACACCCTGCAAGCGACCGTTACGAGCCCATCTCAATTGTGCGTTCGGTGTGAGATGAAAGTTGTTTACACTGTTCTTGCTA
>JBEIKR010000140.1:0-6678 GCA_040379705.1 Crocinitomicaceae bacterium
AGAGAGACAGAACGTGAAACAGATTTGTGGAAGCGCAAGGCGAAAGTCATTCGCTTTTTAAGTTCCCGCGGATTTGAACAGGACTTAATCATGGATGCTGTTGATCAGGTTTTTAATTCATCACGATAATGCGCTTTACAACAAAACCGTCATCGCCAAGGTAGTTCATAAACTTGATTCGTATTGAGTAAACCCCGGCCGTTAAAGGTACATTAAGTTTAAGGTAGCTTTTCATGGTCACAACTTGTTCTTCTAACAATTGACCGAGTTGATCATATACTTGCACAGTGAAGTCTGACAGTTGATCTCCTGGTGTGCGCAGAGTCAACAACTCTCCTACGGGAATTGGATTGGGGTAGACGATGAAGGAGGTGTCTGAAGGTGTTTCAAAGAGCGCACGATCAAACTGAAAAAGGAATAGTCCGTTTTGCCGATCTGATACGATAATGCGTTGCGACGGATATTCGGAATAAATTCCCCAAGCGCCATTCATCTTAAAATTGGAGGTCGTAGGATAGGTGTCGTAAGCGGCAATTTCTCTTGGAAAAGTAGCACGAATGTCATAGATACGAAGGCCCTCATTGTAATGTGCAACAAACGCAAAATCATTGGTAATCATTAAATTGTGCGGTACGCTCCCCGCTTGCCAATTCGTTCCGAAATAGCCGTTGACTTCAATATCGAAGTTACTAGATACACTGCACTTCTTGATGCGCTTGCCATTGGTTTCATCGGCAAAAACATAGGTGAAGCCATCAGGACTTAACCAACCCTGGTGATTATATCCCTGGTCTTGATAAAAGGTGAGGTTGCTTTTGTAAATGGGAGCGCCAGGATTCGTGAAATCATACACGCGAAGTCCATCCATTCCACAATTCAAGAACGCCATTCTGTTACGCACATAGCAATCGTGTACTTCCGGTATATCCCCAGGTCCTTCCCAAAGTAAAATAGGATTTAATGGGTCCTGAAGTGAAAAAACGCGCAAAGGCACCATGGACAATGGAATCCCGCTGTTGATTGGCGTAACAAGACAAGCAAAAAGGAGGGCATTTGCAGTGTCTACGGTGAGGTTGTGAATCTTTCCAAAACGATCATCTTGCAGATCGGCAACCTTAACCACAGAATCGGGTAAATAACTTAAATCGATGATCTGTAACGAGCTATTTCCTTCATCACAAATAGAGTAAGCGTAGTTTCCGAAGGTTTTAAATTCACGATGGATGACCTGCGCTGAGGAAAATTTTCCTTCGACAAAACCGCAAGGAACCAAGGTGTTAGATGCACTTAATCTAAAAAAGTGCGTACCCTCCGTAGATCCAATAATGGCGTACTCTTCGTCATTACGCGTAAACCCCCAGCAGCCGCTAAAACGAACGGAAGTAGAGGAGGTGAGAAGGGTGTCTGTGAACCAATGATCCAGTAATTCAATGTTCTTTTGCTCCTGCGAAATCGCAGTTAGCAGATAAAAACTAAATAGGACTGTGAGGATAGATTTCATGTGGTTCACCGTTCTTGTAAAAGTACAAATCTCCGTGCATTTGACATAAATTAACATTGATTCAGTCAATAATCCTTATTTTAGTTGCGCATTTATTTTTCCATGTCTGACGCACTTGTTATAATTCCAACATACAACGAGATCGATAATGTCGAACGGATGACACGTGTGGTGATGGGTTTTGAGAAAGACTTCCACATTTTGTATGTAGATGACAATTCACCCGATGGCACAGCGGATAAAATAAAGTCCCTTCAACAGGAATTTCCTGGTCGTGTCTTTATTGAGGAGCGTCAAGGGAAACTTGGTTTAGGGACTGCATATATTCATGGATTTAAATGGGGTATCTCCAAGGGGTATGAGTTCTTGTTCGAGATGGACTGCGACTTTTCGCACAATCCTGAGGATTTGATTCGCCTCTACAATGCGTGTGCGGAAGGTGCCGATGTGAGCATTGGTTCTCGCTATTGTAAGGGCGGGAAGGTGTCGAACTGGCCTTTGAAGCGCATCTTGATGTCTTATTTTGCCAGTGTGTATGTCCGATTGATTTTGTGGATTGGCATTCGCGACACGACTGCGGGATTTAAATGTTACCGAAAAAAAGTATTGGAAACTATCCATCTAGATGCTATTCCATTTAAGGGTTACGCATTTCAAATATGTATGAAATATGCAGCGGTGAAGCATGGTTTTAAAGTTACAGAGGTGCCAATCACCTTTATCGATCGCCAATATGGTGAATCAAAAATGAGTTCAGGAATATTTAAAGAGGCATTTTTTGGAGTATGGAAAATGCGTAAAATGAAAATATGAGTACAACGACCATTCTGCGAAACGCACGCATCATAAATGAAGGAACTGATACCATTGCAGATGTATTGATTAAGAATGGTCGAATTGAACGCATTGCTCCTCAAATTTCCTATGATGGAAAAGCTTTAGATATCGAGTTAAATGGCAATTACTTGCTACCTGGTTGCATCGATGATCAAGTGCATTTTCGCGAGCCTGGATTAACCCATAAAGCAACAATCGCCTCGGAAGCACGCGCAGCAGTTGCTGGTGGAATTACTTCATTCATGGAGATGCCAAACACGGTTCCCAACGCACTTACCCAAGATTTGTTAGAGGATAAATATCAAATTGCTGCACGTTCATCCATCGCTAATTTTTCCTTTTTCATGGGTGCGTCCAACGACAACTTGGAGGAGGTTCTCAAAACCGATGGGTCAAAGGTTTGTGGGGTTAAGGTATTTATGGGGTCGTCAACGGGAAATATGTTGGTGGATAATGAACAAACCTTGCAAGGGCTTTTTGAGCGCGTTCCTCCAATGTTGATTGCGACACATTGTGAAGATGAAGCGACAGTTCGCGCAAATATGGCAGCATACAAGCAGAAATATGGGGAAGATATCCCCGTAGAAATGCATCCCTTGATTCGCAGTGAAGAGGCATGTTACCGTTCCTCAGAATTGGCTGTTCGACTGGCAAAAAAATACGATGCGCGCTTGCATGTATTGCATATTTCAACGGCCAAGGAGCTTTCTCTTTTTGACAATACCATTCCACTCGCAGAAAAGAAAATTACGGCAGAAGCCTGTATTCATCACCTTTGGTTTTCAGATGCAGACTACACTGAAAAAGGAAATTTCATCAAGTGGAATCCAGCGGTAAAAACTGCGAGTGACAGAGATGCCATTTTTCAAGCGGTTTTAGACAACCGAATAGATGTTATCGCCACGGATCATGCCCCTCATACCATGGAAGAAAAATCGCGAAAATATCTGGACGCGCCCTCTGGAGGGCCATTGGTTCAACATGCCTTGATGGCCATGTTAGAAAAGATGGACCAGGGAAAAATATCGATTGAAAAAATCGTGGAGAAAATGGCTCATTCTCCAGCCGAATTATTCCGAGTCAAAGAACGCGGATACATCCGTGAAGGATACTTTGCAGATTTGGTGGTGGTTGAAAAAGAGGATTTTACCGTGACTAAGGAATCCATTTTATATCAATGCGGGTGGTCGCCGTTTGAAGGACATACCTTTCCATATCACGTGAGTAAAACCTTTGTCAATGGAAATTTAGTGTATGACAATCGGGTGCTCATTGAACAATCATTGGGTGCACGTTTATCGTTTACGTATCCTTCATGAAAAAAATCATCGGTCTCATAGGAGTATTGTTCGTGTTTTCGTGCACTGATCAAATTGGAGCGAAACCTGAGCCTGCTGATCTGATCGAAAAAGAAAAGTTTGTTCAAATAATCAAGGAATTGAGTTTGATTGAGTCACATGTGCAGCTCAAATATGGTCATGTGTCGCGCTTTCAAGAAACGATTATTCTGTCGGCACAAGTGATTTTCAAAAAAAATAAGGTGACACCAAAGCAATATGAGAAGAGCATGGATTATTATGCGTCCCATCAATTACAAATGCAAGAAATATACGCGGAAGTGCTCGAATTGCTAAATCAAGAGTCGGGTAAATTTGGAATCAGTGGAGGTGCGGTATTGCAGGATACAGCAAGACCTGTTGTGATGACGATGAAGAAGTAATGCAGAACACTGCGGGTGGAGATTTTCGAGAGAGGTGAATTCTTTTTCTTGAGTAAAAACTATCTTCAACGGAATTTTTATGGGATACGAGGCCTTTTCATTTTTGTTTTTCATCACGGTGTTGCCTGTTCGATTAAAAATGCCTGGATGATGAATTACTACTGGCAAAAAATGAAAATGCAAGAGGCTGAACGTTTCATTAAGAATAGAGCTAAAAAATTGAATAATGACGAAAGAGGAACTTTTTGATGAATTAGGACACCCCATTATGGTTTGGGATGAATCAATGAATGTTGAGGCAACAAAATCCTCGTTTTATTTGTACGAAGTGCATCAGGTTGGCCCAACCAGTTATGAGAATAAAGTGTGGTTTTTTGATACCTTAGATGCATTTAAGCGATTCACGTACTCCCTTGATTTAATTGATTTTATCTTTCAAATTGACGATGAGGAATTTAGCGAAGACGAGTTCGAGTCAGAGCGACCATTTCAATTTTACAGCGAAATGCAAAAAAGGCAATGGACCATTGAGGATTGTAAACAGTATGTGAACGAATACAATCACTGTCTGATGGATCTTATTCATTTTGGGTCAGTGCAGGAATTATTGAATGTCAATGACGTACAATTCGAAAAATGCAAGTCGCTTATATTTAGCATTGAAGAACTAGAAAGAAATCATTTACACGAGGCAGAGTATCAAATAATGAACGATTACGCTCAAATTTCGGAACGTTCACCGATGCAGTCTGCCGATCGCTTTCTGCAATTCTTGAATGAGTCTTGGTAGAATAATGAAAAAATAAGCGCATCTTATTCTATATTTCATGCAAAAACACCTAATCAATTTTAATTATCTTTATCCGTGCTCAAGGTTGAACGAAAGAAAGTGATCATTGGTACAACGGTAAAAATCCGTTGGGATATGTCGCGTTTATCGTCACAATGGTTTCTTTTTCTCTATCAATCATCACCCCACCTTCATTTATGGAAACGATACACTTGGATTTCTTCAGAGGGAGAAAGTGAAATAGTAGTCAATGATCGGAATTATCGTTGCGAAATTAGACAGTTCACACTCTTTGGCTGGAAAATACGTGATCAATATCTTCCGAAAGTCAGAATTGTCGATATTATTCCTGCCGAAACACGCATACTTGCTCCTGCTGGAAAATTTGATTTTTCTCGAATGAACAATATCAAACTAAAGCCAACGCAATTTCGGGCAAATTCAATGAATCTTCACATCCCACAAGTGAAAGTAACATTGCCCAATTGTAATGAACCAACCAACTAACCACTAACAAACTAAAAACTAGTTATGGAAGATGTAAATAAATACTTGGAGACCTATAACAATCAGCCGGTTTCTAAATTCACGAAACGCCTTTGGTGGTGTGCTGGTGCCGACGAACAACTCTTGATGCAATGCCCGATGGCTGATCGTGTTCGCTATGCTGGAATTGGAGGGATTGTCTTGTGCACGGGATTGCTTGCTGCTGTTTCAGGGGGCTATGCATTTTACACCATATTTGCCCCAAAAGGGGATGCGGTAAGTGACGATCCGCTGGCATGGGGATGGGTGTTGTTGTCGCTATTTTTTGCAGTGGTCTGGGGAGCAATCATCTTGAACATGGACCGTTTCATTGTGTCTAGCACAGGAAAAGGGGATGGTAAGGATTCGATTTCAGGCAAAGAATTATTTCAGGCATTGCCACGGATTATCATTGCCTTTATTCTTGGTATTGCGATTTCAACACCATTGGAGGTGCGTATTTTGAAAACAGAAATCGATGCGGAATTGCAGAAAAAACAAGACAAGTACTTGATTGAGCTAAATCAGAATACAGATGAACAGAAGGAAATGGAAATGAAAGCCAAGAAGGATGATCTTGCCAAAGTGGAGAAGGAGCAGATGGACATTGAATCCACGTTTGAAAAGCGTCGAATGGAAATTCAAGATGCACGCAAACGATTGGAAGATGAAATTGCAGGGCGTATAGGTTCAGGCAAGGCGGGTGAAGGTCCTGCCGCAAAAACTCAACGCGAGAACTTGAATAAGCAAGAGGCTGAGCTAGAAGCGAAAATCGCGTCTAAAGCACCGGAAATTCAAGGGTTAAAGAATCGTCAAAATCGCTTAATGTCAGAAATTGATGCCATTGACAAAAGCAGAGATACCGAGTACAAGAAAAATCAGCAAATGGCTTACCAACTCGACGGATTGCTAGAGCGCATCCATATATCTCACGAATTGAGCTTTTGGATTCCAATCATTATTTTCTTGGTGCTTTTCTCGATTGAAGCGGGACCAATTTTCTTTAAAATGATGATGAACAAAGGCGCGTATGAATATTTGGTTGAGAATAACAAAAAACGCATTGAAGCTCAACATGGTATTGTGTTTTCTGAGTCTGTTGTAAATACACAAAATGGGTCTAAAGATGCGGAGAAAGTTAGTTTTCTTGAAATTGATCACGAGCTGCATGTGAAGAAAATGCAATTGGCGGAGCAAGATAAACTCGCCGCTCAGGTTGTCAATAAGTGGAGCGAATCGACGGGTAAAAAAATCGATGATAATCCAGAAGATTTTTACAAAGAATCGTAAATGGAGCGCCTAGCG
>JBEIKR010000141.1:0-6673 GCA_040379705.1 Crocinitomicaceae bacterium
TGGTTTGAGCAGAGTCTACTTGTGCAAAAAAAGAATTTGCGTAAAACAAAAAAACGACCAGTACTAATTTCATACAAAAAGAAAAGGGAGTGAAATGCTTCACTCCCCTTAAAATTAAGAACTTTCTATTATTTTGTTGTTGCAGGTCGAACAACTTTTTTCATTGTTTCAGGTAATTCACCAAAACGAATTGTTGTTCCGTCCCACCAAATTGCTGTACCATTTGATTCTTTATTGCTATCATCAAACAATACTTGTTGGATGTTGCGGTTGAATGAAGGATCAGAAACCATGCGTGTAGCTTCTTCCATTCGGTTATCTATTCGATTACCCACAGAAATCCATGAAATTTGAACAGTGCTTGTTCCATTGTTCAATTCTTTTACGGTAAATCCATTTTTGTCGATTAATGAAACATACAATCCGTTACAATTTCCATTTGGAGATACAGTAACTATGGGTGTTTCCCCTAAAAGTGTAGAATAATTGTTTGCAAATGCAACATAAACTTCTCCGTTAACCAATTGAATAGATCCTTTGGCATAGATTGTTGCATCAGTGGAAGTAACTGCATAAACTGGGGTTTTAGCACCGTTATCAGTCCCTACCAATTCGATGTTTTTACCTGTAGTGTAAGTGTTTCCGGAGTTGTAGCTTGCGAACAATTCACCAGAGTTCAATTGACCAATCACTTGACCTTTTGAAACTGAACCAATCATCGCCCCAAAGAAACCTCCACCGATACCCATGGCTTGAGTGCTTGTAAGGATTCCAGCTCCACTTGTATATCCAGCAGAACCATAAACTCCATAATTTAAAAAGCCACTAGAGCGGTAACCAAGTGATCCCCAATATAAACCATTTACTTCAGCTCCCAAGGTTCCGCCCGTTCTAGTATAGTCATTGTAATTCCATCCACCAACACCGAATGTGTACAAATCACCCCAAAAGTTATACCCAGCAGTAGCGGAATTTGCTGCTATTTGAGAATAGCCTGTTCCATCATTTTGAGAATCACGTGTCCTATATCCAAAATTAGAATGTTGACCATCTCCATTTGCAGTGACCTGTGATCGGTATACATATAGTTGATAAATAGTGGAAGGAGTGGTATTCCCTAAAGATACACTTGTACCGTTGTCTTGCAACAACGAGTTTCCAATTATTCCACTTGCACCGTTGGTGTATTTGGTGATGTAGTTTGTAGTTCCTGTTCCTGTAACTGGTAACCCTGTTCCAGCGGAAAGATTTCCGGATGCGTCTGTAAGCACAACACGACTGCCTGTTCCTGCTAAGGCTGTTACGCGTTCGTTCGTGGTTATTGAGGTGCCTAACACAGTATGGGTGTTTGTTGTGTTGTTCCAAGTGTTGTTTGCTGAACCTCCTGCAACTCCAGCATTATTAAAAATTATCTGAGTGTCCGAACCAGCGATTGGTCCCGCGGGTCCTGTTGCACCAGTTAATCCCGTAGGCCCTGTTGCACCAGTTAATCCGATAGGTCCTTGTGGTCCTGTTGCCCCATCAGCGCCTGCTGGTCCAGTCGCACCAGTTAATCCGATAGGTCCTTGTGGCCCTGTTGCTCCATCTGCACCTGCTGGTCCAGTCGCACCAGTTAATCCGATAGGTCCTTGTGGTCCTGTTGCTCCATCTGCACCTGTTGCTCCAGTCGCACCAGTTAATCCGATAGGTCCCTGTGGTCCTGTTGCTCCATCTGCACCTGCCGGACCTTGGATGCCTTGCGGACCTTGTGGACCTGTAGCACCATCAGCTCCAGTCAAACCAATAGGTCCTTGCGGACCAGTAGCACCATCAGCGCCTGCTGGACCAGTAGCACCAGTTAATCCGATAGGTCCTTGCGGTCCAGTGGCTCCATCTGCTCCCGCTGGTCCTGTAGCCCCGTCATTTCCTGCAGGCCCTTGATCTCCAGCAGGTCCAGCAGGTCCTTGGATTCCTTGTGGGCCTGGAGTTGAACTTCCTGAAGTTTTTGCATACAATGCATAAGGAACACTCATCAACTGTGAGGTACCCATCACTGCGTAATTTGTTCCACCAGCGACATCGATTGCAGTTTCGATGAAATAGGGGCCTGCTGACCAGTCAATTGAAGCAAAAGATCCGCTCAGAATTGTTCCGTTTCCAATTTCTAGGCTTACCAAGCCATAAGCGTTTGATGTGGTAGAAAAGGTTTCGGAATAAACGGTTGTTCCTCCAATCGAACCTTGTTGTATAGTCATGCGTAAACCAACAGATTGATTGTTTAGTATGATGTTTCCGGCATCTCGAACCACTGCTTGGTATTTAAATCCTTCTGGTGCTTGACCCAAAGAACTCAAGGAAAATGTTGCTACCGCAACGATAGATAGAAATATTTTTTTCATTTTAACGGTGTGTTAGTTGATTTTTGTGAGTTTGAATGTTTTTAATTTTTGCCCTTTGCTATTTAAGTTCAGTGAATAATTTCCTGGAGCGAGCTCATTGACAGCAACTTGTGTTAACTTATCAGTAAGCGTGCTATGGAACACTAGTTTTCCTTGAGCGTCATAGAGCGTGTACTCCACATTCTCGAACGAATTCGTTTGAATGTTCAACAAGTCCGATGATGGATTTGGAAAAATAGTAATGTTGTAATCTGGGGCATAATCTTCTATTCCTAGAAAATTCCAGTTGGTTTGATGGAAACCTTGGGTAATGTCATTTACGCCATCTGTTCCTGTGTTTATTACTACTTCGCCAATGGTGAAATTTACATTCCCTTGGGGTGTGGAATAAGAATCCCCTTGCGATGCAATTACTTCTTGGCCATAACTAGAAAGTGATGCAAGTAGTGAAACAAACACAAAAGTGTGTTTTTTCATAAGTAGGTTTTAAAATTTGTCTAAACTAAATATTTAACGTGGATGCATTACGTTAAAACGTTCCTTATCCTTACCAAAATCAATATATATTTGAATTATATTGCCATATTTTTTTTCGACTAGAATTTTTGATCCGAAGATTTTTTTGAGTGAATTCGATTTCTCTATCATTACCAAACAAAGAGAGTGGGTAGTATAATTTGGTTAACTTTGAATAATGAATAAGGGTTTAACAACCGGTGTAAATGGTTTTGGACGAATAGGCAGGTATTTTACCCGCTTGGCGTTGTTGTCGGATGATGTTCAAGTCGCGGTAGTGAATGATATTTCGGATATCCAAACACTCATGCACTTGTTGAAATACGATAGTATTCATAGAGGATTTCCACTCGGATTTGCAATTGAAGGAAATATTGCGATCTTCGAAAATGGAAAGCGTATTGTCTTCAGCCAAGAATCAAATCCTGCGAATATTCCTTGGGCTAAATATGGCGTTGACACGGTCATTGAATCTACCGGTCATTTCCTTCGCAAGGATTTGGCCTCAGGTCACTTGATTGGAGGTGCGAAGCGGGTCATTATTTCAGCGCCAGCCATAGGTGATGACATCCAAACTATTGTTCTTGGCGTGAATGAAGATTCTGTTGATTTCTCTGAAAGCATCATTTCAAATGCCTCGTGTACAACCAATAATGCAGCACCTATGCTAAAGGTCATGCGTGCATTGTGTGAGATCGAAAGTGCGTACATCACAACGGTCCATAGTTATACCACGGATCAGCGTTTGCACGATGCGCCACACCGCGATTTACGTCGTGCTCGAGCAGCTGCGACTTCTATCGTTCCGACGACAACAGGAGCAGCAAAAGCGTTGACCCGTATTTTCCCTGATTTGGAAGGATGCATCGGCGGTTGTGGAGTGCGGGTTCCTGTGCCCGATGGGTCCTTTACAGATTTGACCATGGTGGTGAAAAATCCGCCGAGTGTGGAAACCATCAATGCTGCCATGAAGCGTGCAGCAGAAACTTCACTCAAAGGTATTCTTGCCTATACCGAGGATCCCATCGTTTCGGTGGATGTGATTGGCAATCCGAACAGTTGTCTGTTTGATGCGCAACTCACCTCTGTGGTTCACTCCATGGTGAAGGTGGTAGGATGGTACGACAACGAAGCAGGGTATTCAAATCGTTTGATTGACCTCGTTCGTAAGTTGGGTCAGTCTTAAGAAAACAACTCGCTAAAACGCATCGTTTCTTTCAATCGAATGCCTTTCTCAGTGCGCTCCAAGGTGCAACATTCATTGACGCTGTCGTGCTCCAGAAATAAGATATATTCGTTATCACACGCTGTATTCAAGAACTTCGATTTTTCATCAAGTGTAATCAATGGACGTGTATCGTAGCCCATCACGTAAGGGAGTGGAATGTGTCCCACACTAGGCAAAAGATCCGCCATGAAGACGATGGTTTTTCCTTGGTAACGGATGTGTGGAATCATCATGCTTTCGGTGTGACCGTCAACAAACAAGACATCCATGTCTGAAAAAGCATTGGCCGTGTAATTCCCTGTTCGTTCAATGAATTTCAATTGACCACTTTCTTGAATGGGTTGAATGTTCTCCGTCAGGAACGATGCTTTTTCACGGGCATTGGGTTCCGTCGCCCATTTCCAATGGTTTTCTGTACTCCAAAAATGCGCGTTTTTGAAAACGGGTTCAAATCCTGTGTGGTCCTTGTTCCATTGAATGGCACCACCGCAGTGATCAAAATGCAAATGCGTCAAGAAAACATCGGTAATGTCATCTTTTCCAAATCCAAGTGCTTTGAGGTTTCCTTCTAAGCTATCTGTTCCATGCAAATAATAGTGCGAAAAAAACTTTTCTGATTGCTTGTCGCCAATCCCCGCATCAATCAACATCAAACGGTTACCAACCTCAATCAAGAGGCAACGCATGGACCAATTGCACATGTTGTTTTCATCTGCAGGATTGGTTTTGGACCACATTGTTTTTGGAACGACACCAAACATGGCGCCCCCATCGAGTTTAAAATCTCCAGTGTTGAGTGGGTGAATTTTCATAGGAATGTGATTAAGATTGACTTGCGAGGTAAAGGACAACAATGGCTGCGATTGCCGCTGCAAGACCGATTATTTTTTTAACAGTGACATTTTCTTTGAAGGCGATAAAACCGATGACGGAGGAAATCATTACGATGGATACGTTTATCACGGCCAAAACAGTTGAGTCATTCCATCCTGTAGAGCGATAAGACACCATTAAAAGGTAAATCGAAAAGTAATTCGGTATACCGAGTGCAACACCGGCAACAATATTTTTTATAGATAGACTTGCTTGTTTTCTAAATATCTGTGTCATTAAAATGGCAAATCCAATGAGCCCCGCTCCACCAAACCCGAAGGCCGAAAATAGGGAAGGTGTGAGGTGCTCGAGGTGATGCTTTTGGACATAGTTCAAGATAAAATCAAGAATTCCACTACCGATAAATAGGGTGGCCAGCATCCATACTTCACTTTTCGCAGCACTATTGTTAGATTTGCCCGTGTAGGAAACCAGGAAAACGCCTGTAAAAGCGAGAGCTATTCCGGCAACTTTCATCCAACCTAAATCCTCATTGTACAGTACAATCATTAAAATCAATGAGATGGCCATGCTCATTTTTACAGCGATAGAGGTCATAGCGACACCATTCTTCTGTGAGCTGAGTCCCATCAAAATGAAGAGCGAGATAAACAATGCTGCGGCAAGCAATACGAAGAGGGGCCAATTTCCCGATTCCAAGGCGTGCGGATTCCACTCGTGACCGAAGAACAAAATCCCACACAAAAATGCAGTAACATAATTAAAGACAATGGCCTGAAAGGTATCTACGCCTAAGCGTGGGAATAACTTAAACAGCACAAAGATGATGCTGGAGCAAAAAATCGAGAGAATTAAAGGGGCCATCTTCGAAAATAATGGTGTACAGTATCCGTAGAAAAGGAATAACTGCGCGATGGAACTTTTCCAATGGCAGGTGCTTTAACTCCCTCGCCAAATGTGGTATTTCCCACGATCACACGGGCTTCATCCCAGTGGTTATCAATGATGAAATACTGTAAGGTGCGGCTTCCTCCTTCTACGAAAACGGATAAGATGTTGCGTTTGTACAATTCATCCAAGATATGTTTTGTGTTGGTCTCAGGAATGCGAATCCATTCAATGTTTCCGCGCACTTCGTTTTTGATGCGGTTGAAAACTATCGTTGGCGCATCCTCAGAAAAGATGTTGAGCTCATCCCCACTTTGAAGTTGGCTATCAATCACAATGCGTGTGGGATTTGCACCACTGAATTCACGCACCGTCAACATGGGATTGTCATTCTGTATGGTTCGTCGCCCGACGAGGATGCTTTGTTCTTGCGAACGCCACTTATGCACCAAGGATTTTGTCTCTGGTGAAGTGATCCAATTGATCCCCGTTTCTTCGTCGTGACGAATGCGGTCAAGGAATCCATCTTTGGTCTGTGCCCATTTCAAAATCACATAAGGTCGTTGACGTTCGTGAAACGTGATGAAACGGCGGTTCAATTCACGGCATTCCTGCTGTAAAACGCCCAATCGCACATCAATACCTGCTTTCTTTAACAAATCAACACCCTTACCACTCACTTTACTGTGTGGATCAGGGCAGCCAATAACCACGCGCATGAGTTTCTTTTCAACCAACAAATTCGCACAAGGCGGCGTTTTTCCATGATGGGCACAGGGTTCTAAATTCACGTAGATGGTGCATTCGGATAAAATCGATTGGTCTTTAA
>JBEIKR010000142.1:0-6559 GCA_040379705.1 Crocinitomicaceae bacterium
AATTAGAATTGCGAATTACGCGGAGCGAATTATGAGTTACGAATTACGAGTTACGAATTTGATGACTCCGTCAATTTAAGATTTGATCCCTTCGGGAATTTGATGCTGCGCAATTAGGAATTTGATTGCTTCGCAAATTTGGTCCCTGCGGGAATTTTGAATTTGATTCCTCTGGAAATTTGTTGCCTTTGGCAATTTTGAATTTGATGCTGCGCAATTTTTTGTCGCTTTTTCGAGTTGTAATCCGTCCTAACATCTTGAAGTCTTAATATCCTAACGTCTATTTCATAGAAAAAGCGGCCCTTTACAGAGCCGCTTTACCTACTAACTAAACCTAACTGCGCTAAACTTAAACTATGATACTACATCCATTTAGAAATGAATCCGTTTAGATCGGCACGAAGTGAATTGAAATTCTTTTCGAAGCCTGATACAAGTTCTTTTTCTGCTCCGTGATATGGCACATGGCGGTGATCGACGGCAACAGGATTTTTTTCTATTTCACGTTCCAATGCGTCCTCATTGATTTTCACCTTATGGGCGATTTCATCAATGTTGTTGCGTTGGACTATGAGTTGATTTTGATATTTTTCTAATTCTCCAAGTATGTCAGACTTTGAATTTTTTGAGGCCAACTCACCCAATCTTCCTTCAAGAATTTTAATCTCATCCTTGTAAAAATCAAGTTTGCTTGTAAACTCGCGATTTTCTTCATGTTGCTGGTAAATTGGGGTCGGCTTGCTCATAATCTGTGTTCTTATGTTGTTGATATTGATTGTGTTGTTCTACATTGCAAAGATTCCTTTTTTCTACTTGGTGAAATATGACAATGGTCATGCGAAGTGATGATACATGTCACATAGAGGGATAAGGACTGTTTTGGGCGATCATTTTTAATGTTCTTCTTAAATAAATGATTCTCCTTAAACCCAATTTTTCTTGGATATTGGCTCAGTCAACTGATGTTATTTAGCAAATAGGTCGTACAAAAGGAATGTTTTTAATAGTGTCGATGATTTCTTTCATTGTCAATTTAATCATAAAGAATAAAGATTTCAATGCAAGGTGAAGGTCAGAGTGAGAATTGAGCTAGAGATAAGTTAATCTCCACTTAAGAACATGTTCTTTAAGCTTACCTAAATAGTTTAGAATAATTGGAGAATTGATGAAAAATTCAAAACATGACCATAATCAGTTTTATATTTTATTCTGAGTCACTTTTTTTTTTTACATTAGCCATACGAAAACCAGTCTACATATGTTGGAAAAATCACACAAACACGTTTCCTGCGCTTCATGCAGTGCGAGGAAGAATTCGCTGTTCGGCACTTACGGCGAATCTGAGGTCATCGACCTTAACCATGAGAAAACGTGCAATTATTACAAAAAGAACCAGCCGTTATTCATCGAGGGCAGTTTCCCAAGGGGAGTTTTTTGCCTTAACCAAGGGAAGGTAAAGGTCTTTACTCGCGGTGACGAAGGGAAGGAGCAGATCATTCATATTGCCAAAGCAGGTGATGTGATTGGCTTCAGATCTATGTTCAGCGGTGAGCCTTACAAGGTGTCTGCGTCAACACTTGAAGAGAGTAACATCTGCTTCATTGGCAAAGATGACTTTCTCCTAATGATGGATAACAATCCGACTCTTAGGAATGGCATCATCAAAGAGCTTTCGAAAGAGCTAGGAGATCGAGCACAGTTCATTACCAATATGGCTCAAAAGTCGGTGCGTGAGCGTTTAGCATTCTCCTTGTTGATTTTGGCAGACATCTATGGAGAAGAGGAAATTAATCTCACACGTGAGGACATGGCCAATTTTGTAGGAACGGCCACCGAAACGTTGATACGCCTCTTGAAAGACTTCAAAGAAGATCAGATCATCGAAATTCACACCCGCAAATTGCTGATTGTGAACAGAGATAAACTCCTTCGCATCGCAGGTCGCTAATTCATCTATTAATTACCATACGGCATCCGGGTACTTTCCAGGTAGGAATTGCATTTCTGCCAGAATGTGCCCGAGATGCTCCGTATGTTTTCCTTGTTTACCTCCGAGCACCGAAAATTGATTCTTTGGAGATTCTAAATGCGCCATGTAAAGAATTTCATTTACCTTTTGGTTCCATTGGTTTTTGATTTCAGTAAGGTTGGTTCCAATACCCTTTGCAAGCATTTCCTTATCCCCTTCTGATTCCTCAAACAATTCATCCGTGAACTTCCACAAGGTATTGATGGCCAACTGAACACGATGTTTCGACTCATCTGTTCCTGTGCCCAAGCGAATCATCCATTCTGAACTTCGACGTAGATGGTAAGTCACCTCTTTAATGGATTTGAAGGCGATTGCTGAAAGAAAGGAATCTTTGCTCTCAGTGAGGGCGATGAAATAATGGTAGTTAAACGTATCCATAAGGAATTGGCGCGTCACAATATGTGCAAAATCACGGTTGGGCTGTTCTACTAAGAGACAATTCACAAATTCAGACTCATCTCTTCGGTAGGCAAGATCGTCGCCTGTTTGACCTAATCCTTCCAATTTAGCTGCCTCATTCAATACAGATTCTGCGAGACCGATGAGGTCGAGTGCAACATTTGCGGTTGCCAGGTCTTCTTCCAAGAATGGACCTTTACTTGTGTTTTCAGCCAGGCGATGACTCAAGATAAGTGCGTTGTCTGCGATTTGTAAGTAATAGTTGAGTGTTGTTTTCATGAATTACATATGTGTTACCCCCTCAGGTAAGTTATAAAATGTTGGATGCCGATATATCTTGTCCGTTGCTGGCTCGAAGAAATAGTCAGATTCATTGAGTGCTACGGCAATAATCTCTTTACTTTGAACCACCCAAAGTCCGGTTCCTTCATTTCGGCGGGTATAGGTGTCTCTCGCGTTTTCTATAGCATTGTCTTTATCGAAACCATGGACACTTCCTGCATGTTTAAATGATTGTCCGGGTTTTGATTGTATGAATACTTCCCATAATTCACCTTGATTATCTGTTGATTTCATGTTTTTTGATTTAAATGATTTCGTTTATCCTATAGCTTTTCGAGCCGTGAGTAAATACATCGCCCTTTTGTTTTCCTTTCATTTGATTGAAAATGGCAGATTCTGTTGAAATTCCCACATATTGTTTGTCATTGAATTGAAAAGGCATTGACGGAATTCCAATAATAAAATTGAAGTTTTCTGTATAGACCACAGCACCTGGTTGTACACGATCCTTATGAGAAAAATCGATGTGTTTAAGATTTAATAAATCCTCTTCAGCCCGAAAAAGTTGTTCTTCGAAAAGATGTTGTATTTCTCCACCTTCAAATTGATGCGATAAATCTTCAGGATCTATGGTGTCGCTTTCGTCAAGATCAACCATGTTTTTTGCTGATTTGACATTTTCTTTAAGTTCAAGAATCAAACGATTTTTTTGTTCTCTCATTTCTTGAAAAAGTGCTTCTTTATTCATGGTCGTTGATTATTGATTTCTAAAGTCGGATTGAAATGCAGCTTCGCGCACCCATGCTCCTTCACGATGTGCACGAATATGATGCTCCAAACGCTCTTGATTGCACGGGCCATTGCCATTGATTACCTGGTGGAATTCTTCCCAGTTGATGTCGCTATGTGCATAGGTTTCATCACTGTTTTTCTTTAAATCTAGGTCGGGTACTTTCAATCCAATCAAATCTGCTTGAGGCACCGTTTTATTGATGAATTTTTCACGAAGTGCATCGTTTGTTTCTCGTTTGATTTTCCAAAGCATGGCATTCGATGTTCTTGGCGAATCGCTGTCGTGAGGCCCAAACATCATAAGTGCGGGCCACCACCATCGGTCAATCGCATCCTGAGCCATGCGCTTTTGGTCGTTTGTGCCTTGCATCATTCGATACATAATTTCGTACCCTTGACGTTGATGAAAGGATTCTTCCTTGCAAATCCGTACCATGGCCCGTGAATAAGGACCGTATGATGTTCGTTGAAGTGAAACCTGATTGACAATTGCCGCGCCATCAACCAACCATCCAATGGCGCCAATATCCGCCCAGTTCAAGGTTGGGTAATTAAAAACTGATGCATATTTTGCTTTTCCTTGATGCAGCCATGCAATGTATTGTTCACGACTCACACCCAATGTTTCAGCAGCGCTGTAGAGGTAAAGACCATGACCACCTTCATCTTGTATTTTAGCCAAGAGGATTTTCTTACTTCGTAACGAAGGGGCACGTGTAATCCAGTTGACTTCTGGTTGCATCCCAATCACTTCGGAGTGGGCATGCTGAGAAATTTGCCGTATGAGGTGTTGGCGATACGCATCGGGCATCCAATCTGTCGGTTCGATTTTAACTTCTGCATTTATTTTTCTTTCAAACGCTGCGAGAAGTTCAGCAGTTTGCGCGGGTTCAAGTTTAGTTGTCATGTACTATTGGTCTTAAATCGTGGCAAAAGATGCCTACGTATAATACAAAGAGAAAGAATGACAGCCTTTTAATCAATGATAAATTTCAAATCGAAACATGACAAAAGTCAATGAATTCAGTAACTATTGATGGATGACTAGTTTTGAAATGTGATGAATTCCGTTGTCGACAACATGTAAAAAATACATCCCATCAACTATTTCAGGAAGTAAATAACGATCATGATCGAGATGGCTGAGCGGTGTGTTTAAATGTTTCCCATTAGGCTGGTAAAGATAAACCCTTGCTTCCGAAGATACATTTTTGATACGTATTGATGCATTGCTTTGCGTAGGATTTGGGTAAATCTGAACATGATTATTTTGAGGAAGCTCATCAATCAATGCTTGATTCATTTTTAATCGTACAAGCCCCCCTGTTTCGGTACCAATCCAAATATTATTTTCATTATCGATATCAATAGATAAAATATGATTGTCTGAAATATCTGAGTTCTCTTGTGTGAAGTTGATCCAATCTGAATTATTCGTTCGAATAACCAATCCATTTTGTAATGTGCCAATAATAAAATTCTGCAGAAGGTCGATGCGAAAACAAGTAAGACTATTGGTTTGTATTTGAGAATTAGAGGTGTTGAAAGAAAGCCATGTTTGATTGCCTGTGTCTGTAAAAAGACCTTGTGCTGTGCTTGCAAACCATGGTTTGTCTGTTTCATCAATTTGAATTGAAATGACGGAGTTATCGGGGACGTTGGCGTTTAAGATGGTGTAAATTTCAAGCAATGAATTCGTCATGTATGCCAATCCTCCATTGATTGAGCCAATGTATTTTTTGTTTTGTGTATCAATGGCTATGGAAGTGATGTTGTTTGAAAGTAGATTCGAAGATTGAGTGTTCCAAATAGTCCAGATCAAATCGTCATACAAAGCCAATCCATCCGCTGTACCTATCCACTTTCTATTCAAAGAATCAATGGTGATCGTTCGAATGAAGTTGTCAGGAATGTTGCTGTTTAATGTTGTGAAATTAACCCATGATTGTCCATCATATCGATAAAGGCCATGCATTGTTGTTCCTAACCAAAGCACATTGTTTGTGTCAATTGCGAGTGCTCGAATATAATTTTCTTGAAGTGGTGAATTGGATGAGTTAAAGACAACCCAATTTTCACCATCAAAGGAAGCTAATCCATTGTCTGTACCGATCCAGATGATATTCTGTTGATCATGTGTAATGCAATGTACTGCGTTGTTTGGCAATCCTGAATTTAGATCATTAAAAGTTGTCCAAGTGCTAGATTGAGCGAAAAAAAAACTTCCGTTTCCCAAGAGAAACGGAAGAATATAAACAACTTTTAAAAGAGGGTTAGTCATGAATCATTACTCTTGACGTATATTTCTTTCCATTATAGATAAGTGAAAATAAATACATGCCATTAGAAAGATTGCTTGTTTTCATATCAATGATATTGACTCCTTGGTGATAAGAAATAGGATCAAGCATAATAATATCACCTACGACGCTCATCATTTCGACCATTAATTCTCCAGAATGGTCAGTAGAAAATTGAACATTAAATTCTCCTTGATTTGGATTAGGAATCACTTGAATTGATTTCTTAAATGGAATATCTTCACCAATACCAGCACATGAGTTTACCACTGCATCTACAGGGACTAAAGAACTTGAACATGTACTGTTTTCAGTCAATACTTGCCAATCATAGAAGAAATAGTAGTAGGACGCACCAGCTGACGCGCCAATGATCGAGAGGATATCTGGTAATTCGTATGGATATGTAGCGCTATTGTTATTTCTGTAGATACCCGAAGCTGTAATGTTTTTACCGACAAGTCTTAGATTTGTCGCAATGGGAATGTCAAAGTTTAAGGCAATGCGATTTTCGCCAGTACTTACGTTTGTAATCATGGATTGTAAAGTCGCTCCATTTTGATCTTGCAATTCTATGGTAATGCTTCCTGCCGATTGAGAATATAACAATACTGATTTGAGGGTGAAGTTGATGTAGCTATTGAAGATTTCATATTGATCTGAAGTAACATAACCACCTCCGCCAATACCATTTGTATATGGCTCTGCATAGATTGAATCTACGTAAACATCTGTGTTTTGAGCAAAATAGGTG
>JBEIKR010000143.1:0-6492 GCA_040379705.1 Crocinitomicaceae bacterium
ATCGCCACCACCAATCAAGGAGAAAGCACCGTTTGCTGTAGCATCAACAATAGCCATGGCAACATCTGCAGTTCCTTTCTGGAAGTTTTCCATTTCGAACACACCCATCGGACCGTTCCAAAGGATGAGTTTAGAATCCAATATAATCTTGCGGCAGTCCGAGGATGTTTGTGATCCCGTATCAAGTCCCATCCATCCGTCTGGAATTTCATCGATGGCTACTTCTTGACGGTTTGCATTGTTATCAAAGGAATCAGCAATGATGGTGTCTGTTGGAATGTAAAGATTCACACCACGGTCTTCAGCAATTTTGATAATTTTTCGTGCAACATCCAAGTAATCGTCCTCGACCAATGAAGCGCCCACTTTACCGCCTTTTGCCTTTACAAAGGTATAGGCCATTCCTCCACCAACGATGAGGTTATCCACCTTTTCGATCAATCGTTCGATGATGGTGATTTTTGAGGATACTTTCGCCCCGCCAACAATCGCTGTCAAAGGTTTGTCCGTGCTGTTCAACACGCGATCCACACTTTTTATTTCCGCTTCAATCAAGAAACCAAATAGCTTGTCATTTGGAAAGAATTGCGCAATTACGGTCGTGCTGGCATGGGCACGGTGTGCGGTTCCAAAGGCGTCGTTGATATACATATCCCCATTTTTAGCTAACGCCTGAGCAAATTCAATATCACCTGCTGTTTCTTCCGCATGAAACCGCACATTTTCCAACATCAACACTTGGCCTGGTTTCAGTGCAGTACTTGCAGCCAAGGCCCTTTCACCGATGCAATCTGTTGCAAACAAGACCTCACAGCCTAGTACCTTAGATGTATGCTCAACGATGTGGTGCAATGAGAACTTTTCCTCAGGACCATTTTTTGGTCGACCGAGGTGTGACATCAACACCACGCTGCCTCCATTTTTCAGTACATGCAATATGGTAGGGGCAGCAGCACGAATGCGTGTATCATCCGTTACTTCCATCGTTTCTTTGTCCAAAGGAACATTAAAATCAACGCGAATCAATGCTCTTTTTCCCGAAAAATCATAGGTGTGAATGTCTGCCATGGTGGATAATTTTCTGCGTGGCAAAGGTATCGATTTTTCCAATCACCATAGAATGCTGGTATTCGACTTTTTTAAGTGAGGTATTTTTACCTGCCCACCAAAAGGAGCGCTTAAAGTGACGGCAACCAAATAAATCCAATCAGAGAAAAATCCCTATCTTCATTCCCTCATGTCCGAAACGCGCCAAATTTTCACACTGAAGCAAGTGGTTTCCTCCATTCGAAAGACCTTGGAGGAGCGTTACCAGCAATTGTACTGGGTAAAGGCGGAGATGCATAAACTCAATCGTTTTCCTAGCGGACATGCGTTTCCTGAGTTGGTGCAAAAGGAAGACGACCGCATTGTAGCACAAATAGGCGCGACCATTTGGAGTCAAAATCTCCTTCGAATCCAAAAGCAATTTGCCGAGATTGTAAAGGAACCATTAAAAGAAGGAACGACGCTTCTGATGCAGGTAAAAATCGTGTTTCACGAAACGTATGGTCTCAGCCTTCAGGTGATCGACATCGACCCAAGCTACTCATTGGGTGAATTGCAGAAGGAACGCCAAGAAACATTGAAAAAACTTCAAGCAGAAGGCATCTTAAATAAAAATCAATTTCTAGATTTCCCCTTGTTGCCAAAGCGCGTTGCTGTTATCTCTGCCGATCAGAGTAAAGGACTCTCAGATTTCATGCAGGTGTTGGATCAAAATTCTCGTGGGTACCGCTTTTTCACGATGTTATTTCCTGCGTATTTGCAAGGGGACATGGCCGTGGCCTCCATACAGGAGCAACTGAGAAAAATCGAACGGGTAAAGCAACACTTCGATGTGGTGGTGATCGTTCGCGGTGGTGGTGGTGAAGTGGGCATGTCCTGCTACAACAATTTCGCGCTCTGCAAGGCGATTGCGACTTTTCCCTTGCCAATTTTAACAGGAATTGGACATTCCACGAACATGACAGTCGCTGAAATGGTGGCTTTTCGGAATGCAATCACCCCGACAGAATTGGCTGACTTTCTCTTGGAGGCGTTTGATGCCTTTGCTGTTCCTGTTTTAAATGCGCAAGATCAAATATCGTCAGGGTCAAGACAACTGCTGGAAAAAACACAGCTGCATTTTGGCAACGAAACGCGCTTATTCAGAAATGCCGTTAGACGTTGTAGTGAAGCCAATAAAAACCAGTTGCACAAGATCAGTGATGCCTACCGATCCAATGCGCAAGGGATGGTGCGGCGTCACCGTCAGCTGATGGACTTTAGCAGCAAGGAACTCTCCCGCGCTACCCGTCTCGTGATTGAACAAGGAAAAGAAGGCGTCAAGCGTGTACCTGATTCCTTGAAACAACGGACCAACCTTACATTGGCGAACGCGCTTAATCTAGTCATTCAAAAAGAAAACTTGGTTCGGCTGATGGATCCAGTGAATGTGCTCCGAAGGGGTTATTCGATTACTACGGTGAATGGCCATACGGTGAATGCCGCATCGGAATTGGAGGATGGAACCGTGATCAAGACACAAGCCTTTGATTTGGAAATAGAATCAACAGTGATTAAAAAGAAGACATATGGAAAATGAAATGACATACACGGCAGCTTTTGATGAATTGCAGCAGATTGTCGCGGACATGGAAGATGGAGAAATTACGGTTGATGACTTGGCTGTGAAGGTCAAGCGTGCTGCTGAGTTAATCAAAATTTGTAAGCAAAAATTGACCTCCACTGAGGAAGATGTAAATGCAATCTTGAAAGAATTGGAAGGATAGATCAATGGATATTAAGAGGTCAAGATTTAAGATATTAGGAATTGATTATCCAAGCGATCAGCATTCTATACATTCGTTGCCATTCGCATCAAATTCCGTCAGGACCAAATTCCATGGGCACTATGCTTTGAGCGTGTTTTCTCGAATAAACCGATCAAATTGTGTGTTGGCCTGAGTGATCGGCAATGAATAAACAGGGATTGTTCCACCGTACATCTCATCAATTAGCTTTTCAATTTGACTAAAAAGTATAGACCGTGTTTGTGCCGTTATAACCGTGTTTATCTGAGTGTGAATCTCTTCATCACGCGCTAGATAAGTCACATTGTTCACGTCTATCGTCGCCTTTGCAACCAGTTGTTTTTTCAGTAGCAAATCTACCAAGCTCCTTGAATCATGACTCTCTTCAAGATAAATAATCACATTTACCATCGGTTCAAACTTTGATTAGTTGAATATCAATGTTTCCAGAAATCTTGAGTTCCATATTTTCAGCCTGAGCAAAGTCGATTAATGATTTAATATCCTCGAGGACAAGCTTCAATTCTTTAGAACGCACCTCAGATTTATGAACATCGTTTTCGGAACGCTCTTTCATCGCAAAGGCCCGCAACTCATGAAATTTTATTTTGCTGTTAACAAGCGAAAAAAGAACATCAGTCGCCTCATTTGCTGTGTATTGACCCTTAACAAGAGAATAGGTGTGATTGTCTTCCATATCTGTTTGTATTTTATGCAAAAGTCATAAGAGTAATTCATATATTTATATTTATAATATAGTTGTTTGCATAAACAAATTTTATAAAGTATCCACAAGGTTAATTCGTTAGTGCAACATTCGGCTTAAGAACCTCGTCGTTTAATTGTAACTTTCACTTTTTGAAATCATAGTCACCATGAGGTTTATTGTATTTGTTTTCCTATTACTTGTTTTACCGACTTTCGGACAGGATTCCCTTTATTCAAAAGTCTATCACACGAGCAACATCGATTTGAAGGGTCAGTCTGTTGCATCTTCCGGTGACGGTGGAATGCTTGTCGCAGCGCAGTACAATTGGATGCAATCAGCGGTTTTTCGCATCGATTCTTTGGGAAATACCCTTTGGGCAAAAAATTTAGTGTCATCAACAGGCGTGGTTCAATGGGATAATGTGTTGATCAAAACCATTGAAACCTTGATCGATTCGAGCTACATCGTTGCTGGGGAGTGTATCAGTTCAGATGGTTCAAAGCTACATGCCGTATGTGCGAAGATTTCATCAAATGGCGATACGCTTTGGACGAGAACGGTAACAAATCCAAGTATGCAGTATAGTACCTACCAATCGGCAGCAGCTACAGCTGATTCGGGTGTTGTATTGGTGGCGAAAACGAGCACCTCAACGTCGGCGGGTTATTTTATTGTAAAATATTCGGCAAACGGCGATCTTCTGTGGTCGAAGGTGGTCGAAGGACTTCCTGTAACAGAGGCTCCTTGCGTAATACAAACATTAGCCGACAGCACGATATTCGTGAGTGTACCGAACAATGCGAATGAGTGCGTAGTCATGCGGCTGTTTTCGGACGGAACAATCGATTGGGCACAGCGTTACCCCGATCTTGTTATTCACGACATCGAGCGTGTTGATTCTACTGTCGTTTTTTCAGGGATATCCACTACACAGTATTTACCAATATTGTTAAAATCAGCCGTAGATGGATCCCTTCAATGGGCAAAGAGTTATGCACCAATGTCCGGTGGTGGCGGGCTCATCGATGTATGTGTCCGTCAGGATTCAAGTTTTGTACTTACTTCCGGCGAGCAAGCGTTTATGGGATTTGCGCTTTCAGCCGATCAAAATGGGTTGGGAGAACTGGAATTGAATTTAGCTTTGGCAACTTTTGCAGTGCTTGAATCGGCACACAATGGTGTTTTTCTCGTTGGAAATGGCCCAATGTACGGGATCAAGGTTGGGTCATTGATGACGAATTATCACATTGGCGTTGTTCGCGTCGATTCATTGTTGAATACTTCTGATGGTAAATTTTTCAGTTGCAGTTGGGGAGTAGGAACGACTAATTCGAGTGACCTTCCGATTATCCCATTGTCATTTACGCCTCAAAATTCTGGCAATTTGTCTAGTATAAATACTTCATTCCAGTACAACGACTTAGCTCTAAATAGCTACATCGGTTGTGTGGACTTTTTTGGTGGATTGGATGAAAACAGCATCGAAAAGGAACTTAACATCTTCCCAAATCCTTCGAATGGGGTGTTTGAAGTAGAACAAGTGTCGCAACATACGATAGAATTGACCATTACCGATGTGAATGGTCGAATCATCCTGCAAAAGGCTATACAATCTTTGCATAACACCTTTGATTTAAGCATGGAAGAGTCCGGTATTTATTTCTATCACGCCAAGCGCGATGACGCTCAAACGAAAAGTGGGAAACTTGTCGTGATGCAATAATTTTCAGCTTCGACAAGCGCTCAATCAGGTGCTTTGATGTACCTTTACCCGCAAAATTAAAATCGCTATTTCATGAAATTCGCAACAAAAGCTATCCATGCCGGTGTGCACCCCGATGAGTCTACAGGAGCCATCATGACGCCGATCTATCAAACGTCAACGTATGTTCAAGATGGCGTAGGGAACCACAAAGGATATGAGTACTCGCGTACCTTAAATCCAACACGTCATGCACTAGAGAAGAACATTGCGGCAATAGAAAATGGAAATTTTGGGGCTTGTTTTGGATCAGGATTGGCTGCGATTGATTGTGTGATCAAGATGCTTAACCCTGGCGATGAGGTGATTTCTACAAATGACCTTTATGGAGGAAGCTACCGTCTTTTCAAAACAATCTTTGAGAAGTATGGCATCAAATTTCATTTTGTGGACATGCAAAATCCAGCAAGCGTTGAGGCGCATGTAAATGAACATACAAAGCTGATTTGGGTGGAAACGCCGACGAACCCAATGATGAATATTATCGATATTGAAGCAATGGCGTCTATCGCGAAAAAGGCAGGAGCATTATTGTGTGTAGATAATACATTTGCAACACCTTACCTTCAGAATCCTTTGGATTTAGGAGCGGATATCGTGATGCACTCGGTAACAAAATACCTTGGGGGTCACTCCGATGTGGTGATGGGTGCCTTGGTGTGCAACGATGAAGAATTGGCGAAAGAAATGTACCGCATTCAGAATTCAACGGGAGCAGTTACGGCACCAATGGATTCTTTTTTGGTACTGCGTGGAATCAAAACTTTGCACTTACGTGTTCAGCGCCATTGTGAAAACGGAGAGAAATTAGCCAACTTCTTGGTGAACCACCCGAAAATTGAAAAAGTATATTGGCCAGGCTTCCCCACGCATCCAAACCATGATGTAGCACGCAAACAGATGCGTGGTTTTGGTGGTATGATTTCATTTACCATGAAAGGAAATCGTCTTGAAGATGCCTTGGAAGTCGTGAAAAAGGTGGAAATTTTTGCTTTGGCGGAATCATTGGGTGGTGTTGAATCTTTGATTGGTCACCCAGCAACAATGACGCATGCCTCTATCCCGAAGGAAGTTCGTGAAAAAACAGGGGTGGTTGATTCATTAATTCGCCTTTCTGTGGGTATCGAAGATGCAGATGACCTAATTGCCGACTTGACACAAGCCTTGGCTTAAGGCACATGGCAACA
>JBEIKR010000144.1:0-6443 GCA_040379705.1 Crocinitomicaceae bacterium
CAGCCGCAGGATTGAAACTTGCATCCAAGCGATCGCCATTCAAAAGTCGTTTGATCTCTTCGGCATAATCCCCTTTTTTGTAATTGATGACATGGTCTGCACCCAAGGAACGAACCACATCTGCTTTGCTGTCATCGCCAATTTTTGCAAACACCTCCGCACCGCGAAGTTTTGCTAACTGAACCAATAAAGTTCCAACCCCTCCGGCTGCAGCGTGAATCAACACTTTCTCTCCTGCCTGAACGGGTGTGAGGTAAGCCGCCATGTAATACGCCGTTACTGCTTGCGTGCACAACACCATTGCTTGTTCAGCGGGAATATCATCGATGGGAACAACCGCATATTCTTGAGTCACCACATGCTTCGCGTAGCCACCAAAACGACAAAACGCCAAGACTCTTTTGCCCACTAAATCGGACGAAACGTCTTTTCCCACTTGCGAGATTTTTCCTGCCACCTCATACCCCACCACACATGGCAAAGGTGGCGCCTCACGGTACAAACCTAGGCGTGACATCACATCGGCATAGTTTAAACCAAAGGCTTCACTTTCAATCACTACCTCATTGTCCTTGGGCTGATCGATTTCCCATAAACGACGTTCAAATGCCCTTGAGGCAGATCCATTTTGCTTTAGGACAATCGCCTCTGTTGCTATTTTATTCATTTTTTCCTTCGATTAGAATAACGATTTCGCCTTTTGGCGGATGTGCTTCGTAATAGACCTTCACTTCGCTTGCTGTTCCGCGTTTGTATTCTTCAAACATTTTCGAAATCTCCCGAACCACACAGACCTGTCGGTCAGCACCGAAAAATTCTTCGATTTGTCCAAGGCATTTCACGAGGCGGTGCGGCGATTCATAAAGTACCACCGTTCTTTCCTCTTGCGACAAGATTGTAAGACGCGTTTGACGTCCTTTTTTATGCGGAAGAAATCCTTCGAAGACAAATTTATCACATGGAAAACCGCTTGCCACAAGCGCAGGAACAAAGGCCGTAGGGCCGGGCAAACATTCCACCGTAATTCCCTCACGGACACATTCACGGGCAAGTAAAAATCCAGGATCTGAGATTCCCGGTGTACCTGCATCCGACACCAAGACCGTCAATTCATTGGCCTTAATTTTCTCAATGGCCGAATGCAAGGCCTTGTGTTCATTGTGCGCATGAAATGGAAGAACAAATTTCTGTATGTCGAAATGGTTCAAGAGCTTTTTCGTTACACGCGTATCCTCCGCATAAATCACATCACACTCCTTAAACATGCGCAATGCGCGAAGGGTAATATCCTCTAAGTTCCCAATCGGCGTTGGAACAATGCACAGTCTTGCCATAGAATATGAGTTTAATCGAAATCAATCTCTTAATGAACATCAATTTCGAGGTAAAGATAGCTTGAATATTCGCTTATTGTGAGATGCCAGCCGCAAGATCTGCAGCACTAAATTAAAAATGGATTGGCTTCAGGAGGTAATGAAATTATTTGTTGTGAACTTTGTTTAAATGAAAAAGCTCGTCTAAGGATGAATGGCTTGAGGATTATTCGGTCGTAACGAAACAGCAAAGTTTACTATTTTTGGAAATGAACTGCCACCCATCTCTTCGAATGAAGAAGAAAGGGACAAATCACATCTTGCTAATCAGGTTTCTGTGTACGTCATGAAAAGAATTGCTTTTACCGGTCCGGAGTCATGCGGAAAAACGACTATAGCGAAACAATTTGCGACGCATGTTGGCGGGACCTATGTGGAAGAATTTGCCCGTGCGTATTTAGAGAAGCGCAATGGTCTATACAATGAATCTGATTTGGTGACGATTGCTCAAGGTCAATGGGCACAGTGGTATCAAACGGATGGAATTCTTGTTGCAGATACAGAAATGTTGGTGCTCAAAGTGTGGTCAGAGGTGCGTTTTGGCCGTGTTGACACACTCATTGAAAAGGCTTTAAAAACTCAAGATTTTGACCATTATTTTCTCTGTTACCCGGATATTCCTTGGGAACCCGATCCTTTGCGCGAGCACCCAGAACAGCGTATGGAATTGTTTCAACGATATAAAAATTCGCTAGAAAAAATGAATCTTCCGTATTCAATATTAAAGGGAGATCTTGATGCACGTATTGCACATTGTCTCGATGTGTTTTCGAGGTAAATTGAAATTTTTTGGCCAAAAAAAGTACTGAAACAAAATTCTATCTGTAATTTTACATCGTCTCTAAGGGGTGCCCTACTTTTCGGGCTGAGATCATACCCATTGAACCTGTACAGGATAATGCCTGCGGAGGGAAGATGACAGCCACGGATGTTCCGTGTGACAATTTTTACGGTTGACCATCAGGAATTCGCCCCTTGTTCTTGTTTTATTTTTAAACAGATGAAAACAAGTTCTATTCTCCTAAATGCTCTTTTCGGCCTATTTACTGTAGCATTTGCTTTTGGACAAAACAATGTTGTCGGCGTGGTAGTCGATGAACAAGGTGGACCTATTTACATGGCGAGCATCACTTCAGCAAATACCTCAACGGGTTGCTTAACCAATGAAAACGGACAATTTCAAATGAGCATCACTACAGTGCCGACTTGTCATTTGGTGGTCAGGGCTGTGGGATATGAAAATCAAGAACTTGATGTCGAAGTGAAGGCGGGTAAGGAGGTTAGACTGACGATTACTATGATTGCAGATCGCATTCAGCCAATACCAGAGGTCGTCATCGTTTATCCACGTGCAACAGAAAATACACCAACAACATTTACTAACATCTCGACCAAGACCATTTCCAAGCTAAATTTCGGACAAGATTTACCGTATTTGTTGGAGTCAACGCCTTCAGCAGTGGTTACATCGGATGCAGGAACAGGCGTAGGATACACGGGCATTCGTATTCGTGGTGTTGATCCTACGCGCACCAATGTGACCATCAACGGAATTCCAATCAATGATGCAGAGTCGCACGCCGTATATTGGGTAAATATGCCCGACTTTGCTTCATCCGCGGGTAATATTCAAGTTCAGCGAGGTGTGGGAACATCCACCAATGGCGCGGCTGCTTTTGGTGCGAGTATCAACATTCAATCAGAAAATGAAAGTAAAGCCTACGCGGAAACAGACAACTCCTTAGGATCATTTATGACCCTGCGCAACACGATTAAAGCGGGTACAGGGATGATCAACAATCGCTTTTGGATGAATGCGCGTTTGTCACAGATTTCATCAGACGGTTACATCGATCGAGCCACGGCAAACCTAAGGTCATATTATTTATCCGCGACGTGTACTTTATTTAAAGGATTTCTTCGTGCCAATGTGTTCAGTGGAAAAGAGGTGACTTACCAATCATGGTGGGGTATTCCAGAGGCTAAATTATCTGGTGATTCAGCCGCCTTGTCGACGCATTTTTACAACAATTACTATCCAGGAGGGATGTATGAAACGGCGGAAGATTCTGTCAACCTTTTCAATTCCGATCCCCGCAAGTACAACTACTACACCTACAAAAACGAAGAGGACAATTACAAGCAAGACCATTATCAATTGCATTACAATAGAAATGTAGGAAGAATAAAACAAGCCCATCTTTCCATTGCCGGCCATTACACGCGCGGTCAGGGTTACTATGAGCAATACAAGAGAAATCAAGATTTTGATGTGTACGGATTTAACCCAATCATTTCAGGAACAGACACTGTTTCCACCACAGACCTCATACGACGTCGCTGGTTGGACAACCATTTTTATGGAATGGTCTTCTCCCTGAATTACAACAAGATAAAGTACTTAAAATTGACCTTTGGGGGTTCTGCCAATCAGTATCTAGGAGGCCATTTTGGCGAGGTGATTTGGGCACGTCAAGCGTCACAAAGTGAGATAGGTCAAAGGTATTACGACAATAAGGCCGTGAAATCTGAATTTAGCGCATATGCGCGGGCCTATTATGAAATCGGGAAGTTCAACAAATATTATGGAGATCTACGAATCAACCTATTTGCAGACCTTCAAGTTCGAGGTGTGAACTACAACTACAACGGCGTAGATCAGTATTTTTCGAATCTGATTCCAATGAAAGTGAATGCCAATTTCTTGTTTTTTAATCCGAAGGTTGGTGCAAGTATAAACGTATTTGATCGTTCGACATTCTACGTTTCATATGCCATGGGACATCGTGAACCAGTGCGTGACGATTTCACACAAAGCTCTGTCAATTCTCGACCAAAACCTGAAGAGTTAAACAACATCGAGCTCGGCTACCGCTATCGTTGGGAAAAACTATTCGTCAATGCCAATTCGTATTACATGTTGTACAAAAATCAATTGATTCTGACGGGAGAAATCAACGATGTCGGTGCGTACAGCAGAGTCAATGTACCCAACAGCTATCGTATTGGAATTGAATTGGATGGAGGATATATGTTGCTAAAGAATTTGAGCGTTACCGCCAACCTGACTTTGAGCCAAAATAAAATCAAGGAATTCAATGAATACGTAGACAATTACGACAACTACGATGCAAACGGCAATATGATCCAGGATGTGATCGCGCATAAGAATACAGATATTGCCTTTTCACCGAACATCATCGCTGCGGCAGGAGTAAGTTATGAGCCGATCAAGGGATTAGACATTACCCTCACATTCAAACATGTAGGTAAACAATACCTCGACAATACATCATCTGATGATCGAAAAATGAATGCGTATTCAACGACGAATGCCATGATGAGTTATACCATTGCAAAATGGGGATTACGTGAAATCAAGTTGGGTGCTCAGGTAAACAACATCTTCAATGTACGCTATAGTAGCAATGGTTACACTTGGGGATACATTGCCGGAGGAACGCGTATCATTGAGAACTTTTATTTCCCGCAAGCAGGCACCAACGTTATGCTTCGGTTGAGTTTGAAGATTTGATAAGGTAAATGAAGGAAAGATATTTATATCGAGGCAAGAACAATCTTGTTGCGTTGAAGCGTGATCAGTCCCTTCGTTTCCAGTTGTTTCAGTAAGCGTGAAATCACCACCCGTGAGGAATTCAAATCCACTGCGATTTGTTGATGTGTGTGATGAATTTCAAGGCTGCCCAACAATTTAGCTTGGTCCATAAGGTACTTCAAAAGGCGTTCATCCAATTTCATGAAGGCAATGGCATCCACCGTTTCCATGAGTTCTGTCAGTCGAACATGGTAACTTTGAAGAATATATGCCCGCCAAGACGCATATTTGTTCATCCATACTTCCATCATTTCTATCGGAATCATCAGCATCGTGGAAGGCTCCATCGTAATGGCCTTGATTTCACTCGTTGCATTTTTTACACAGCACTGCAAGGTCATGGCGCAGGTGTCGCCCCCTTCGATGTAGTACAAAAGTAAGTCGTCACCCTCCGCATTTTCCCGCAATACCTTTATTGAGCCAGAAAGAACAATCGGCATAAAGCGCATCTCATCACCAATGTGAATGATGGTGTGATCACCCTCATACGATTTCAATTGACTTGATTGTGTGATTTCTTTGATCAACGATTCTTCGAGGATATACCCAAGGTACTGTTCAATGAGTGTTTCTTTTGATTCCATTCTTTAAAATTAAGAATGAATTAAGAATTTGATGCTACGCAATTTGAAATTTGTTGCCGTTGGCAACTCAGTGTATGATCAAGTCTTTGAGCGCAGCGGTCTTTTGTCTTAAATTACAAGCGAAAATCTCAATCATTTCAGGGAATATACAAGTCCTAAAATCTAATGTCTTGAAATCTTGGTGTCTTTTCAGAACATAGACCGCTTCGCTGATGGAACATAGAATATGGATCTAGTCCTTTGTCAATTGTTATTAAGCGCAGCGGTCTTTTGTCCTTTGTCCTTTGTCTTTTGTCAATTACTCCATTATTTGTAATTTCAAACCGCTTAAAGAAATGCCATGAAAAGTTCTATCCTTATTTTCCTAGTTTTTATTCTTTCAATTGGCGGGATTCATGCCCAAAAAACCAAGATTATTGACCTGCCGTACCAGTCAGTGGTAAGTCCTTCGGAAGTTCCTGCCGGATTTGTACAGATTCAAGCTTCAGCGTTCAAGTTGGTAAAAATGAACGTTAGCACCTTATTAAATCAATTACAAGGGATTACTTACCGAGAAGGTGCTTTGGATGGATTTGTAGGTGAATTGACCTTGCCTTATCCGGATGGGAGTAATCATTCGTTCACCATTAAACGAAATCAGACGCTTCATCCTGATCTTAATGTCAAGTTTCCTGAAACGATGACATTGGATGGATATGCCCTTGATGGTTCAGGTGCATTTGCAAAGTGGGATATCACCCCTCAAGGTTTTCATGCGATGATCATGATTCCCGGGAAAAGTACGGTGTTTATCGACCCTTATTTAAAAGGAAATACAGAATATTATATTGTTTACGAGAAAGATGCCTTTATCACTGACAAACAAAAAGA
>JBEIKR010000145.1:0-6433 GCA_040379705.1 Crocinitomicaceae bacterium
CCTTCGAGTGCCTCAGGGCAAGGAGTGAAGTAAAACAAAGTGGAGTGAACCGCTCTCGCTTTTCACTCTCACTCTGTTTTGGTGGAGTCGGAGGGGTTCGAACCCTCGTCCAAACGACGAATTTTCAAGCTTTCTACATGCTTATTTCCTGATTGATTTTCGACCGAAGCACGGACAGGAACACCCAAGACTTCGACTTAGCTACTGAGATCTTACGGAAAGGTAGTACCATCGTTTCCGCCAGCTCAATGGGATGAACTTCCATATTCCATAGCCAATGAGCAGGGCGCTGGAGGAAGTACTTGTCCTGGTTACTATACTTCACCGGGATTAAGCCAATTAACATTCAGTTAATTAAGCAGCAAGTGCGTATGACGTATTGTCAATTATAGTTCGTGACATGAGATTTAAGAGGTACACCACAACCCTCTGCATGCTGACACTTGACTATCGCTATCGCTGTCAAATCCAATGTCGACCCCAATAGGGCTCAAAGATACGCTGTTACGATGGGTTTGTCAAGGGGGACAAAGACACTTCTTCGCTCTTTGAGCTTCGAAGGACAAAGGACACTTCTATGCTCTGTGAGCTTCGAAGGATATAAAGACCGTCTGCGAAGGCAGACTTAAAGACAAAAGACCGCTGCGCTTAAAGATCTGATTGTACGCTGAATTATGCCAGAATTAAATTCCATGAGTTTCAAATTCTAGAATTTAAACTTTTGGATAAGACAATGTGGATTGTTTTGCAAGGTTGCAAGAATTTCATGTTCAGATTGGTTTGAAGGACCTTTGTACCATAACCAATAAAAAGAACAGCCATGAAAAACAAGAAAACAATTTATCAATTCATTTTGGATAAAAGTGGATCGATGTGCAACTGTACAGAAGCTACAATTAACGGGTTTAATGCACAATTAAATATCATTCGTTCCTTGAAGAGCGAGTTTCCGAATCAAGAGTACTGGGTTTCTTTGACCACTTTCAATGGGGAAATCGATCATGTATACCGCGATGCAGCAACCGATTTTGTACCGGCGCTTAATGCCATGAATTATCAGCCAAATGGGTCAACCTCCCTGTTGGATGCTATAGGCTTTTCGATCAATAAAATCAATGAGGTACACCGCCCTGCGATCGAAGATGATGAGGCCAGTGTGGTAGTTGTCATTCTTACCGATGGCCAAGAAAATACATCCCGCTATTATTCCTATCATCAAATTGCTGCCATGGTTCGTCATTTGGAGGGGACGGGAAAATGGAGTTTCAGTTTCATTGGTGCGGATATCGATGCCTTTCATACTTCTCAAATGTTGAGCATTAAACAAGAAAATGTCATGTCATTTGACAAGAAAGATATGAATCAGATGATGATGGATGTAGGTGAGTCTATGCGTCAATATTCTGCATCAAAACATGCGGGCAACGTGAAAACCTCAATTTTTGATATTTTTGATCAAAAAGACCGTAGAAGCAAGTAATTGTTTAAAAACGAAACAGCACTGCAATGAATGTACATCTCCTAAAAAGTCCTGAACTGAGTGAAGACACCTACCGCGACGTCGTTCTTGTGCTCCGTCAATATCCTGGTCCCATTCGCTTTGTTGAAAGTGAATTGGGGATCATGGATGCGGAACCGAAAGATCACTACTGGGAGGACGAAAAGAAGTTTGACACAAAAGGCCATGTTGTTTTTTCTAAAGAAAGTCGCAACATTCATCCTGTAATGTTTAATGAATTTCCAATGACTGATCAACGCTTGACATGGCAGGATTTATTTCGACAATGTGAAAATTACCGATTTGATCGAAATGTACATTCCGATGACCATGTCATTCTTCTAACAAATATTGGTAACGATAAAAACTGGTTTGGCTCGATTGATGAAAGCATGAGGAATTATTTCATTCATACAGAAAATTGGAGTCATTACTTTCAAAATCAGATAGATGTTCGTTTCCCAATTGCCTATGAGGTGATTGTATGGTTGTTGAGAGGTTCCATTTTTTCTTCTCGCCACGAATTGCAAGAGCACCTTCATCATACTTCCATCGGTTGTTTTATGGATTACTGCGAAAACAAAAAGGAAATCATCTTAAAGATGCGCACTGCAGACATTTGTCCTAGTTGCCTGAATCACATCAATCTAAAGGATTTGCAATCAAATTTTGTGAATCAAATTCTTGATACGATGGATGGAATCCGAAACAATTTAATTTTTCGCGAACGCGTTCGAATCATGCGCAGGCCTAGCCGAATTCAAGTGGAAGGATTCATGAAACACATTTTTCTGACCGATTTTGGTAACCTATGTGTGCGTTTGAACCCAAAGGAACGCGCCTTGTACTTACTCTTCCTCAATCACCCAGAAGGAATTTCGATCCCGGAATTATATGATCATCGTCAAGAATTATTGGCTATTTATCAGCGTATTTCCGTTCGTGATTCTCCTGAGAATATACGTCGCGCCATCGAATCGTTAGTAAATCCATTAGAAAATGACATTAGTATCAATCTGTCTCGTATTAGAAAGAAATTTAAAGATGCAGTAGGAGAAGATTTATTGCCATACTATGACATTACAGGTGAACATGGGGCAAGAAAATTCATTAAACTTGACAGGGAGTTGGTGACATACAAGGACTAAATTCTCTTTCGTGCTTTATTCGTAAGTTTGTTCACGAAAATGGCACAAGATCCACAGATAAAATTAAGAAAGGTAGGCGTTGGTTTTTTACTGACTTTCTGCCTTTTTTTCTTTCTAGGTTCATTCAATTTCCCCCTGACATTTGAATTACGCAGAACTGAGGTTGGAGCTTTCTTCAAAAATGAAAAAAAGGAGCTCAATCGAAATGCTAAATCAAAAGTAAAGAGGGATAAATCGAAGAAAATAGCAGATTCGACAGAAACCACACAACAGCACAAACCAGTCAAGGTAGCCAAAGGTGCTACACCGATAGATACGCCAGAAGGAGTTGAGCGTGTTTTGTTGATTGGTGATTCTCAATTGGAGGGCTTACGAAGTCCAGTAAGTGCATATTGCGATGCCAACGGTCATGTATTGATTTCAACAATCATCTATTATGGTTCGTCAACCAAACAATGGGGATCTTCTGATACCTTAGATTATTATCTCGACCTCTATGAGCCATCAGTGGTCTTGTTTGCCATTGGTTTAAATGAACTTTTTGTCAACGATTTTGATCAACGGGCTGCCTATATGCGCAACATTATCAAGTCGTTCAATGCGCACCAAGTTCGATACTCCTGGATTGGTCCTGCTGCTTGGACGAAGGATAAAGGAATCATTGCTGTGATGCAAAAGGAGGTGGGAAGTCATTTCTTTGCCTCTCATGAAATACAAATGGAACGTTCAGCCGACGGACGACATCCCTCCAAAAGTGCCGCGAAATTGTGGTTCGATCAGGTTGCTGTTTCTTTAACAGATAAAGGTGTACTTGACCTATCTAAAAAGGTTGAAACATTACCTAAATTGAAATTTACACGAACCATTTTAATGAATGTGAAGTAACATGATCAATTGGGGAGAAATAGGGAAACAGTTTCAACACATTCCGGAAGATCCGATGCTCTTTCATCAAGGGATTTTCTTGTTCTTGTTCGCCATCTTCTTAATAGGCTATTCCTTCGTTGCGAAAACCAAAGGTCCTCGAGAGTATTTCATTATTGCGTTTAGTGCCTATTTCTACTACAAGGCGAGCGGGATTTTTCTATTACTCCTTTTACTCACTATTTCAGCTGATTATCTCTTTTCCATGTGGATTGAACGACAGGAAAATGAGCGGAAGAAAAAGTGGATTTTAGCAGCGGGTATTCTTTTCAGCCTTTCCTTTTTGCTGTATTTCAAGTATAAAAACTTCTTTTTGTCGAATGTGGATGCGCTCACGGGAAGTAAACACACTCTGAGTGAGTTGATTCTCCCGATTGGAATTTCATTTTATACCTTTCAGTCGATTAGTTACTTAGTGGATGTGGCGAACAAGCAGGTAAAACGTCCTGCCTTTCGAAACTATTTGATGTACATGATGTTCTTCCCGCATCTTGTTGCTGGACCTATCGTTCGTGCACGTGACTTCTTGCCGCAATTGAAAAAGAAGTTCAGCCTAAACGGTGCACAATTCAATGACGCATTCTACCTTATTTTCAAAGGCTTGATCAAAAAGGCCATAATTGCAGATTATGTGGCCCAGTATTCTGACATCGTTTTTTCCGCACCAGAAGGATTTTCAGGATCTGAATTGATCTTGGCTTCCTTGTGCTATACCTTGCAGATTTTCTGTGACTTTAGCGGCTATACCGACATGGCGATAGGAGTAGCGCTTCTGCTCGGTTACCGCCTATGCCTCAATTTTGACTCGCCATACAAGGCCTTAGACATCACGAACTTTTGGCGTCGTTGGCACATTTCATTGTCTTCGTGGTTGCGTGATTACATTTACATCCCATTAGGTGGAAACCGCAGAGGATTTTTACTCCAGTTACTTTTCTTGCTCGTTACGATGTTAGTCGGTGGATTTTGGCATGGTGCCGATTGGAAATTTGTGTTCTGGGGGGCAGGTCATGGGGTGTTATTGATCCTTCACAAGTTATGGGTGAAATTTACGGGGAAACGTTGGGAGAATGGGTGGTATAATGCCTTGTCTTGGACCTTTACTTTTATTTGTGTGTCCCTACTTTGGATTCCATTCCGCGCTACATCCATGGAAATGACTTGGAGTATCTACACGAGGATATTTAGCTCTGCGGATTTGCAAATGGTGTGGGCCGTTATGGAAACCAATCCGACCTTGATTGTTTTATTGATTTTTGGGTATGGTTTAACGCTTATTCCTTCCAATTGGAAAGAAAAAGTAGTATCTTACATCTCAGGTCAGGACTTGTTGGTGAAGTTCGCCATGATGATTGTTGTTATTCAAGTGATTATTCAAATGCGCTCATCGGTGGTTCAGCCGTTTATTTATTTTCAATTTTAAGTTGCGTTGAATGAAATTGTGGGGAGTGATTATCTTGTTTCTACCTTTGGTTGCTTTAGGGCAACGAGAACAGTTGTCTTTAGGAACGAATACCATTGAAAATACGGTTGATTTGTTCGAGAACTTTCGATTAAAGATGGATTCCTTGAATGATGGGAAGGTACAAAAAGTTCGCATTTTACACATTGGGGATTCGCACATTCAGCCCGATAACTTAAGTGGCATTACTAGGAAGAAGTTTCAGACGACTTATGGCAATGGAGGAAGGGGATTGGTGTTTCCATATACCTTGGCAAAAACGAATGGCCCAAAGGATTTTATGGCCACATCTGCAACTGCTTGGTCTAACAGTTGGATCATCAATTATCCTCATAAATTCAACATTGGACTTCCTGGCATAGGGATTAAAAGTACAACGGAGACAGGTGCATTTTCACTTGATTTAAGGAAAGATTCAGTTGTTAATCCATACACCAAAGGATTTCTGTTGTACTCCTTGAATGATCCGAAAAAGGGAAATGTGACGATCAATAATAAATTCTCCAAATCCGATTCCCAACCTCATTTTGATACGCTTTCTTTCCACAGTTCTAAGCCGCTGAGTACATTGGATGTTGCCTTTTCAGGCGCTTCGTTGACCTTGCATGGAGTCTATGTAGAGAACGACAAGCAGGGTGTTGTTTACAATTCTGCCGGTGTAGCTGGTGCGAGGTACCGTGATTATTTAAGGAATGGTTATTTTATCGAACAGATGCCTTTGTTTCATCCTGATTTAGTGATCGTTTCACTTGGGACTAACGAATCCTATGATCCGTCTTTTACAGAGGTAGGATTTCGTCAAATCGTGGACTCCATGTTCACAATGATTCATTCAACATTACCAAAAGTCTCTGTGCTGATTACCTTGCCATCAGAAAATTACCGATTGAAAGGGGGAGTGGCTTCTGTCAATCAGCGGATTCTCATTATTTCCGGGATTTTGCGTGAAGCGAGCATCAAACATGGTTTTGCGGTGTGGGATCTTTACGAAGCCATGGGTGGAGAAGGGTGTATGCTCGAATGGAAAAAAGCAGGCCTTGTCAATGAAGACCATGTCCATTACCTCCGAAAGGGATACAATTTACAAGGAGAGCTGCTTTTTGAAGCGTTAGATAAATGTCTACTGAAGCAATAAGCTATTTTTTATCTTCAGATGCTTATCATTGTGAGATAATCCCTTTACTTTGCAAAGACAAGCGATGAATCTAATTCGAAAGATATGATGAAAGGACCGAAAATACTGCGTATTGGTCAGGCGGAAGAAAATGATGTGCGTTTCTTGGATTCGGATATCGGTCCTGCACATGCTGAGATTTTCATTGACAACGAGAACAATGTGTTTCTCACGGATCTTGGTTCACGTTCACATACTTTCGTGAACGGGAAATCTATTTCTGATCC
>JBEIKR010000146.1:0-6416 GCA_040379705.1 Crocinitomicaceae bacterium
GAATAATTCAACAAGGATAAAATGATGCTTGAGTCCAATGCTGGACTTCGAATCGATTAATGAAGATCGATTTGAATGAAGTAGCGTGTACAAAAAAGTTTAAGGAAAAGAAGCGTTTTAGTTCAAAAAAAAAGGCCTACCGAAGTAGACCCTTTCCAAATAAAGTATTAAGAATGATTTATCTTTTGATAATCATTTTTCTCTTCGTTTCAACAGAACCGTTAGACAACACAACAGTGTAGCCTCCAGTCGCTAAACGACCTAAACGAACCTCTTTTTTGGTTTCACCATTCACATTCGATAATTGGTCATCGTACACCAATTTACCCATTTCGTCAAATACACGCAATGAATATGTCTCTGTGACCATCGCATTGAATGATACAGTGAAGTCACCTTGAGATGGGTTAGGGAAAATGGTGAAAGCATATGGGTCCATTTCTTCAACGCCCAATCCACTGATTGTTGAACCTACAGATGTTCCTGATGAACAACCGTTGTTAGAAGCGATTACAGTATATACTCCATTCGCTGTTGGCGTGTAGGTTTGACCTGTTGCACCGGCAATGATAGCCCCATTGAAGTACCATTGGTTTCCAGATGTAGCAGATGATGTCAAGACCCCACCATTGTTCGTAATCGTTGGTGTTGCCGGTGTAGTCGTAACGTTCATTGTTACAGTATTCGATGTAGCTGTAGATGTCGTTACACACGATGCATTCGAGGTCATTGTGCATGTTATCGTAGCTCCATTTGTCAAAACAGTTGAGGTCAATGTTGGACTGTTTACACCAACATTATTTCCATTCACTTGCCATTGGTAACTTGGTGCTGAACCAGAGTTCGTTGCAGATGCAGTGAACGTAGTTGCAGTACCCGAACAGATTGTGTTATCACCGTTAATTGAAACCGATGGAGTAACCGTTGAGTTCACTGTAGTTGTGATGGCGTTTGACGTCGCAGGGTTATTTGTAGCACCACTTTGATTTGAAGTCATAATGCATGTTACTACATCTGATGAATTCAAATTTGCATTTGTATATGTCGGGCTATTAGTTCCAACGTTTACACCATTCACCTGCCATTGATACGAAGGATTCGTTCCACCGTTTGTTGGTGTCGCTGTGAATGTTACTGTCGTCCCAGCACAAATGGAGTTATCTGTATCACTTGAAGTAATCGATACATTCGCATTCGTTGGCAGAGCCAGTTGGAACGAGTAAATTCGAGTACGCATTGAACTATTCGAATTTCCGCTGTATTCACTCGTGTGCCAGAAAGTCGAACCATCAGGTGCTAATGTGGTATGAGAATAATCACCAAATCGATTACCCCCTCCAGAATATGAGTTTGTTCCGGCTGCGGCAATGGTTTCAGCAAATGTCATTTGATTCAGTGGGTCAGAAGCCAAACGTCCTGTATATGCGCAACTAGGATAAACTGTTGATGATCCCGATTTCACATAGCACAATCCAATATTTCCTAGATCATCCATTGCGATTGAACCTACCCAACGGTAGTATGTATCCGGCGTATAAATCTGTTGTTGGTAAACGGACCATGCACCGGTGGATTGATTTTGTCGCAATTCAGCCCACATAATTGAGCGCTGCGTTGAGCTAATTCTTACGCCCCAGTTCAAAACGACAGTATTGTAACCAGTCCACTTTCTCCATTGCGCGCGATAGGTCAGTACTCCACCGATTCCATCAAGCTTTTGAGTTGTCCCTGGTTGAGCAATGTCATTCCAGGATGCATTGTATGAACCATCAAATGACGATGTTGGCACAGCAGAGACAAAAGAAATTGTCGCAGTTGGTGTTGTTGGAGTCCAATTGACAGCCATTTGATATATCTGAATGGCATCAATGTTTCCACCTCCCCAACCATTATCGGAATACGAGAAGATTGGGCATGGCGTGCCAGCGTTTGGCAAACCACCATTGCCATCCGCATCGCCAGGAAGTGGACAGAAGAATCCTCCTCCATCTGGTGGATTATAAGACGCATACACTGAACGCGCTGTTGCACTACCTGCGAGCATCGCTGAGCGTTCGAATGCAAATACCTTTTGGGATGATTGGTTTGAGGTCATGTAATACCCGTCTTGCCAAATGGAGAATTTAAGGTAGTCAGGGAATTGTGGTGATGTATAGGTGTAGGTGTAATAAGAACCCATTGGATTATTGGTTGTTGAAACAGCGATATGGATCTTATTTCCAGATGTTCCAAACTGTGCGAGAAACCAACGATCAGCGAAACGGTCATACATCACAATAGGGTCACCATCATTGGCGGTCAAATCTGGATTCCACAAAGTCCCGAGGGTTACCGCATTTCCAACAGTCGCTCCTGTTGTACTGTTGTACACACGAATTGTTGTAGAGTTAATCATTTGTACGTAGTAATTCGGGCCAATAGCACCAGAAGGGTCCATCGGACGGAAAGACAAGGCTTGCTGACCAGCAACATTCACCTTTTGGGATGGTCCGGGACGCGAACCCATTTCTGTTTGAAACAAAGAAGGGTCGTTTCCATAGGCCATTCCATCTTGCTCTACAGAGAATTTAAATTCTTGCGGATCGCGCGTCTTTCTGTCTTTCGACTCTTTGATTTTTTCGCGTTTGTGTTCGCGGTCAATTTTCTTCAAGTTTGCTGGATTTTCTTCAGCAAGTTCGTACAATGGACGGGATACTCCGAAAGACTCGCAGTAAATCACACCTGATTCAGACGTACTTTGCGAGAAAACGTAATCCGTACTCCAAGCAAACGAGATGATGGACAGGGAAAGTAAAAGTTTTTTCATGGTTTGTTTTAGAATTAACTTTGCCAAATTACTCAGTTTTTGTTAAAAAATCAAAAAAATCAATGCTGTTTTTTCGTTGAAAAACCGTTCTCAACTGTAATTTTACACAAAACATCTTTTCATGAAAATTTTATTGTCACCTGCAAAATCAATAGATACATCCAATGTTTCTAAATATCAAGATATTACCCTTCCGGTCTTTGAGAAAGAAACAACAATATTGGTGAAGAAATTAGCGAAAATGAAGTCGAAAAAAATTATGGAATTGATGGGAGTTTCCCGCGATTTGGCTGAGTTAAATGAGCACCGATTCAAGCATTTTGAATTTCCAAAAAATCAAACAGATGAAATCGTTCCTGCAGCTTTTGCATTTAGCGGCGAAGTTTATAAAGGATTGGCCATTCATACATTGTCTGCTGAAGAAGTAAATCGTGCAAATGCATCCATTCGAATTCTTTCAGGACTTTATGGAATTTTGAAGCCATTGGATTTAATGACACCATATCGTTTGGAAATGGGAACACGCTGGGCAATTACCGCAAAAGCAAGTTCACTCTATCAGTTTTGGGGCAGCAAGCCAACGGATTTTTTGAAAAAAGAATTGGTGAAAGATGAGACAATCATCAATTTGGCATCCGCTGAATATTTCAAGGTGATTGATCCCAAGCGACTTAAGAATAAAATAATCACACCAGTATTTAAGGAATTTAAGGATGGGCAGTACAAGATAGTGATGATGTATGCCAAGCATGCCCGAGGAGCGATGGCACGATTCATTATCCAACAAAACATTCAAGATTCAGAGGAGTTGAAACGATACAATGTTGACGGATATTCCTACGCGGAAAATTTGTCTTCAGAAAAGGAATGGGTGTTTGTGAGGTAGTTTAGAGGCTGAGACGTTAGGTCGAAGAATTTTTCCGCTTTCACTCTTTACTCTCGCCCTGATTTCCCGCTCTCACTCTGTTTTTCCAAAACATCCCATGTATGGTCCGCCAGCAACTTCACAGTGGCTATCCACGTAAATGAAGCGCCAGAACGGCCCCATTGAGATGGAGCGATGAGTGATAATAAATAGCTGCCGTTTTCTTTCTGATACAAATGGTAGATATGATTGATGAGTGGATCAAAACGCATCTCTGCGGTATAAATGAACTCAGAGATATTCTTGCGGTCTTGTAGCTTTTTTGCTTGATCGGCCAACAATTGCATTTGTTCGTAAATCTGACTTAATTGCATATCAGTCTGATGCTCCATGGCTGAAAGGGCACGACCTTTTATCTTGCCTTGATCTTCAGGCTTTATGAGGGCACTACCTGCGTGATGGGCATATTCCAAGGAATGGGGATTCTCGGTGATCTTGTCCTTGTCAATCGGATTTATAAACTCTTTGTTGTCCATACCTTTGATAACCACCCAAAGATAAATAAAGTTCTACTGAGGAGCTATTTTAGTAAAATTTGTTCGTTGATGAAGGTTGTAATTTTTGACGTGGTTCCCATGAGTTCCTCCAAATGAGGGTGATGTCCTAATCCGGGAATCATTTCAATGGTGCACGAATGTTTTATTGACGATTGAATGATGTCTAATTGCTTTTGTGTTCCATACTGGTCGCGTTGACCTTGCAGAATGAGCGATGGTGCTTGAATTCCTTGAATATCCTCCGCAATGTTCCAATGTTTAAATGTTTCTGATCGCCACGTTTCCGACCAAGCATGAAACAACGCATCTGTTTTATTGCCGTGATAGCTTTTGAGTTTATCGAGTTTTCCTTCGATAAAGGCGTGCACTGCAGGCTCAATTCCGGCGATCGTTTCGGGTTCGTTAATCACATGTGCAGCCATGGTGATAATCCCGGCTACGCGTTTGGGAAAGGCACTGGCGTATAAGAGCGCTATGGAGCCACCGTCGGAATGACCAATTAGAATCACTTTCTTTTCGGACGGCAGAATTTCTTCGATAAACAGATGAAGCTCAATCAGCGCATAGTCATGGAGATATTTTATATTGCGTTCGCTTGAAAGTGGTGATGATTTGCCATGACCTTGTCTTTCATAGGCAATACCAGACAAACCGACACTATTGCACAAGGTATTCGGGAAGTTTCTCCATTGGGGGATGGAACCAAGTGCTTCGTGAAGAAAAATCAAGATAAGATCATCCCGCTCAGAAGATTGAACGGTAATATTGTCAAAATGCAATTGAATGGAAGCGAGTCGGAGAAATGGCATATAAAAAAAGGGATTCAATTGAATCCCCTTGTATATTTGAATACTATATATTAGTTTTTCACGCGCTCAACGTAAACACCTGTGCGCGTATCGATCTTGATCACTTCACCATTATCAATAAACAAAGGAACTTTTACCTCAGCGCCCGTAGCAATTGTTGCAGGCTTCATTGAGTTTGTCGCTGTGTCACCTTTAACACCTGGTTCTGTGTAGGTAACCTCCGATATGATGTACATCGGCAAGTCAACAACCAAAGGTGTTTCCTCTTCAGCATGGAACAAAATGTTACAAATCATTCCTTCTTGCAAGAACTTTGGTTTTTCAACCATTTTACCAGGGATATTTACTTGTTCAAATGTTTCATTGTTCATGAACACATAATCTTCCCCTTCCTGATACAAATATTGGTATTCGCGGTTTTCAATCCGCACTGTTTCAATCTTGTGTCCAGCAGAGAACGTGTGGTCAAGAACTTTGCCTGATTCAATTTGACGCATTTTTGTACGCACAAAAGCAGGACCTTTACCCGGTTTCACATGTTGGAATTCAATAATTTGAAATAATTTCTCGTTGTGTTTAATGCACAAACCGTTTTTAATATCTGCTGTTGTTGCCATGGTTAAATTTTTCGACGCCGCAAAGATAGGATAATCAGCAAAAAATCAAATCCCTTTTTCCGTCAAGTTGAAAGAATGACAAAAATGAAGGGAAAGAAATGATTACGTAAAGGATTTAGTAATTTCGTTCTCAAATATATATTATGGAAGAATACTGGGAAAATTTATCGTTTGCAGGAAAAGCCAAATTTATCATAAGTATTGTTGTTGGCACTTTAACTGTTGTTTTTGCAACACTCAATTGGACTGAGATTCAAGTTCACTTAATTTTTTGGAAGCCAACTATCCCTCTAAGTATGATTATCCTTGGTTCGGTGGTTGGTGGTTATGCTATTTCTTATGTGTTTGCTTATCGAAAATTCAAGTCGAAAGATGGAGAAATAGATGAAATGAAGTCTCACTCAGTAAGGACCAAAGAACTTGAATTACAGGTTGAGTCATTGCAACATCAGCTTGATGCACAGCGGGAAAGATCCAAAAACAATGAAATGGAGCTGGAACGGCTTAAACTGTCAAAAGAAAATGACGATGTAGAGGATAAATAGATTTAAAGTCTACAAAAAGAAGAAAAAGAAGAAAAGGGCTGCATCTTCTCCACGCACAGATTCATAATACCCGATTGTTGAGCGAGATCCATTCATTGCTCGTCCGTCTTCAATGTAACCAATTGTGGAACGTGAACCATTCATGACACGACCATTATCAATATATCCTATAGTAGAACGTGAACCATTCATGACTCGTCCGTTTTCTATGTATCCA
>JBEIKR010000147.1:0-6271 GCA_040379705.1 Crocinitomicaceae bacterium
GCTTTCTTGTCCAGGTTTTCTTTGGTCAAAGTGCGCAAAGGGGAGTAATTGTCCAATACCCAGAAACCACGTCCAAATGTTGCGGCAACTAAGTCATTTTCTCTCTGTTGAATATCGAGGTCATACACGGCAATCGTTGGTAAACCTGCGATTTTTGTCCAGTTTTTACCACCATCATTGGAGAAATAAGCACCAAATTCAGTACCTACAAAAAGTAGGTTCGGGTCCACGAAATCTTGCTTGATGCAATAAACCGATCCGCGCTCTGGCAAGTTACTGCTAATTGAAGTCCACGTTTTTCCTTTGTCTGAACTTTTTAAGATATAAGGTTTGAAGTCACCCGAACGGTGGTTGTTGAATACGGCAAACACGGTGTTTTCATCGTGTAGTGATGCAGTAAGCATATTCACACGAGTATTCGCTGGAATTCCCTGGAAACTAGCGATTTTTGCCCATGTTTGTCCATCGTTATCAGATACTTGAACGAGTCCATCATCGGTCCCTGCATAGAGCAACCCTTTTTTCTTCGGTGATTCATCTAAAGCGACAATATTTCCATAAATGGTTGTGGATGCATTTTTCATTACGACATCAATCGACCATACTTGTCCCATCACTGGTATTTTGTTTCGATCGATTTGTTGTGATAAATCAGGTGAGATTACTTGCCAGTCGTCACCGCGGCTTGTGCTTTTGAAAACTTTATTTGCCGCGAAGTAGAGTGTTTTATTGTCGTGCGGAGAAATCAATAAAGGGGCATCCCAGTTCCAACGGTAAGCTTCTTCGCCTTTTCCTGGCATTGGTTGAATCATGTTCTTTTCACCGGAGGATTTGTCGTGACGCACAAGCCATCCATATTGCGCTTGCGCATAAGCAATGTTTGAATTTACAGGGTCACACGCTGACTCAAAACCATCACCACCATTGGTGATGAACCAATCAAAATTCAAAATACCGGTGACATTTTTTGTTGCTGATGGTCCGCCCATCGAATTATTATCTTGCGTTCCTCCATAAATGTTGTAGAATGGATACGCATTGTCTGTGGCAACTTTGTAGAACTGAATGATGGGTAAGTTGTCGTAATAGCGCCATTGTTGGGCGGAATTAAATGTTTCATACACACCACCATCGCAACCGGCAATCCAATGTTCTATGTTGCTTGGGTCAATCCATAACGCGTGATTGTCCACATGTTTTTGATGCTCTCCTGTCATTTTGAAGTTTTTACCTCCATCTTCCGTGTGGTGCATGTAGGTGTCCATCGCAAAGACTTTATTCTTGTTCAATGGATCACAAATGATTTCTTGGTAATAGTTTCCACTGGTATTGAAGCCTGACATTTTACTCCAGCTTTCACCCTTGTTTGTTGAGCGGAAGAAGCCTCCTTTGTCTCCGCGCGCTTCCACGATGGCATACACGTAATTTTCATCAGCAGGTGAAACCGCGATTCCAATTCTTCCCATGTCTCCTTTTGGGAGGCCTGAAGCAATTTCTCTCCATGTTTTTCCACCATCTGTAGATTTATAAAGTGTGGATTCTGGTCCTCCTCCAATGTATGTCCATTCGTGACGGCGGCGTTGATGCGCAGCAGCATATAAAATGTTTGGATTTGTAGGGTCGATGGCAATTTCTGAAATTCCCGTATTCTCTGAAATGTTTAAGGTACGTTCCCAAGTTTTTCCACCATCTGTAGTTTTGTAAACACCACGCTCACCACCAGCGCTCCACACCGGACCATAAGCAGCAACCCATACCGTATTTTCATCAGTAGGGTGAATGATAATGTTTCCAATGTGCTCGGATGATTTCAGTCCCATATTGGTGAATGATTTCCCTCCGTCGAGTGAACGATACACACCGTCGCCATATGCAACAGAACGCTGATTGTTGTTTTCTCCAGTTCCTACCCAGACTGTATTAGGGTTCGATGGCGCCAATTCCACACAGGCAATCGAAAATGATCCTTGGTTGTCGAAAATAGGGGAGAATGTCGTTCCATGATTGCTTGTCACCCACACACCTCCGCATGCAGCTGCTACATACCATTTGTCCTTGTTTGTTGGGTGAACGGCAAGGTCGATGACACGTCCAGAGGTTAAAGCTGGACCAACCATTCGAAATCCAATTCCGCCGACGGTGGATGCATCGAATAGAGGCGTTGAAGTGCTTGCAGTGTTTTTCTTTTGCGCTGCGGAAGTGAGTGCTAAAATGCTTGAACAAACGACAAAAAGGAGAATTCTTTTCATAGGACAAAGTTTGGTGCAAAATTAACAGAATAGTTTCAATGAAAAAGGGGCACTTTTTCGTAACTTTTTTAGGTGATTTTCGATATACCCCTTTTGGAACGGAAATTGTCACCGCCCCGAAATTTTTGCAACCATCATATCGTATGAAAATACTCGCTTTTCTTGCTTTTTTCACGGCCTTGGCGCCAAGTGTTTTTTCTCAAGATCAAGATGAATCTTGCCTACCACCATCAAAAAAAGTCATTAAATTCATTGAAACTGCTGTAAATTCCAGCGATGCTCGCACTGCAGTTGAGAATTTCAATGAGGCCATCGCTGCAGCACCTGATAACGCGACACCGTATTATGAATATGCCATGTATGCCTATGAATCTGGTGTAAACTATTATGATCGCTCTCCAAATCCAGCGATGGGTGACAAGAGTTTTGTGAAAGCAGAGGAAATGTTCCGAAAAGCACTTGAGATGTGCAGCGATTATCATGCGAATTGCAGTTATTACCTCGGGGTTATTAACTATTCCCAGAAGGATATGGACGAAGCGGTGAAGTGGTTCACTCAATTTAAGGAATACAAGAGCGATGATAATTCTCGCTATCCGGAGGATTTTACCAAGAAGTTATCGGATGTGAACGAAGTGATCAATGAATTGGCATCCGAAAAAGAAATTTTATCCAACGCAGTGCCTTTTGCGCCCCAAGAGGTGAAAAATGTGAGTTCTTCAAAGGATGAGTATTTTCCGATGATTTCTCCAGACAATGAACTGATCTTCTTTACCCGCAAGCTAGACCGTGCGAACTATGGTGATTTAGTGTCGAAAATGGTCGAAGAATTCACCTTCGGGCAACGAAAAGATGTGAATTCTCCATTCGATAGTGGAAAACCATTGTCTGCACCTTTTAATGATGGTGCATTCACAAACTACGGCGCCGCAACCTTATCGGTGGATAACAAAGAAATGATTATTTGTGCATGCAAGAAGGAGCTCGTGGGAAATCAAGATTATTTGAATTGTGACTTGTACATTACAACGTACGAACGTTCTGGAGCGGGTGGGAACGATTTTATTTGGACACCATTAAAAAATATGGGTACGGGTATCAATACGAAGAATGGTTGGGAAGCACAGCCATCTTTATCCGCCGATGGAAATACCTTGTATTACACGGTGGCACGACCGACCTCACGAGACAATGACATATATATAGCCAAGAGGAAGGAAGATGGAACTTGGGGTGAAGCCCGTCCTTTTGATGAAATTAACACCGACGGAAAAGATAAAAGTCCATTCCTCCATCAAGATAGCGAAACACTTTATTTTGTCTCGACATGCTCCGATACTCGAAAAGGAGTAGGAGGCCTAGATATTTTCTACATCCGTGAAGAAAATGGGAAGTGGACAGCACCGAAAAATATTGGATATCCTATTAACTCAAAGGAAGATGAGTTGGGATTGTTTGTGTCGACGGATGGACATTTGGCGTATTATTCGTCCCGCGTCGGTGGAAACTGGAACATTTATTCATTTGAACTATACGAAGAGGCGCGTCCTAAATCGGTGGCAATCTTGAAAGGAGAATTGAAAGATGATGCCGGTGACCCTGTGAAAGATGCAACCATTGAAATCACGTATGCCGACTCGGACGAGGTGACACAAATTAAGGTGAACGGGGACGATGGAAAATACGCCGCTATTGTGAAAACAGATACCAAGCAAGATGTGATGGTCACCGTGAAAAAGGAGGGCGCTGCGTTTGATTCGAAACTCATATCGAAAGAAGTGTTCGAAGGCAATGACGTGACCATACGAAACAATGATTTGACCGTCAAGGAATTGAAAGTAGGCGAGGCCTATACCATCAATGACATATTGTACGCGACGAATTCAGCGGCATTGTCAGATCGATCGAAGTTCATTCTCAAAGGTTTCGCACGCTTCTTAAAGGAAAATCCAACCATCAAAGTGAATATCCAAGGACATACGGATGATGTCGGTGACGATGCAAAAAACATGGCCTTGTCCGAAAATCGTGCGAAAGGGGTGCGTGAATATCTTATTTCGCTTGGGGTTGATGCAAACCGTTTGACGGCGAAAGGATTTGGTGAAACGGTGCCTAAGGTAGATAATGACTCTGAAGAGAATCGGGCAATGAATCGTCGGACTGACTTTGTGATTGAGAAGCTTTAATCTTTCCATATTTCACTGCTTCTTTCTTCGCTTTTCCGTTTGATTTGTATCGGTAAAAAATCCATTTCCCGACACACAGATTACGAGGTTCAGGGTTCTGGTCTATCACGCGTTGAACAGGTCCCTCACTGAACAATCGTCCGAACTGGTCATAGATCTTTTGATAACCGATTTCTTGTCCAGGTGCATAATTAACAACAGATTGGATACTTGAACTTGGGTAATAGGTGGTATAATCACCGACAATCAATCCATTTCGAAACTCACCGTTGTCGATAACTACATTTTGGCTATCGATGCGTCGGTAAAGTCCATGTTTGACGCCAAAACTGTAGTTGATTATTTCTGTTTGACCTTCTTTGATGATCCAGAGCCCATCCTTTTTACCTTTGGTATATTGTCCGGTAATAATGGGAGTTGGGGGTTCAGATGCCGTGTACTTTAAATATCTTCCATGCAACTCACCCATGCTGTAGCTGATGACTTCTGAAATGATGTTTCCATCATAAATTAACCATTGTCCGTCACGCACAAATCGATTTGTTATCGAGTTCCATTTGAAATGGTTGCGGTGCAAGACATACGGAAAACTTCGGTCAACAATATTCTTGTTGTTGTAAATGTAGTCTATGCGAAGAGTGTCCCCTTTATACATTACCCATCTTTTTATTGGTCCATAACTGTGTGTGTTTGGATCACCATTTGCCTCGATTTCATAGGTGGTGTCGGAAAGTGTATAATAGCCGTTTCCATAGAAAATGTCGTTGTAAAAACGGTAGTCATCGGTTTGTCTTCCAGAGGAGTCCCATTTTTGTTGGTGCCAGATATTACCTGTAGTCAGTAGCTCAGAAGTGTCTCCATCGAGATGAAAGGTAATTAACGAATCAAATCGTCCTTGTGTGAAGTGCTTGATGCGGTATAAATGTTCTCCATGTCGTTCGTAACTTGCCAACGGAAGTCCATTCTCATAATCGACAGTCATGCGATACCCCGTTTGGTCATCGTACGCTTCTAGTGCGGTGCCGATTGGAAGGTTGTTTTTGTAATGTCGCTCTGAATTGATAATTCCGCGCTCATTCTTAGCATAGTCCAAAACACGGTGCCCCAATGAATCGTTCAATGCATAACTACTTACGCTGCCATCCTCGCGGAACATTTCCTCTAGAATTATTTGACCTTTGTAGTATGTTGTTTGCTGATAGGCTTGTTTATTCTCAAAGTAATAAGTTTGCTTGGTCACTTCTCCATGGTCATATACTTGTTCAAGGTTGAGAACGCCATTGTTGTATTCTTCCCTCACCCCATGTTCGATTCCGTGAACATAGCGGGTGATAATTTTTTTACCGTAATTTTCGTCCCAAGAATAATTGTAGCCATGAAGCGCCCCTTTCGCATCGTAATTTACCCATGAGAGCAGTTTGCCTTTTGCGTCGAAAGATTTTGAGGAGATTTGTTTACCATGGATGAAATAACTTTCAGATGTTTTCCGACCTTTTTCATCAAAATACTGAGTTTTACCATGCTGAATGCCATTTTCACATTCGATGTGACTCGAAAGTTTTCCATTTGGCTGGTAGGTGTCTCCACAATTTGGTGCAGCCCACACGCATGTTGTGCCAATATTACCAATGTGCCACCAGTCTATTGGTGGATAGATAATTGGAGGAACAATACAAATAGGACTGTCCAATTTAAAGGGGTATACATTCGGAGCTAGGATAACCGATGGGGGCGGGCTCAAATACAAAGGAATGCTATCTTCAGTGGCAGCAGTTTGACTTGCAGCTTGTTGGCTAAGGCAAATACTTGTCAGCAGACAAATAAATAGGAGGTGTA
>JBEIKR010000148.1:0-6114 GCA_040379705.1 Crocinitomicaceae bacterium
GAACACAGAACGTAGAATACGGTCCCAAGACCAATGCTGGTTGATGGGGCGTTCCGAGTCGGGAAGGTCTGCAGCATTCATCATGACTTTATCCATGAATCCATCTTGTTGAAGATAAACATTGGTTCCTTCAAGAAGCGGGAAGTACACATTTTCAGTTACATGAATCCATTGCTCACGTTCCTTGGCTGTCAATGAAACCCCATTTTCTCCCAAACGGTCGTTACATTCCAAGGCATATTGAATACACCAACGGGCTAAAAAGTTTGTGTACCAGTTATTGTTGATGTTGTTCTCATATTCGTTTGGACCGGTAACACCAAGCATTACATACTTGTTTTTATCGTTTGACCAATTGAAGCGCTGCACCCAGAATCGTGCGATGGCAGTGAGGACATGGATTCCATATTTACTTACATAATCGAAATCACCTGTGTGACGCACATAGTTGTAAATCGCGAAGGCAATGGCACCATTTCTATGGATTTCCTCGAAGGTGATTTCCCACTCATTGTGGCATTCTTCACCATTCATCGTTACCATAGGATACAAGGCTGCACCATCTGTAAATCCTAATTTTTCTGCATTTTCAATGGCTTTGTCGAGCTGGAAATAGCGGTATTTCAAAAGCTGACGTGCGATTTTTGAAGGAGCTGTTTTCAAGTAGAAAGGTATGCAATAGGCTTCGGTGTCCCAATATGTTGCACCTCCATACTTTTCACCCGTAAAACCTTTGGGTCCGATGTTGAGTTTAGGATTCTTTCCTGTATATGTTTGGTACAAATGGAAGATGTTGAATCGGATGGCTTGCTGAGCAGCTTGATCTCCTTTAATCACCACATCTGCATTTTCCCAAATCGCTTTCCATGCCGCCACATGTTCTTCGTGCAAGGCATCAAATCCACGTACATACGCAGCAGTAACATTCGTAATCGATGCTGCAACAGTGTTGAAGTGCGAGTGATTGATGGATGAGGTTACCGACACATACTTTTTGATCGTATAGGTTTTCCCTTTTTCCAAGAAATGCTCAAAATTGTTTTCAATGTATAGCTCTTCTTCCTTAAGATTTGGATGAATGTCAAGAATTTTCGATCCTTCCCAGAAGGAGAAACGCATGGCATTGGAAACAAGAAAATCTGTTTTCTTGGTCTTCGCACTTACTACACCTTTGCGCACTCCGATGCGTTGAATGTCTGGTGTCCAGAAAAACTCATTGTAATTGGAATCTGCATTGTTGACGCGTCCATCCAAGTACGGTGCAATCTTAAAGTTTGCTGAAAAGTTGAGTGGTTTAATGGAATAGCGTATCGCGGCAATTTCATCGTTGGCCATTGAACAGAAACGCACCGTTTCCACTTCCACTTCTTTATTTCCTTTTAGTACACAGACGAACTTACGCGTCAAAGTACCCGTTTGCATGTCGAGTTCACGGTAAAAAGACTTTACAGTACTCGTCGCTAAATCAAGTGCTTCTCCGTCCACATGGATATTGATTCCAATCCAATTGCACGAATTCAACACCTTTGCGAAATATTCGGGGTACCCATTTTTCCACCAACCCACGCGTGTTTTGTCTGGATAATAGACACCGCCTACATAGCTTCCTTGCAGACTTTTACCGGTGTAAGATTCTTCAAAATTGGCACGTTGGCCAAAGGACCCATTTCCAATCGAAAAGATACTTTCTGCTTCCTCTTGTCGCTGCGGATCGAATTTACGCTCGATCACTTTCCATTCATCTATCTCAAAGAGATTCTTCATACAGGGAAATATTAAAATCTATCAATGTGTCCACATAGGCATTTGCCAATTCAGCTACATTTGGATTCCCTGTCGCAATGACTTTAAATCCACCTGCTTTTGCTGCCAGGATTCCACTTTCGGCATCTTCAAAAACCAAACAATCTTCGGAACTCAATCCCATCCTTTGCGCTGCGTTGAGGAAAACTTCGGGATGTGGTTTTGGGGCACTAACACCATTTCCATCAATGATGGCATCGAACATGTCTTTGATTTGAAGAAGTTCGAGAATCGCATTGGCATTCTTGCTGGATGAACCCACGCCGAGTTTAATGCCATGTGCTTTCGCGTAATGTAAAAGTTCGACCACACCAGGTAGTGCATCGGCAGGTCCAAGCGTGCGAATGGATTCAAGGTAAATGTCGTTTTTAAACACAAGGAGCTCCTCGAAGTCTTCAGCTGAAACAGAAACACCAGCCAAAGCGATGATCTTTTTTAATGAATCCACCCGACTGATACCTTTCAATTGTTCATTGTCCAATTCAGTAAAATCAGATCCAAGTCGTTCAGCAGTTTTTTTCCAAGCGATATAATGGTTCTTTTCTGTAGAGACCAATACGCCATCTAAGTCAAAAATGAGGCCTTTGATTTTCATTTAGTCAATCGAATTCTCAAGGTAAAGATGCAGGCAAGAATCATCATCGACCCGCCTAAAACAAGGGCATACGCTGCATTTCCTCCAAACAAATATTTTACAATTGGTCCAGAGAATAGCGCACTGAAAATTTGGGGTAGTGTAATAAAGAAATTGAAGATTCCCATCATGATACCCATTTGAGAAGCAGGAAGTACCCCAGCTAGAATGGCATAAGGCATGGCTAAAATACTTGCCCACGCAATCCCAATGAAGAGCATCGGAATGATCATCATGTTTTTATCCGGCATGAAATACATCAATACCAGACCGATTCCTCCCATAAGTAATGAAAGCGCATGGGTTTTTAGTTTCCCGAGTCTCTTTGCAATTACAGGAATACAAAAAGCAAAAATGGCAGAGATTCCATTGTAAATTCCGAACAAAATTCCAACCCAGTCACCGAGGTCTTCACTCAGTTTGTGCTGACCTTTCAAAACGGCATCTGTCGGATTTGCCTCTAATCCTGCTTTTATCGCTTCCATTGTTGGAAGGTCATAGGTGTGTTCACGCAATGATGTTGTGGTATACACCCAAAGACAGAATAAACCGAACCAAGAAAAGAACTGAACCAATCCAAGTTGCCACATTTCTCTGGGAATTCGGAATTTTTCCTTTTTGGTTTCTTCCGAAATGATCCCCATTTCAATGCGCTCTTCTGGGGAGTATTCTTTCGTTTTGAAAATGGTCCATAGGATGGCCGCCATGAAGACAACTGCACCAATGTAAAATGAATAAACGACGTTCGGTTGAACTTTTACCCCTTGAACATCATTGGAAACGCCAAAAACATTCGTCAAAATCCATGGAAGGAAGGAACCTACAACAGCACCAATTCCAATTAAAGCCGTTTGAATCGAGAATCCTTTGGTACTTTGCTCATCCGGCAAGTTGTCTGCTACCAATGCGCGGAAAGGTTCCATAGAGACGTTGAAAGAAGCATCCATCAACATTAAAAATCCTGCACCAACCAGTAGGGCAGGGAAGTAGGTCGTGAAATTATCCGCATTGGGCAACAGGACCAAAGCCGTGCAGGCTAATATAGCACCAGCAAGGAAGAATGGTTTTCTTCGTCCAAAGCGTTTCGACCATGTGCGGTCACTCCAATATCCGATTATGGGCTGCACAATCAACCCTGTTAGTGGCGCTACAAGCCAAAACCACGACAAACTTTCGACGTCTGCACCGAAATCTGTCAATATTCGACTTGCATTTCCATTTTGTAAGGCAAATCCCATTTGAATTCCGAGGAATCCGAAGCTCATATTCCAAATCTGCCAGAACGAGAGTCTAGGTTTAGTAGTAGCAGTTTTCATAGATTTATTTTGTCAATACGATGTATTCCCAAGGTTTCATCTCGAGGGACATTGTTTTTCCAACTTTTTGTTTCTTGCCACTGAACAGATTCGTGTATTTCCCGCAGAGGCGCTCATCTGTCAAAGTCATTTTTCCATTCGATGGAGAGAGGTTGATGGCCACAAGAACTTTCTGTTTTCCTTTCTCACGAACAAAAACGAGCAAGTGCTCTTCTCCTTCAGGACTCAACAGCTGCAATTCGCCACCTGCACGACCGCCCCAAAGTGCTTGATTGGTGTGGTGTAGGTCGTTTAATTTGGTGTAAAAATCTACCAAATCCATTTTTTGCCAACCGATAGAGTCTTTGTCAAAGAACTTTAGCCGACGATCAAGGCTTGTTTCCTGTCCGTTGTAAATCAAGGGCATTCCATCGATAGTTGCGGCAAGAACCGCCAAAGCAAAACGTGCCTCACCCATTCGTTCCATCTCCGTTCCATTCCATGAATTTTCATCGTGGTTGGAAGTAAACATCATGCGGTAAGCATTTGCAGGGTATGTTTTGTCTTTTTCGAAGTAAATGCGAATGTCATCAATGTCCATTACCCCTTTGGCAATCTTATTCATGATGTGGTGAAATTCCCACCCATAGGTCATGTCCATCGCTTGGTGAAGCGCCACTTCTTCGGCCTCTGCAAGCATGAAGACCGGCTTAATTTCGTCCAAGGCTGTGCGCACATCAATCCAGAAATCCAAAGGCACCCAACCAGCAACATCACAACGGTATCCATCTAAATCGAACTCACGTACCCAGTATTCCATGGCGTCGATCATTCGACCTCGCATTTCTTTGCTGTCATAATTTAAATCAGCAACATCCCACCAATCTGTTCCGATGGTTGGTTGCACATTTCCCGTTGAATCGAGTGTGTAGTACTCCAAATGACCTTCTGTAATCCAAACATTGTCTGGCGAAGAGTGATTTGCCACCCAGTCGATGATGACTTTCATCCCTAAAGAATGTGCTGCGTCCACCAAATGTTTGAAATCGTCTTTGTTTCCAAACTCAGGATTCACTGCTTTGTAATCTTTCACCGCATAGTAGCTTCCGAGAGATCCCTTGCGGTTTTTCTCACCAATCGGATTGATTGGCATCAACCAAAGGATATCTACCCCCATTGCTTTCAAGCGAGGCAAGTGTTTTTCAAAGGCAGCAAATGTCCCTTCTGGCGTGAACTGACGCACATTGACTTCATATATGGTTGCATTTTTTGCCCAATCTGGCGTCACCAAAAGTCCTTTTTCACCGGGTTGAGCGAAACTCATTCCGACACTAAAAAGCAACGAGAAGAATAATCCTAATTTCATGATTTCAATACGTTAAGGTGATTTTCGTGGTAGCTCACAAGGCCTTCGATTGGCTTGCGAATGATTGATCCCATCTGCACATCCAATGAGTGACATGCATCAATCAATTGTTTTTCAAAGATCTGTGCAATCGATCCTACAAAATGGGTTTTCACATCTCTGTAGTTCGGGTAGCAGCAAACATGAATGTCGATGAAATGACGGAATCCTTCATATACCATTTCTTGGATGTAGGGATGTTCTGCAAAACGCGTGATGAACGGCATGAATGAGGCGAGATACACATTGGCATTTGGTGTCATATACACACGCTCAACGATGATATCTTTTGTCAATCCCATTTCATTTTTCAAGACATTTGAAATGTCCTCGGGCAGGCGGTGGTAGAGGTAGTTGGAAAGAAGTTTCTTCCCGAAGTAAGACCCGCTGCCTTCATCACCTAAAATGTAACCTAATGCTGGAACAACTTCTGATACGCTTTTTCCATCGTAATAACATGAATTTGATCCTGTACCAATGATGCATGAAATGCTTGGCGCACCTTCATATGTAGCATAAGCACATGCCGTTAAATCGTGGTCTACAGAAACTTCAGCATTCACAAAAAGTCGCTTTAAACCTCGACGAATGACATCATTCAAATGAGGAGCAGAACACCCAGCGCCGTAAAAATAGACGCGTTCAACCTCCAATGAGGCTTCATTCAAACCAGGATTCCCATGGACTGCATTGTACACGGTGTCTTCATCATGGAAATACGGGTTCAAGCCCATTGTCGAATAAGAGTGGTGCTCTCCGTTTTTGATTAACACCCAATCACTCTTAGTTGAACCGCTATCAACGATAAGTATCATATAAAAAAAATTGTTTAAGGACCTTTGTGTCAAAAATACACTTTGCGAATGTATAGAAAAAACTTCATTAAATTTGTGCATGCACGATAAAATGAACCATGAATTAAATCCTCGCATTTCTGCCGATTGCGTAATTTTTGGATTTGACTTAAATAAACTTAA
>JBEIKR010000149.1:0-6069 GCA_040379705.1 Crocinitomicaceae bacterium
ACCTTTCCACAGGTAAGGTGCCATGTTCAAAACTGCCCCCATCAACAATCCACCAGCACTTCCGCCTTGTGCATAGATTCTTGTTTTATCGCAATAGCCCGCTGTCCCGAGGAATTCTGCGGCATTGATAAAATCGGTAAATGTGTTGATTTTCTTTAAAAATTTCCCGTCCTCATACCAATGTTCACCCATGTATTTGCTTCCACGAATGTGTGCCACCGCATAGACAAATCCACGGTCGAGCAGACTCAAACGGGTTGCGCTAAATACATCCGGCAGTGTATAGCCATACGAACCGTAGCCATAAAGTAAACATGGGGCTTTTGAAAGATCTGTTCCTTTTTTGTAAACGATTGAAACTGGAATTTTTGTCCCGTCATTGGCCAAGGCCCAAACGCGCTTCGATTCATAGTTGTCTGGTGTAAAGGATTTGTCCAACAATGTGCGTTGGAACCATACGGTTTTCGTTCCATTTGCCAAATCATACTGATATACCGTTGCAGGGGTTGTGAGTGAATTGTAGTTGAAGAAGAGTTTCTCCGCTTCGTAATCGTCATTCAATCCTAGTCCTGTGAAATAGGTTTCTTCATTGAAGAGAATTGTTTTTGATTCGTTCGATTGCAGATTCGTGGTGATGATTTTTCGAAGTCCATTGGTACGCACTTCGGTAATCATGTAATTCTTCAAGACCAGCAATCCTTCCAACAAAACATCCGTAGAGTGGGCAGTAATGACTTTGCAATCATCTATGGTTTTCGGAGTTCCAGGACTAAAGACAACTTTCCGGTTCTTCGCGTCCTTGTTCGACAGGATGTAAAATCCCGATTCGTGGTGATCGACTTCATACAAATGGTCCTTCTCGCGCTTCAAGAATGTTTTCGGAGAATCTGTAGGAGTACTTGCATCAATCAATTGCAACTCCGAGGTGGTGGAGCTAAAGCTGTAAATGAAAATGAATTTATCCGTCAACGACTTGGTGATGGAGACATTGAATTTCTCGTCATTTTCCTGATAAACCAATACATCTTTTGAATCATCTGTACCTAAAGTATGGCGATATACTTGGAACTCACGTAAGGTTTGTGGATCCTTTTTGACATAAAAAATTGTCTTATTGTCATTCGCCCAAACGATTGAACCGTCTGAATCTGAGATCACATCTTTTAGGTAACGCCCTGTTTTGTTGTCACGAATGCGAATGGTATATTTTCTTCGTCCGATATAGTCTTCCGAAATAGCTAACAATTGATTATCCGGAGACGGTGACCAATCGGCCAATTCATAAAATGATTGATTCTTCGCACGTTCATTTTCATCCAAAAAGATTGTTTCTTTGGTACCATTCATCTGATATATCAAGGCATAATCTTTCCCTTCCACATTTCTTGATTGATAGGTCTTTCCATTTAGAATAAATGGGGCGCTTTTGTCATTCGGATCAATGCGTTTTTCAAATTCATCCAAGAGATTCTGTTGCAAATCTTCCAAATGCGTAAAATAAGAGTTTGCGTATGCATTCTCATTGGCGAGATGTGCAAGTACCTCTTTCGAATCCCTTTGATTCATCCAGTAGTAGTCATCAACGCGTTCATGCCCATGAATCGTTAACTTTTGTGCTTGCTTAATTGATTTGGGAATGAGTGTATTTGACATAGGATTTTGAGCATAGATAGTACCGATGGTCATGAAAAGAAAGATGTTCAGCTGTTTCATAGGTGCTAAGATGGAATGCACAAAGTTAAACCATTAAGTCGGTATTGCACATTTCTTTCCGTACATTTGCCTCAATGAAAAAGCTGTATAAGTTCTTGCTCAATACACTTCCTCGACCTTTGTTAATTCGGTTGAGTTATCCCTTTAAAAAGGTAGCTCCCTTGCTATACAAAGGAAATAAAGTGGAATGCCCAGTATGTGAGCGTTCGTTCTCTAAATTCCTTTCCTATGGTTCGGATACGGCGCACCGCGAAAATGTGCTTTGTCCGTATGACCTAACTTTAGAACGCCACCGTTTGATGTGGTTATACCTGAAAGACCGATCGAATTTCTTTACGGCTGAAAAACTCGAGGTGCTGCACATCGCACCAGAGCAGTGTTTTCATTCCCGATTTAAGGCACAAAAAAATCTTCAATACCTCACAGGTGATCTGGTTTCTCCGATTGCGGACATTCATTTTGACTTGCACCATATTCCATTGGAAGACAATCGCTTTGATGTTGTATTCTGCAATCATGTACTGGAACATGTCGACGATGTAAATCAATGTATCTCTGAATTGTACCGTGTGATGAAGCCAGGAGGTTGGGGAATCATGCAAGTCCCTCAGGATTTTGACCGCGATGTGACTTACGAAGACCCTACCATTACTTCACCAAAAGACCGCGAAATTCATTTCTGGCAGAAGGACCATGTTCGCTTGTTTGGCTTGGATTACCCACAATGGCTCAAGCGTGCAGGATTCACGGTGTCGGAATTTGATCCGCGAAAAGAATACGGAGCTGAAAAAGTAACTCGCTACCGTTTGCATGAAAAGGAAATCTTGTACATTGTACACAAAAATTAAGTTATGAAAGGGTTAATCTTCGTTTTATCTTTGACATTCAGTTGTTTATCATTCGCACAGAAAAATGTTTTCATCGATATCTTGCCTGTCGTAGGTTCGACTCCACTTCAAATTGGATCAAACCATGTCGATGCTTCAGGAACTACGTTTCAATTAGATCATTTCGACTATTACTTATCGAACCTTCATGTCATTCACGACGGTGGACAAGATTTGGATTTGTCGGATACTGTATTTTTAGTAGAGCCAACAAATCATGTGCTTTACCTTGGTTTTTTAAATGTGCAGAACATTGAAGAAATCAACTTTGGGGTTGGTATTCCAGAGTCAATGAATACTATTTCAAGTCCAACCGCAGTTGATATTACCACTTGGCCTGTGAATCATCCATTGAGCTTCCAGGATCCTTCTATGTATTGGGGATGGTCTTCTGGATACATGCACATGATCATTGGCGGATGGGCAGACTCGGATGGAAATGGAGATGCTGCGACTACGGAAAGTTATTTTGAATTGCACAACCTTGGCAATAACAACTATACGTCGGTTAACCTCCCCGTTGTTCAATCAAATAGTTATCCCGATCAAATTGATATTCATGTCAACTGTCATGCTGATCAATGGGTGAGAGGTGTAAATCTGCTTACTTGTGGTGTTAAGCATGGAACAGCAGGACTCAATGCTGACGTAATGCAAAATATTGGATCTTATGTTGTTTTTGATCAAAGTCCAAATGCAGGAACAATTACACCTGCACCCAATGCTGGTCAAGTGTATTATTCGGCTGATGCGTGGTCCTTGCAGTTGTTTTGGAAAGACATTGTTAATGCAGGTACTGCAGAACTAATTGATGCATCCGGTAGAATAATATACACGTTTTCTCCAAAGCACTCATGGGGATCAACAACCCTTACTGATTTAGAAAGTGGAATATATGTATTAAACATGTATGATACATCGAGGAAGTTAATCCATTCATTGAAGGTAATGCAGCAATGAAAATTGCAAAGAGCATAGGATTTATTGGATTTTTCGGGGCATTGATAGTGCCCCTTTTTTTGGTTCGATGTAAGACTGGCCCTATGGAAGTTTCTACTATTCAGATTCCATCTCCTGACGACAATCCAATAAGTGAAGAGAAAATCGCGCTTGGAAGAGCACTATTCTTTGATAAACGACTATCCATAGATGAATCAATTTCTTGTGCGTCATGTCACAAACCGAGCTTTGCCTTTACAGATCAAAAAAAACTGAGTACAGGAGTAGAGAGCCGCTTGGTCCAACGAAATGCGCCATCGATTTTAAATTCAGCCTTTCTAAAAACGGCAATGTTTGATGCGCATCTCGCTTCCTTGGAGGTTCAAGTGTTAGTGCCGATTCAGGAACATACTGAGATGGATATTCCAATGAATGAATTGCTGAAGCGACTAAGAAAAATTGACAAGTACCAACAGGCCGCTAGAGCAATTTTCAACAGGGATTTCGATGCGTATGTTCTAACACGAAGCATTGCTGCTTTCGAGCGTTCTTTGATCTCTATGAATTCTCGTTTCGATCAATTTCAACAAGGGAGGAAATCAGCCTTGACAAAAGAGGAGCAACGTGGGTGGGAACTGTTTTCCAATCAGCTATATTGCACCAAATGTCATCCCGCGCCTTATTTCACCACCTTTGTGGCGGAAAATAATGGTTTGTATGTGGACTATGGTGAGGATAAAGGAAGGTTTCGCATTCATGGGGACAGCAGTGATATCGGTAAATTTAAAGTACCCTCACTTCGAAATATTGAGTTGACATTCCCGTACATGCATGACGGAAGCTTCAAAGATCTTGACAAGGTCCTTAATCATTATTCAAAAGGTGGGGCAGGACACCCAAATCAGAATAAGGATATTCAGCCTTTTGTACTCAGTGAAAAAGACAAGAAAGCAGTCAAAGCCTTTCTTTTCTCACTTACAGACACCAGTTACATGGTGAATTTTAGGTAAATCCACGTGAATTAAACGTTTTCAAATTATTCATTTTCAAACAGTTGATTTATTTTGTTACTTTTTTCAATCCATGCATTGAAGAAAAGTGTTACATAACACCATGCGTTGCGTTTTAGCCACAGTAAGGACTGCAAGCCTTGCGAACAAACCAGAAATAAAACTCAATGTTATGACAGTTAACCCCATGTATCATCAGACCAGCCAGCGGATAGAGGAAGAGCTCTGCTGGATTAAGCGAGCGAAAGAGAACCCAGAAAGTTTCGGGCCTTTGTATCGACGTTACCACGAACAGATATTTCGCTATATCTATCAACGCATGAACGATGAAGAGACGGCGTTTGATGTCACTTCACAAGTTTTTATGAAAGCCTTGAATAATATACATCGGTATGAATTTCGAGGTGTGCCATTTTCATCTTGGTTGTACCGAATTGCAAAAAGCGAGTTATATCAGGCCTTCAGAGATAAAAAAGCGGAGCGAACAGTGAATATTGACAGTTACCAGTTGTTTGAAATAATCGAAGAATTTGATGAAGACAGTACAGAAGAAAATAAAAAGAAACTATTCGAATCTCTATCAAAATTGAAAGAAAAAGACATGCAACTTTTGGAATTGCGCTTTTTTGAAAAGAGATCATTTCGAGAAATTGGAGAGATTCTCGAAATCACTGAAAACAATGCAAAAGTGAAGTCTTTTCGAGCTTTAGAAAAATTAAAGAAAATTTTTAATCACTAATAAATGAGTATGGAAGTAAAAACAATCCAGTTGGATCGGAGCAAGTTAAGTACTGAATACATTGCTTCAAAACAGAATATTAAACAGATTGTAAAGTGCTGCCAAGCACCGACTATTTCCCCATTCAAAAGCCCATTGTTCTTCGGAGCAATGGGCTTGTCGTCGTTAACATTGGTCGTTTTGTTAAACATGCATGAACAATCAAATTTCAGCGAAGACACAGCGAAGGATCGGGGTATTGAATTACGCTAGAAGCACTTAGTACATTTTACAATTGTTAATCAGATAAAACGGTCACCAAACCTGGATCGTTTTATCTGATTTTTTGTTTTTGTACCTATATAAATTCACGTTGTCAACAATCAAATTTTGAAAATAAATCCAATGAAATCATGGGTATATTGGAAAGAATTTAATATTTTCGCTACATATAATGGTGTTATAATGCCCTTAAATTAGAGAAATGAGAATTTCAATTGTAGTTATCACTTTGTTATTGAGCTCTTTAACCTATGCTCAGCACACAAATTTCAACACTCAGAGAAACTGGTCGTTGAACAAAAAAGAGCTGGTGTTTGGCTTTGGTGCCACGCAATTTACTGGTGATCTTGGTGGACGAGATAATATTGGTAAAGATTTTAGTCTTGTTGATATGGATTTCCCTGCCACTGGATTTGGTTGTACTCCGGACGAAACGCCCCCGCTGCGACGCGCGGATGATTGGTTAGAATCTGAATGTAAAACTCACGCCAAATGAGCTCACTGAGCCACGTGTCGCAGG